>CAZGHZ010000037.1:0-39872 GCA_964525655.1 uncultured Occallatibacter sp.
CCGCGGCGAGCAGGTGCGCCACCTGCACCCAGAGCGGAGCGAGCAGGATCACGTCCGTCAAGCCCATTACATAAACCGCCGCCAACAGCAGGAGCACCAGTGCGGAGAGGCCCCGATTGTCCCAGTGCGTCCTGCGCTGGGCCGCGCGCACCAGGAGCCAGATCAGGAAGATGCTGGCGACGAAGGCGACGGTCGGATGCATCCAGCGCCAGCGCACCAACCAGCCGCTCGCGGGTGAGAAATCCTGGGCCAGCGCCATGCCCAGCGAACTCTCGGGAAAGAGCGTATCGCCGAGCGCGGCCAGCGATCCGGTGACGCCTACAACCATCACTACCAACACGCTGGCAACAGCGCCAATGGGGGCGACGATGCGCACAGTGCCGCGCAGAAATGCCTTGCGGCGGCCGAGCAAATGCGCGGTGAGTGTGAGTGCGGCGAGTAGCAGCAGCGTGTTGGTGAGGTGCAGCGCGAGATAAGCGGGCCGCAGCGGCGACATGCTCTGCGCCGTCAGTCCCAGTTTGACCAGCAGCGCGCCAAGAATCGCCTCGATCACCGTGAAGACAACCGAAGCCACAGCCGCCGCGCGCGCCAGATGACCGCGAACGGTGCCGGCAAAGGTCCACGCCAGCAGGCCGACGACAGCAAAGAACGAGAGGCCGCTGGTGACGCGATGCGTGAACTCGATCATCGTATCTACGCTGGCCGAGTGCTGCATTACGGTGCCATTGCAGAGTGGCCAATGGTTGCCGCAGCCGGCCCCCGCGCCGGTTGCGCGCACCAGCGTGCCCCACAAGATGACGGCGATAAAATAAGCCAAAACGCCCCAGGCAAAGCGGCGCAGAGCAGGCGAGGGCAGGGTCTGAGTGGTTACGGGAACGAAAGTAGCAGACATAAAGAAGGGCTCCGAATGGAACCCCCCAGTGTAGAACAGACGCCTGAAACCTGGATGCCCCTGCTGCTACCGGCCGTTGGTTTTTCTGCTATTTCCCCAGCAGCCTCACCACATGGTTGACGATGATCAGGTCCTCTGCCGGGGGAATCACGCGCACGGTGACTGGAGAGTGTTCGGAAGAGATGACGGCTGCGCCACGAACGTTGTTGCGCTGCGGATCGAGAATAATGCCCAGAGCGTTGAGCCCCGCGCAGATCTCGGCGCGCGCAGCGATGTCGTTTTCGCCGATGCCGCCGGTAAAGACCAGCATATCCAGCCCGTTCAACTCGGCCACAAAGCTGCCGATCCACTTGGCGATAGTCCAGGTGAACTTGTCCACGGCCAGGCGCGCCTTGGCGTTGCCTTCCTTGATGGCGTCGCGCAGATCGCGCATGTCGTTGGAGAGATCGCTGACTCCAAGCAGGCCCGCCTTTTTGCTGGCGACGACCTCTAACTTGTCGGCGGCTTCAGTCGAGTCCTTGGTGGTCTCGGCGATTTTGCGCAGAACAAACAAGAGCACGCCGGGATCGATGTCGCCCGTGCGCGTGCCGCTGATAATGCCGCCCGTTGGCGTGAGGCCCATCGAGGTGTCGAGGCACTTTCCATCGCGGATGGCGGAGATGGATGCGCCGTTGCCCAGATGGGCGACGATCAGCTTTTTCGGCACGGTGGGTTCCAACTGGAAGACGATCGACTCATACGAGATTCCATGCGCGCCATAGCGGCGAACGCCCATCGCGGAATACTCCTCGGGAATCGGCATGTGGGTGACCACCTCGGGCATGGTGCGATGGAAGTAGGAGTCGAGACAGACGAAGTTGGGCACGCCGGGGAATAGGCGCAACGACTCGCGCATGATGTAGACGGCGATGGGAGTGTGCAGCGGCGCAAAGGCCGTGTAGCGCTCCATCTCATCAATCAATTCAGGAGTGATGAGCTGGTTTTCCTGAACCGTCGGTCCGCCGCAGACCATGCGATGGCCGATGGCCACGGGCGCGGGAAAATCGCCGGAGTGGAGCGCGTCGGCGACCAGCTTGAAGGCCACCGCGCGCGTGGGCAGGGCCGGAGTCTGATCGACCAGCTTCTTGCCCTCGGCATCCTTGATCCAGAACTTGCCCAGATCGGTGCCGATGCCGTCAACCGCGCCTTCGTCGAGCTTGGTGCGCTGGCCGTCGCCGGCCTCATAGACAGAAAACTTGATGGAAGAGGAACCGCTATTCAAAACCAGGACGGGCAAAGAAGACATTCGTAAAATCCTTTGAGGTTGGGGCTGAGTTAGTCAGCAGTGTTAGCGATGTTTGCCGCGCTAAGCGCGTGTTAGCCGAGTTCGCAAAAATCAATTCCAATTAGCCGGGTGCCCCAGGTCCGGATTTTCGGACCTGGGACCGTACAGGGTTTGAATACGCTGGCACCTGCAACTTAAAATTCAAAATCGACGGATGATTTACTTCTTTTTGAATTCCGCTACCTCATAGCTTTTGATGAGGTATCTGCCTTTCTCCTCATCCAGCAGAGTCATACCATAGAGAAGAGCACTTTTTCCTCCGGGAACAACCTGGGAATTGTGCTCTTCCTCGGTCATGGGACCACCATAAGCGGATGTGGCACTACTACCATGAGGAATCCATCTCGCTTGGAGAAAGTAGGTTCCCCCGGCTTTTACCTCAAATGAGCGAATCGCTATTGTGTTCCGCATTACGCCTGTAGAGCAGAAACGATGTTGGCCAGGTTCCACTTGCAAAGTAAAGTATGAGTGTTTCTTCGTTGCGCCGACCCATTGGCCGTCCATGGCAAATCTTTGTGTGTAGCATCCCAAGCAAGCCTCCTCATTCGGTTCGAGAAATACAATCAAGGCTTTGCCGGCATCAGGCGCAAGCAGTGCGGTCGCGCTATTCTGGGTTGTGACATCGAATTTCGTATTCGGATCACCGCAGGAATCGGGTAACTCGGTCTCCTTGGCGATTGCTGTTGAGGCAAAGCAGAGACAAAGCAAAAACACAAACAATCTCAATTTCATGATCAGTTTCCTGTCACTTACAAAGTTGATCCAACATTGATTTGGAAAAGATTCCCAGGTCTGAGAATCCAGACCTGGGATACCCAGTTCGTTAGTCGTTCGGCCAGCGCCAGTTGCGGATCTCCGGCAAATCGTCGCCGTTTTCGGCCACATAGAGCTTGTGCCGCTGAATCGCTTCGGAGTACCACTGTTCAGCCGCGTCGGCCTGCGCGGCCAGGCGCGGCACGCGCTTGATAGCATCCAGCGCAAGCTGGAAGCGGTCGATGTTATTGAGCACGCACATGTCGAAGGGCGTCGTCGTTGTGCCCTCTTCCTTGTAGCCGCGCACGTGAAGGTTGTCGTGGTTGTGCCGCCGGTAGGTGAGCCGGTGAATCAGCCACGGATAGCCGTGGAAGGCGAATACCGTCGGCGTCTTGGGCGGGAAGATCTGGTCGTAGTCCTCATCGGGCAGGCCGTGCGGATGTTCTGAGGGCGGTTGCAGCGCCATCAGATCCACCACGTTGACGACTCTGACCTTGAGATCGGGAGCAAGCCCGCGCAGCAGAACGACAGCGGCCAGCGCCTCCAGCGTGGGCACGTCGCCCGAGCAGGCCATCACCACATCGGGATTGCCCTCGTCGTTCGAGGCCCACTTCCAAACGCCCAGCCCGGTAGTGCAGTGAGCCACAGCCTCGTCGATGGTGAGCCATTGCGGCGCGGGCTGCTTGCCGGCAACGATGAGGTTGATGTAGTTTTTGCTGCGCAGGCAGTGGTCGCTGACGGAAAGCAGCGTATTTGCATCGGGAGGGAGATAGACGCGCACCACTTCGGCTTTTTTGTTGACGAGATGGTCGATGAAGCCGGGGTCCTGGTGCGAGAAGCCGTTGTGATCCTGCCGCCAGACCAGCGAAGAGAGCAAGTAGTTCAGCGAGGCGATCGGCTTGCGCCAGGGAATGTGGCGCGTCACCTTGAGCCACTTGGCGTGCTGATTGACCATCGAATCGATAATGTGGATGAATGCCTCGTAGCAACTGAAGAAGCCGTGGCGGCCGGTAAGAAGATAACCCTCAAGCCAGCCCTGGCACATGTGTTCGCTGAGCACTTCCACCACCCGGCCGGTCTGTGAGAGATTCTCATCCACCGGCAGCGTCTGCTCCATCCACTCCTTGCCGGTTCCGATGATTGCGTCGCCAAGACGGTTCGACGCCGTTTCATCCGGGCCGAAGACGCGGAAGTTCTTTTGCGCCTTATTGGCCTCCATGACGGCGTGCAGCAGTTGGCCCAGAATCCGCGTCGACTCGACATCCTTCTGGCCGCGGCCTTCGATCTTGACCGCAAAATCGCGGAAGTTGGGCATCTTCAGCGGCTGCAGCAGCAGGCCGCCGTTGGCATGAGCGTTCATGCCCATGCGGCGGCGGCCCTTGGGGGCAATCGCGGCAAACTCGGCGCGGAAGGCGCCTTTTTCGTCAAAGAGCTCTTCGGGCTTATAGCTGCGCATCCAGTCTTCGAGCAGGCGCATGTGCTCCGGCTTTTCGCGCAGTTCGCTAAAGGGAACCTGATGGGCGCGCCAGGTGCCCTCGACCGGCTTGCCGTCGACGAACTTCGGTCCGGTCCAGCCCTTGGGTGTGCGCATGATGAGCATAGGATACGCCGGGCGCTCGATGGTTTCGCCTTTGGCCATGGCTTCGCGGGCTGTCTTCTGGATTGCGGCAATGCGGTCCAGCATGGTATCGAAGACCGCCGCAGCCTGCTGGTGCATCGTCTCCGGGTCGTCGCCCTCCAGGGTGAAGGGCTCATAGCCGTAGCCGCGCATCAGGTCTTCAAGCTCGGCATGAGGGATGCGCGCCAGCACGGTCGGGTTGGCGATCTTGTAGCCGTTCAGGTGAAGAATAGGCAGCACGGCGCCGTCGGTTGCTGGATTGAGAAACTTATTGCCATGCCAGCTTGTGGCCAGTGGGCCAGTCTCGGCCTCGCCATCGCCCACCACGCAGGCCACGATCAAGTCGGGATTGTCGAAGGCCGCTCCATACGCATGGACCAGCGAGTAGCCCAGCTCGCCGCCCTCGTGGATCGACCCCGGCGTCTCAGGCGCAACGTGGCTGGGAATGCCATAGGGCCAGCTGAATTGGCGAAACAGGCGCTTGATGCCGTCCTTATTCTGCTCGATGTGAGGATAGATTTCGGAGTACGAGCCTTCGAGATAGGTATTGGCGACGAGGCCGGGTCCGCCGTGGCCTGGGCCGATGATGTAGAGCATGTTGAGGTCGCGCTCGCGGATCAGGCGATTCCAGTGCACGTAGAGGAAGTTGAGCCCAGGAGTCGTGCCCCAGTGGCCCAGCAGGCGTGGCTTCACGTCATCCAGCGTGAGCGGGCGCTCCAGCAGCGGGTTGTCTTTCAGATAGATCTGGCCGACGGAGAGGTAGTTGGCGGCGCGCCAATAGGCGTTCATCGTTGCCAACTGTTCCGGGCTTAGGGGGGCATTGTTCGTTGCTTCGCTCACAAGTCCACCTCAGGAAAGAAGTTCCGCTGATAGCTTAGAGCCTAGCAGTCGCCGGTTGCAGCAATGGGTGATTAATGTCACACCGCGGCGAGACGCCGGTTCACATGATGGGAAAAGCAAAAAGGTCTTCCATGAGTGAGAAGCACTGGGAGACGGTTAAAAATAGCGTTTCAGCTTGAGGATTTGCGATTCGAAGCCATACCAGAGGGCGGCGGCCGCCGCGGTGGAAACGGCAAGCCGAAAAGCCACGACGGTCAGATTGCCGACCGCGCCGTAGGGTCTCATGTACAGATCGAACCAGCCGAAGTAGATGAAGACGATGATATGAATCATGTATAGGCCATAGCTGATGCGGCCATAAAAGGCCAGCGGTCCGCGGCTCAGCACAAGGTTCAGCGGATTTCGGGATCCGGTCGACGCAGCGGCTGCGAGAATAGCGCCACCGAATCCCACGGTCAGCGCCGAGTCGAGCATCGCGGTTCCTCCGGCGATCGTGGCCGCCGCTGCGATGCCCGCCGCAAACGCGCCCAGACCGATCCAGAGCCAGATCCGGCGGCTCAATTGAATCCTGCACAGCCCGAGCGCCATCAGGCTGCCCAGAGCGATTCCGTCAAGTTTAATCAGCGTGTGCGTGGGAAGCCCCCACAAACAATGCGGATTCATGTGGCGCAGCAGCGGCGAGCCGCAGAAGGCGCAGGACAAGACCGCCGCCAGCATCCATGGCTTGCGAAGAAAGCGCACCAGAGGCGCCCAAAAGAAGTAATACTGCTCCTCCACGGCCAGTGCCCAGGTCGGTCCGAGTGCCGGTGGCAACTGGAGATGAAAGAGATTCTGGACGAAGAATATGTACGCCAGCCACGGAGCGGACTTGATCGCGTCAAGCGGCTTTGGGCCGATGAACCACTCCGAATTCAGATAGACGACGACCAGCACCAGCACATACACCGGCCAGATGCGCAGCGCCCTGCGCGCATGGAAGTTGTGGAAGTAACGGGGCTTCTCCCGCGCCGCCAACAGATTCATGGTTATCAGAAAGCCGGAGAGAACGAAGAAGAGATCGACTCCCACCCATCCCCACAGCGCGGCGGGATAGAGCCAGCTGCCTTTCAGCAGAGGTTGGCAGTGATAGACCACCACTCCCAGAATCGCCAGGCCGCGCAGGCCGTCGAGTTCCGGCAGATAAGAGGGCAGCCAGGTTGGGCGTTGAATGGGCAATGGATTGAGCTAACTTTTCAGCGGGTGCCCCAGGTCCCGACTCTGGGACCTGGGAGACTAGAAATCAGGGAGCGATCTTATCCCGCAGCCAGTTCCTTGGCCCGTTGGGTGGCGCGCATCACGGCCTTGATGAGCGTGACGCGCAGGCCGCCCTCTTCAAGTTCCAGAATGCCGTCGATGGTGCAGCCGGCGGGGGTGGTTACGGCGTCCTTGAGCATGGCCGGATGGTAGCCGGTTTCAAGCACCATCTTCGCTGCGCCCAGAGTGGTTTGCGCAGCCAGTTGCGTGGCGATGTCGCGGGAGAGTCCGACTTTGACGCCCGCCTCGGCCAGGGCCTCAATGATGATGTAGATGTAAGCCGGTCCGGAGGCCGAGAGTCCGGTCACCGCGTCCATGTGCTTCTCGTCCACCGTGACGGTGCGGCCGACGGTCTCGAAGATGCGCTGGGCCATCTCCATCTGTTCCGGCTTGACGAAGCGCCCGCGGCAGAGAGCGGCCGCGCCAGCTCCCAGCGCCGACGGCGTGTTAGGCATGGCGCGAATCACGGCGATCTCAAGCCCGGCAGCCTCTTCGATTGCGCGCGTCTTGACCGAGGCCGCAAAGGAGATCAGCGTCTTGTCCTTGGTCAGCGCCGGACGAATCTCGGCGATCAGCTCCGGCACTTGAAAGGGCTTGACGCCGAGCAGTATTAGATCGGACTGGCGCACCGCCTCCAGGTTGTTAGTGGTCACATCCACGCCCCACTGCGTGCTCAGGGCCAGCGCACGCTCGGCGTGGCCCACAGTGGCGTGAATCTGATCGGGAGCCAACAGGTTCTGCTTCAGAAAGGCCTGCAAGAGGATGCCGCCCATCTTGCCTGCGCCGAGTACGGCTACTCGGACGTTGGGCAACTGCGCGCGTGTTTCCTGGGTAAGTTCAACGGCTGTATCCGCCATCTTATTTCCTTATCTCGGATAGGAGTCGGGCTGCAACTCTAAAGGATACGCGCATCTGCCACACCTACGCCACGGCTTGTTCGCGCACCGGACGGCGATTTCAGTCTGTTTGCTAATTACCGCTTCAGCAACTCCTCGCCGCCGAGAAAGGTTGTAATCCCAGTGTCCAGGGAACTCTCCATTTCCGCCGGTGCCCATCCTTTGTTCCAAATGAGGTATCCGCCGGGCAGCGTCAGCGTCTTCAGGCGATTGCCGATCGCTCCCAGAGCCGCCGCCTGGTAGGCATAGTATTCAAAATCGTAGCTTCCAGCGTAGCTGGCCGCCTTGGCCGGATCGCGCAGATCGGCGATCGCCGTTCCCGCGTAGGCGATCGCGACCGCCAGAGCGTTGCCCTTGAGGCGGTCCGTATTCATCTTGCAGTTGTAGAGAATGCCATCCGGGGAATCGGAGTCGCTCTTCCCCTCGTCCTTTGCAATGGCCTGGTTTCCGGTGCCAAAGCTGAGCATTACGCCGTTGTGATCGCCCTGTTTGCCAAAGGCTGCGACGGCACGCTCTACGCGATCACCCAGCGCGTTGCCGGCGCCAAAGCTCTTGGCCACCCTATGCCCTTCTGCCAGTGGGTCGGTGTTGAAGTTGTCCGGCAAGACCTCTCCCTTGGTTGCCGCGGCGCTCTTCGAGTAATCGATCTCATTCGTTGAGACCTCTGAAACGGATTGCAGCACCAGCCGCGCGGTGTAGGTGTTCAGATTGCCAAAGCCGCCGATGGCCACGATCTTGCCCGTCTTGTCGCGCACAATGCCGGCCTTCACGCCATCCAACCGGCCCACCAGCGTCGCCGTCACCGTGTATTTCCCGCAGCCGATGCACAATCCCTCTCCTTTTGAGGGGGTGGAGAGCGCGGAATCGAACTGCTTGAAGTCCTTGCTCTTGTCGAGCGTCACGGCCGCACGCTGTTCGGCCGCCCCCACAGTCCCGGCAAAGTTCTTCGCCGGCTGCAACTCGAGCACCAGCGCGGCGCCCGACTTTGCCTTGGTTCCCTCCGGATACGCCAGCCAGATGTCGTTCACCTTCTGGCCGCAATCGGCGCCCTTCACCACGAACTGGTCAAAGCCCGCCTCGACCGTACCTTTGATCTTGACGATCTTGCCATTGAAGGAGATCGGATCCTTAAGGATCGCGCAAACGGTTGTATCGACTGCCTGAGCGTGCAGGCAGCAGGAAAATGCAAAGACGCTGACGGATGCGAGAAGGCGCTTCATGAGTTTTCTCTCCTATTTGGACGCAATAGCCCGCATTCGCGGTTTATCGAGCGGGTGCGCGGCTGAAAGCGGAAGATTCAGGCTATCACATTGGAGAAACCCATGAAAACGAGGGCGCGGAAGATTCCGCGCCCTCGGGCCGAGCGTTGGATTCCGATTGGGAAGAGCACAGAGATTTTCTTAACGATCCTGCGCTGTAGGGAGGCAGTCTGACGCGGGGAAATTGCACCAAGACTCTGAACAAAGGAAAATGAGCTTTGAAAGGGCACGACTTTAGTCGTGCCGCAAATGCTTCAGAAGAATCTCGGGCTTTAGCCCCAGAGGGAAGGTGCCAAGTTGTCCCCAAAAGCACCCCTCGGCGGCTAAAGCCCGCACATTTCGAGCCTCGAAATCGGCACGGCTAAAGCCGCGCCCTTTCAAAGCAGTTACTCCTTGCGATTCACGAGCTTCATGCGATTGCCTTGCAAGCTGCCGGTCATGTCATGTCACGTTCATTTCGCGGGCTTCTGGCTGGCGATCCATGCATCGATGCGGTCGCTCAGGACATCGAGCGGCAACGCGCCGGAGTCGATCACCTGGTCATGAAAGGCGCGCAGGTCGAACTGATCGCCCAGAGCCTTCTTTGCGCGGTCTCGCAACTCGAGGATCTTTAACTGGCCGATCTTGTACGACAGTGCCTGGCTGGGCCATGCGATGTAGCGGTCCACCTCGGCCTGGATGCTGGTCTCGTCGATGTTCGAGTGGTCGTGGATGTAATCGACCATTTGCTGGCGAGTCCAGTGCCGGCTGTGGACACCGGTATCCACGACCAGGCGGATGGCGCGCCAGATGTCGGCTTCAAGGCGGCCGTAGTCGGAGTAGGGGTCCTGGTAGAAGCCTACATCTTTGCCAAGACGCTCGGAATAGAGGCCCCAACCCTCGGCGTAGGCCATGTAGAACTCGTGCTTGCGGAAGGTGGGCACGCCCTCCTGCTCCTGGGCGATGGAGATTTGCAAGTGATGACCGGGAAGGCCCTCGTGGTAGGCGATCGCCTCGGTGCCGTACAAATTGCGATCGGTGGCGTGATAAGTGTCGACAAAGAGACGGCCCGGACGGCTGCCGTCGGGCGCACCGGGTTCGTAGTAGGCCGGGGCGGAGGTCTTCTCGAGGTAATCGGGAACGGAAACCACCTCGAAGGGCGCTTTGGGCAGCCGGCCGAAGAGCTGCGGTAGCTTGGCCTGCATCGGCGTCAGATAGCCTCGATAGGCCGCCAGCAGCTCTTCGCGCGAAGCAGGATGCAGCTTGGGATTGCTTTTGAGGCTGGCGCGGAAGCTCTTCAGGTCCGCAAAGCCGAGCTTCTGCGCGATCGCCAACATCTCGGTCTCGTCGCGCTTCACTTCGTCAATACCGATCTGGTGAATCTGGTCGGCGGTGAGATCGGTTGTGGTGGTGCGCCGAATATGGAACTGGTAGTACTTCGCACCATCGGGGAGGGCCGAGAGGCCCGGCTCATCGCGGCCGGCGGGAATGTAGCTGACCTCAAGGAAGCGAGCAAGGCGCAGATAGGCGGGCAGCACCTCTTTTTGAATTGCGGCCAACATCTCGGCCTTGATTCGCTCCTGCTCGGCGGGCTTAATCGAAGCAGGAAAGCTCTTCAGCGGCAGGGCCAGCGGTGAGTCTTCGGGCTTCTGGTTGGCGAGCTGCTTCACCTGATCCAGCGCCTTGGCCAGCAGGATCTTCGGCGGCACGCGATGGTCTTCCATGCCGATGGACATGTTGGTGGTGACCTGGTCGAAGGCCGCGGGGATGGCGTGCAGGCGGGCGATCCAGTCGTCGTAGTCCTTGATGCTGGTGAAGCTCAGTTCGGCGACCAGCCGCGGGTAGGTCGTGTGGATGCCGTCCATCTGATTGAGAGGCATCTCCCACTCTTTGAACCGGGCGGCCTCCAGGTCCTCGGCGAATTTGCGCAGGAGCAGGTCGCGGCTGGTCCTCTCTTCGCCGGTGAGCCCTGCCGGATCGATGGCCGCCAGTTGCATGAGAAAGTTCTCTTCGCGGGCCAGCCCGTCGTTGTAGGCCTTTACCGAGTAGTCGTCGATCTGGTCGTTGTAGCGCTTGTCGCCTAGCGTGGAGGCAAACTCGGGATCGTGCTTGAGTTTGTCCTGCCAGTAGTCCTCGAAGAGCGCGTTGAGGGCCTTGCGGTTCGCTTCGGCAGAGACCGGGGCAACCTGAGGGCGCATAGAGGGGGAAAAGACGACCAGCAGGAGCGCGCAAACGGCGAAGAGAGACAGACGCGGAGTTCTCAAGGGTAATTGACCTCGGGAAAGGAGATGAGCTTCCAAGTTGAGTTTAGAGCAGAGAGCAGGGATGAGGGTTAGATAATGGCGATGGAAAGCACATTTGGCGAAAGGCCCACATCCGACCAATACAGATGGACGCCCCCTTGTCTGGATTCTCAGACATAGGAGACCGCGATCCTCGACCGGACAGGGTTCAAAATCGAGACCCTTCGAGAAGCTCAGGGCAGGCTCTGGGGCACGCAATCCTGATCGTAGATTGAGCTGTGGACCGCCCGCCACACTGCACCCTGCCGAAAAGGCCAGTCTCGTCTATTATGTGGAGGTGGGTGCACCCTGTATCGATCGCTGAAGCGGCCGGCCCCCGGAATTGGAGAGATGAATGGAATCGATATCCCTTGAGCAGGAAATCAATCCCTGGGAGGCCCAGGAAGCTCGATTTGATTTTGCGGCGCGCAAGCTGAACCTGGAAGAGAACCTGTGGAAGATGCTGCGCACGCCGGCCCGCGAGATCATCGTGCACTTTCCCGTGGCCATGGACGACGGCCGCTTCGAGATCTTCACCGGCTTCCGCGTGCAGCACTCGATCGCCCGCGGTCCCGGCAAGGGCGGCGTCCGCTACTCGCCGGATGTGACCCTGGACGAGGTGCGCGCGCTGGCCAGTTGGATGACCTGGAAGTGCGCGGTGGTCAACATCCCCTTTGGCGGCGCCAAAGGCGGAGTGATCTGCGACCCCAAGAAGATGAGCCAGGGCGAACTGGAGCGGATGACTCGCCGCTACACCTCTGAGATTATCGACTTCATAGGGCCGGAGAAGGACGTTTTGGCGCCGGACATGAACACCAACGAGCAGACCATGGCCTGGATCATGGACACCTATTCGATGCACATGGGGCACACGGTGACCAGCGTGGTCACAGGCAAGCCGGTGACCGTGGGCGGCTCGCGCGGCCGGCTTGAGGCTACCGGGCGCGGCGTGCGGTTGGTCTGCGACGAGAGCCTGCGCTATCTGAAAATGCCGGTCGAGGGCTGCCGGGTGGTCATCCAGGGCTTCGGCAATGTGGGTTCGAATGCTGCGCGGCTGATGATGGAGAGCGGCTACAAGATTGTCGGAGTGGCCGAGTTCGACGGCGGGCTATGGAACTCCAATGGCATCGACATTCACCAATTGCTCGACTACAAGCGGCGCAACAACACGATTCTTGGTTTCCGCAACGCCGAGGCGATGCCCAGCGAGGAGCTGCTGGTCGCAGAGTGCGATGTGCTGATTCCTGCGGCCACCGAAAATGTGATCACCAGCCGGAACGCCGACAAGATCAAGGCGCGCATTGTGGTTGAAGGCGCAAACGGTCCCACGACAGCCGTGGCCGACGACATACTGGCCGAGAAGCGCATCTTCGTCGTGCCCGACATTCTCGCCAATGCGGGCGGAGTCACGGCCAGTTATTTTGAGTGGGTGCAGGATCGCCAGGGCTACTTCTGGAAAGAGGCCGTGGTCAACGAACAGATGGAGACGATCTTGCGCGACAGCTTCGAAGATGTGATTCGCTATGCCGAGGCGCACAACGTCAACAACCGCATCGCAGCCTACATGCTGGCCATCGACCGGGTGGCTTTTACGATCCGGCAGCGCGGCATCTACGCGTAGGCTCTGCGGCGGCCATGCATCAATGCGGGATGGGCCAACGGCCCATCCCGCAGTCGTTGTGCGCCCAGCATGGCGCATTCTTACGGGTGCAAGTCCCGTCATAAGCTGGTCACAGTGAGTGAAGTGAAGCGCAACTGCATGAGGGTGACCGATTGTGGGGAGGAAGCGTGGATCGAATCTGCGGGCCGATGAACAAGAACCGGATACAAGGCGGTGCCGACCAGGGCAGGCAAGGCGGTGTTGTTGGTTAGAAACACCAGCGTCTTCCCTGTCTCGGGGTCGTGAAATCGAATACGGCGAAGATGAACCGGGTAGTCCTCTGCCGAGTAGAAGCCGTTGAGCATGACGCGCTGATCGGTGCTCACGCCTCAAGTGCTAGAGACTTTATGCAAGAACGGAGCGCTCCCGCAGCCGGATCAGCAATTCGAGAAGCTCGTCGATTTCCGTCTGGGCGCGAAGATAGTAGCGCGCGCGGGACCGCAGCTTCTGGCCGATGCGCACTGAGACAAGGTTGCCGCTCATGCCGAAGGCGTCCTCATCGTTCGCGTCGTCTCCCACATACAAGACCCAGTTGCATCCCAGGCGATCCCGTTCGGCAGCCAGGGCATCCCCTTTATTGGGAGCCCCGGTCACTACCAGGTTCACCACCTGCTTGCCTCCGAAGACATGCGCAACATTCAGCTTCCGGGCGGCTGCGAGGATTCGCCGGCGTGCATCCCTCTTTTCGATGGATTGACGATAGTGAACCGCCAACGACATACCCTTGTCTTCAACCCACACCCCGGAAACTGGCTCAAGCTCGAGCTCGAGAGCGGCCCTCCATTGTTCAATCTGCTGGCTCGACTCGATAGCTCCTTCGGTTTCCGCGCCATGGTTGCCGATCACCTGGGCAACATTGATGCCACTCAGCTTTTCCAGAACGTCCGACCGGGCACGCCCGGAGACGATGATGCATGGGTACAAAACAGCCAGGCGGCGAAGCAGGTTCTCAGTGCGGGCGCGCATGATCGCCAGGCGAGGATGGTCGACGATAGGCGACAGCGTTCCATCGAAATCGAACGCGCAGAGCGTCCGCTCTCTGGCCAGCCCGGTTGCAATCGGAAGACAGGTTTTCGCAAGAAGATACTTCATCGTAAGACCGCGGAAGCCTCGCTGCCGCGCTCGGCCAGGCGCTCAGCCACTCGGTCCTGATTGCGCAAGCGCGCGGCATCCATCAGCATCTTTCCGGCCCATCGATAGACGTTGAATTGGACCATGAGAGAGCGCATCGACCTCATACGATCTCGTTGCTCGTCCTCAGGCATCGTGAGCGCGGCGGCCAATGCAGCGCAACTTCCCTCAAGGTCGTATGGATTCACAATGAGAGATTCTGTCAATTCCCGCGCGGCCCCGGTGAATTCGCTGAGCACCAGTACGCCTTTCAAGTCGGTACGCGAGGCCACGAACTCTTTAGCCACCAGATTCATGCCGTCGTGCAGGCTGCTCACATAGCAAAGATCCGCGGCTCGATAGTAACGGAAAACCTCCGGAGGTTCGTGATGAGAGCGGAGCAAAATGATGGGCCGGTAGTCTTTCGTTCCGAAGCGCAGATTGATGCGCTCGGTCAGGCGCTCCACCGTTTCGTTGAGTTCCTTGTACCGCGCGATCTTGGTCCGGCTGGGAGCGGCCAGTTGGGCGAAGCTGAAGCGGCCGCGAAACTCCGGATGCCGCTCCAGCAGCAGTTCCACTGCCTCCAGGCGCTCCTCAACGCCCTTTGTATAATCCAGGCGGTCCACGCCGATTCCCAACAGAGCGTTCGGCTTCAATCCAAGATCTTGCCACACTCGAGCGCGGCACTCCTCGATGCTGGGCGCCGACGTCACCCAGTGGACCGGCCATTCAAGTGCGATCGGATACGGACGGACCAAAGTCCGGTGGCCCTGCATCATGACGGCGTTTTGCTCCTGGTCTCGGCGCGTTTCCAGATACCGGTCCACGGAATCCAGAAAATTGTTGCAATGCAGTTGCGTGTGGAAGCCGAGAATACTGCTTCCCAGTAAGCCCTCAAGCAGCTCATTGCGCCAGGGACAGATGCCCATTCGCTCGGCATTCGGCCAAGGAATGTGCCAGAACATAATGACAGTTGCAGCGGGCAAGCGTTTGCGTATCATCGCGGGAGCCAAAGCGAAGTGATAATCCTGCACCAGGATGATCGGATCTTTCGAATCCACTTCGCTGCATACTGCGTCGGCGAATTTCTGGTTGACGGCCTTGTACTGCTTCCAGTCTTCGGCGCGAAATAAGGGCCGAGCGTGGGCGATGTGGCAGAGCGGCCACAGGCCTTCGTTTGAAAAACCGTAGTAGTAGCCCTGTTGCTCTTCCTCCGAGAGCCAGACACGACGGATGTGATACGACTCTTCGTCGGGGGGCACGCGAACATGATCGTTGCCATCAACAGTTTCGCGGTCGGCGTCGCCGCTTCCGTGTGCGACCCATACGCCGGAACAGGCTCGCATGATGGGTTCGAGCGCGGTAACCAGGCCACTGGCCGGATGTTGAACTTCGATTCCGCCATCGGCGGTGTGCCGATGGACGTATGGCTCCCGGTTTGCCAGGATGACGATCTTCTCTCCATGCAAATGCCGGTTCAGAGTCTGTTTCAGGCGCTCGGCTGTCCACAGTCCAGGCGCGTCTTCTCGCTCATTTGCCATGCGCCCAACCAACTCGCGCATATCTCTAAGAATCGGCTGAAACTCGCGGCTCTGCTTGCCGCCTCCCCGCAGGAGCGTACGCACTTCCAGGCTCCAGTCGGAACGCGCCCATCTTGCCACGATCAGGGGTATGCCAAAGGCCGTAACAGCGAGAAGGCCAAAGACTACGATCAGGAAAGTCTGCGCCGCTCTCTCACGGCGCTCGATATAACTCAAGTCGTTCACCAGAATCGCGAACCCCAGATCCTGTCCCTGGGACGAGATGGGCATCGCACTCACAAGAACGCCGCCAGTAGGCAGTGTCGCGATGGTATTCCATTCGTGGAAGTTCTGGGTGCTCTTGCCTGCTATCGAATCGGCAGCGCGGACCCGGGACCCGACGGCATAACAACTGAAATCCTCCGGGAATCCCGGCGTACTCGATCGCGTACTCAGGTCGGCGCCGCAGGCAGCGGCACCCATCACGCGTTCATCCCGTGCGAGGACTGCCAACTGCTTCTTAAGATCTGCGGGGTCGTCCCAGGAATCCGCCAGCGGCTGTCTGGCACCGGTGAGCACAACCTGGGCGCGCAATCTGAGGTCGCGGTCAAACCACTCGCGAACCGTCGCTTGAACCACGCCCGATACTGCCCACGTTAATAGAGCCAGGCCCACGATCAGGGCGAGGATGAATCGCGCCATACGTGTCATACTCACATTGAAACATCACACGCTCGCGTCAGGGTGGTCAAAATGCGACTTGAAGATCTGGGCCTGATTGGGAATTGCCAGTTCTCAGCGCTTGTGCACAACAGCGGGGAGATTGTCTGGTGCTGTCTTCCCCGCTTCGATTCAGAACCGGTGTGTTCGACCCTCCTGGACAGCAAAGAGGGCGGGCATTTCCGCGTTGGCCCAGCAGACGGAGAAATCGGCGCCCAGCGTTACATTCCCAACACGAACATTCTTGAAACCACATTTCGAACCTCGACAGGGTCCTTCCGTGTGATCGACTTCGTACCTCGATTCATGCACTTCGACCGGGCGTTTCGTCCGACTCAGTTGTTCCGAATCGTCGAACCGATCGAAGGAGCCCCGCGCATAGCCGTAGTTTGCGAGCCAAGACTAGGGTGGTCCAAGAAGTTACCCTCTCGCGTGCAAGGCTCCCATCACGTCCGATTTGAAGGATTCACGAGCCAGTTACGGCTCACGACCGATATACCCCTTTCCTACCTGGGCGGCCAGCCATTTACACTTACCGGCCGCCAGCACCTGGTCCTGACATGGGGCGCCCCGATCGAGGAGCCTCTCGCGCCCTTGTGTGAGCGATTCTTGAACGAGACCTCACGCTACTGGCAGCGATGGGTAAAGCAGTGCGACATCCCACCACTGTTTCAGAAGGAGGTAATCCGGTCTGCGCTGGCGCTGAAACTGCATTGCTTTGAAGACACAGGTGCGATCATCGCGGCGATGACCACATCGATTCCAGAGTCACCGGGAAGCGGGCGCACCTGGGACTATCGCTATTGCTGGTTGCGCGACTCTTACTACGTGCTGAATGCATTCGGGTCGCTCGGGCAAACCGAAGAACGCGAGCAATTCGTCCAGTACCTGTTGAACGTGGCCGGCGGGGCGCCAGGGCTCAATCTGGCGCCGCTCTACCGAGTGGACGGATCGCAGAACCTCGAAGAGTCGATTCTCGATAATTGGCCCGGCTATAACGGCGAACAGCCTGTACGCATCGGAAATGGAGCGGCTTTGCACTCTCAGAACGACATCTACGGGGAGATGGTTCTTGCGCTGACTCCGATCTTTCTTGACGAGCGCCTGAGCGCGGAGCGTTCGCCGGCGGCGCTGCAATTGATTGAGGGTCTCGCGCGAAAGGCGATCTCCCTGACCGGTGTTCCGGATGCGGGGATCTGGGAATATCGAACAGAATCGAAGCCGCAAACATTCTCAAGTCTCATGTGCTGGGCGGCCGCCGACCGCATGGCGCTGATCTCAGATCGCCACAAACCGGCACAGGCGGCGGAGTTTCGTTCCGCGGCCGACAAGATTCGCGCCGAAATTATTGCCAAGTCCTGGAGTCAAAGCAGGAGAAGCTTTGTGGGCCACTACGGCGGAGACGATCTGGATGCATCGCTTCTCCAAATGGTCCGCCTTCGTTTCCTTCCTGCTGACGATCCGAAGTTAAGCCAAACAATCGATGCTATTCATAAAGACCTGTCCATGGGAGGCTGGTTGCAGCGCTATAGCCTCGACGACGGATTCGGCAAACCCTCAGTGGCTTTTGTCATCTGTGCCTTTTGGTTGATTGAGGCCCTCGCTGCTTCGGGACGTCGCGCCGAGGCCACAGCAATGTTCGATCAGATTCGTGGAGCGCTGTCGCCGCTGGGCCTTCTTTCGGAAGACTATGACCCGGCAGAACCGCGCATGTGGGGAAACTTTCCACAAACTTACTCACACGTAGGATTGATCCATTCCGCCTTCGCGGCCTCGCCGCAGTGGAATGACGTGTTATGAAGTTCCGCAGTGGGGCTTCGCCCCTAAATCTGAGATTGCCCGTCAGGCCCCGGACTGTCCGGCACGTATGGCGCTAACTCTAGGATACTATTTGACATCAATTGCGCTTGCCGAATAGCGTGTTCCATCAAAAGTTGCGGTCAAGGTGTTTTTCACTCGTTTGGCCCATTTATACAAGCCCGGATGTAAGGATTCGTCGGAGAACTGGAGACCGAAGAGGTTGGATTGACTATTGCAGGTCCTGGTCAAGTTCGAAGCGCACGCCTGACTTTGGAACAGGCCCGATCGCAGTTGTTTCTACGGTCCCGGTGATCAATAGGAAGACCGGCTCTGGTTGACTGAATGTAATCCGAGCAAGCCTACCAGCAAGAACAGCGCCGCATCGGCAAAAAGAATCCCGGCGCGCAGGGCATGATGACTCGTGTCGAGATGATAGAGGGATGCGCCTGTGGACGGATCTGAGATATCGACCACCTTGAATCCGTTTGCGTCCGCTCGAATCTTTCCAGTTTCAATCAGATAACCCACCTTCAATGTGGGCGAACTCCCATGTTCTCTGACGATTGATTGAGCTACCGGCTCCATGATCAGCGGGACACTGGTTGAAGTGCAACCCTCGACACACGCCAGGTACCGGGCAACATGCGAGCCTCGTCCGGCGTATGCAAAGCCGATAACCTGCAGCTTGCCTGTAACAGAAGAGTGCTTTGCATCGGAGGCGTCATCAAGTGTGCTGAAGCCCAGTATCCCGCACCAGAGAGTGCCGGCCAGCAAAAGTACGATCCAAAATCCGCCTTTCGCTAAGCTAGGTTTCTTCCAATCGCGAATTTCCATGATCGCGATCAGTGCGCAAAGCAATACAGCAACGAGCGTCGTGCTCAAGGTCATTGCATCCAGATCGTCGACGATTCTCATTGACATACCGTTCCAAAGGTCAATAACAGTAGGCTGGCGAAGGACTGAAGCCGAAGATTCGAGACCGGCGGCTTTACGAAGCGGATGGACTATTGATCCATAGAATGATCGCCTCAGTCTTTCCTTCATTGAGCCAGCGATGCCTGACGGTGCTTTGGAAGTAAAAGCTGTCGCCCGGCCTAAGCCGAAACTCCTCTTCTCCGAGAGTGATGCTCAGCGATCCTTTCACAACGTAAAGAAACTCCTCGCCGTGGTGCGTGTAAAAGTCGGTGCTGCCTTTGCCGGGCGCGACATGAAAGATATGCGGCTCCATCGCGATCCTTCCCCAGGCGAGAATCTCCATCTGAACTCCATCGCCGCCCGCAAGCTGTCTGCCATGCCCTTTGCGAACCAACGGCCCCGGAGAATCCGCTTGATAGAAGAAATCGTTGAGCGTCGTTCCGTAGTGCTGCGCAAGGCGGTGCATGATGCCCAGCGAGACGCCGGTCTGCGAACGTTCAAGGTTGCTGAGAAATCCTGTGGAGATATCGACTGCCGCAGCCACCTCAGCCAGCGATTGGCCGCGTTCAAGGCGCAATGCGCGAAGGTGGTTTCCGGTCGCTCGCGCCTTGGCCGCGGTGCGAGTCCCGCCTGTACCGGGAAGCAAGCCTTCGCGCTGCAGTTGATCGATAATTGCCGGCGCATTCAGTCCTCCAACCTGCCTGAGATGCACAGCGCGGCAGAGAAGTTGAATATCCTTCTCCGTGTAGAGCCGGTGAGCGCCCTCTCTGTTTGCCTCTCTTCGCAGGCCAAGGCGCTCCCAGGCCCGGATCATCGACGCGGAAATCCCAAGTTGATTTGCGACAGCGCCAATGCGCAAACGCTTGGAGCCCAGTGCTGTCGCGTCAATTCGCTTCAGACCCCGCGGAAGTTTTGAACCATCCGACTTCGTCATTAATAGCTTGCGGTTGTTAGGCAATCGCTTCATCGCTTCCCACTCAAACAGCTAGGATAGCAGGTTCCCGGTATCCCACTGGAACTCGCACAAAAAAAGCCAAGACACTCGTATCAAACACATTTCAGGCAGGGTTCGGGATGCCAGGCATAGGAAGAGAAGCATTTTCTGAACTCACCATCCCGCCCGAGGTCGATCTCATAAGAGGGAATTTGCGCACGTCGCGAATCCAGACGCCCTTGGCGCCATTCCTCTTGACAAAACAAACCGCCGCCTTCATCATGATAGTGCAAAGCTCATGTTTTATCGCAAGTTTAATTGAGCACTGACCGGGCAGTTGTTCGATCGCAGCGTCTCAGCGGTCATGCTCGCGAAGGTCCTTATCTGTCGCGCACTCCCGCCTTCTTTCTGGAGCGCTGGTGCGTGCATTCTAGTGCCTGGATGGCACAGACTTAGCCGCAGTTCCAGTACATATATTTACATCGATTCGCGATTTCCTTATTTCATCATCATGAGAGATAAGAGAGCCTGAGTTATCGCACAAACCACACAATAGGGGAGAGAGTCTGCAAACTGCACCTCAAGCTGCGCCTGCAGTGCAACAAGCAGCCGCGCCGGTTGAACCGCATCTTGACAAGGTGCTCGGCCGCCGCGATCTGATTCTTCTCTTCGTTGCCGCAGTCGCCAATCTCAACATCGTGCCGGCTATCGCCGTGGCAGGTCCGATGACGCTTTGGCTCTGGGTCATTGCGCTCGGATCGTACTTTTGGCCCCAGGGAGTCGCCGTTACGGAGCTCTCGGCAGTGTGGCCGGGAGAGGGTGGAGTTTATCTCTGGACGAAGAACAGCTTTGGAGACATGCATGGGTTCCTTGCTGCATGGTGCTACTGGCTGGCAAATGTCGTGTACCTTCCGACCGTCTTGCTCTCCTGCATCGGCGTTGGCGTGTATATGTTCGGACCCTCAATCCAGGCGCTTGCGGACAATGAACGGTTCACGGGTGGTGCGGCGAT
This sequence comes from uncultured Occallatibacter sp., assembly GCA_964525655.1. Taxonomy (GTDB): domain Bacteria; phylum Acidobacteriota; class Terriglobia; order Terriglobales; family Acidobacteriaceae; genus Telmatobacter. Next base: position 20,808 of record CAZGHZ010000037.1, read on the forward strand.
TGCGTTGCTTGCGTTTCTACTGTACCTCAATGTTCGCGGAGAATCGGCCGGGAAATGGATCACGAATCTCGGAGGCGTCGGCACGCTGGTCGGAGCGGTGATGATCTGCGGCCTTGCAGCCCTCATCTTGCACCGCAACGGAAGCGCCTTTGCAGTGCGCGACCTTCGTCCGCGGATCGCTGATTGGCGGATCTTCGCTGTCTTTGGAACGATTTGCTACAGTCTTCAAGGACTCGATCTTGCATCGATTATGGGCGACGAGATTCGCGAGCCGCGCAAGGTTTTGCCAGGAGCGATCTTCTGGGGCGGCGTGATCTCGGGAGCCGCATACGTCGGCGTGACTTTTTCCATGCTGGTGGCCATGCCGCACGATCAGATTGGCGTCTTGTCCGGAGTGTTGCAGACGATCGATTCGATGGCGCAACGTGTGGATCTGCGGATGGTGGTCGCTCCCGTAGCGCTCTTCGAGGCTGTCGCCATTCTCGGCACGGCCTCGGCGTGGTTTGGCGGGACTGCGCGTCTGCCGTTTGTCGCGGGCATCGATCACTACCTTCCTCCAGTTCTCGGCCGCGTTCATCAGCGTTATCACACGCCGTATATCGCACTGACAGTCTTTGCCGTTCTTTCGGCGCTCCTGATTCTGATGAGCTATCTCGGCGCGTCAGTGAGCGAGGCCTACCTGACGCTGATCAGCATCTCTGTCGTGCTTCAGTTGATTCCGAATGTCTACATGTTTGCCGCGCTGATCAAACAGGCCCGAGCCCGGCACAAAAAAGAGGGAGGTCGCATGTACGTTGCCGTCAATGGCCTCGCCGGACTCCTCTCAAGCATATTGGGGATATGCCTGGCTTTTGTCCCAGCCGAGGCGACCGGACATGTCTGGACCTATGAGCTCAAGCTTGTGTTCGCAATCGGGACCGTTCTCGGCGCGGCAATACTCTGCTACGCCAGGGCGCGTCACAAGGCGCAGACTGCAACCATTTGGTGATCTTCAGGAAATGGAGAGGTGATTAAATCTTCCGTTTTATCGCAAGTTGTGTGGTACACTTTCGTCAATCGAGAAAGTAAATCGTTAGCAGAGTAAGAAGCGAAATGGTCGAGAAGAGACAATCGGGACCAATCTCTCTCCACACGATTAGCTTCATCGGAGATGCAAGGCCGGCATTACCCAGTCAGCATCGCGGCAATCGGAAGTAGCAAAGGGGGATCATGAAATCCATTTCGCTTTTGACCGATGTTCCAGGACCGAAATCCATTGCATGGGCGGCGCGCAGGCAGAGGGCAGTTCCGCGCGGGGTGCCTCAGATCACGCCTGTCTTTGTGAAGAGTGCTTCAGACGCGACCATTACCGATGTGGACGGAAACGTCTATCTCGATTTCTATGGCGGCATCGGATGCATCAATGCCGGTCACGCGCAGCCCGCGGTGGTCAAGGCGATTCAAAAGCAGGCCGAGGCTTTTCTGCATACGTGCTTTATGGTTGCGCCCTACGAAAGCTATGTGGCATTGGCTGAGCGTATCAACTCGCTCGCTCCGGGCGATGGGGAGAAGCGCACCTTTTTTGTGAACTCCGGCGCGGAGGCGGTCGAAAACGGAATCAAGATCGCGCGTTCCTTCACCGGCCGCCCAGCGATTCTCTGCTTCGACGATGCGTATCACGGGCGGACTTACATGGCCATGTCGGTCACGGCAAAAGAGAGGCCGTACAAGTATGGCTTCGGACCTTTCTCTCAGGACGTTTATCGGGTTCAATTCGCCAATCCATACCGCAGCAAAAATGCGGCGGCAGAGAGCTTGCAAGCGATCGAGGAGACCTTTCGCCATCGCATCCCCGCCAATCAGGTCGCGGCGATTCTTTTTGAGCCGATTCAGGGCGAGGGCGGCTTCATCGTGCCGCCGGCCGAGTTCGTGAGCGGTCTGCGCGCGTTGTGCGATCAATACGGCATCGTTCTGATCGCCGACGAGGTCCAGACCGGCTACGGCCGCACGGGGCGCGTTTTTGCCTGCGAGCATTTCGGCCTGGTCCCGGACATTTTGCTCTCAGCCAAGAGTATTGCTGGAGGCATGCCGCTGGCTGCCGTCACCGGCCGCGCGGAGATCATGGATCAACCAGGCCCAGGCGCGCTGGGCGGAACCTTCGGCGGCAACCCCGTCTCGTGTGCAGCCGCACTGGCAACGCTACGGCTCTTTGAAGATGGATATCTTTGCTCGCGCTCGCAGGAGATCGGCAAGATCTTTGCGCAGCGCGCCCGTGCCTGGCAAGATCGGTTTGAGTGTATCGGAGATATTCGTGGACTGGGCGGAATGCAGGCGATCGAACTGGTGCTCGACCGAAAAGAGAAGACGCCCGCAACGGAGCTGACGAAAGAAGTGACGCGCTATGCGCTGCAGCATGGGCTGCTGCTTGTGACATCCGGCACCTATGGCAACGTAATTCGTTTGCTGGTTCCGCTGGTGGCGACTGACGAGCAGATGCACGAGGGACTCGATGTTCTCGAATCGGCAATTGAAACTCTCGTGCGCGAGGAGGCGCGGCCATGTCTTACTTCCGCAAAATAAGGGGCGGACTCACTCTTCTGAATACGCAACCGGATCATTGCGAACAGTTGGAGGAGTTGCAATACGCTTGCTTCCCAACCCTGGACGACGATCAGCGTTTCAAGGCGAAACACTATCGCAAACATATCGAGTTGTTTCCCGAGGGGCAGTTTGCCGTCCTCGATGGGGATCGCGTGGTGGGCGCGACCACGACGCTGCGATTGCACTTCGATCTGGAACATGTCGATCACAGCTTCGATGAGATCATCGCCGGAGGATGGCTGACCTCGCATCAGCCCGATGGCGTCTGGCTCTACGGCGCGGACATCGGAACGCATCCTGAGTATCGCGGGCGAGGCATCGCCGGTGCTCTTTATGCGGCACGGCAGGAGCTCGTCTGGCGTCTCGGTCTTAAAGGCCAGGTCACAGCAGGCATGATTCCCGGCTACGATGCGCATCGCGCGGAAATGTCGATCAAAGAGTACTACGACCGCGTTGTGCGGGGCGATCTCTTCGATCCAACGGTCAGTATGCAGATGAAGACCGGCTTCGAGCCGCGCGGCCTGCTGGCCAATTACCTCAACGATCCAGTCTGCGACAACTACAGTGTGCTGCTCGTTCTTCCCGCGGAGAAGAGCGTGCGTTTCGCTTCAAAGGAGAGTGCGATGTCCTATATTCATCTTGAAACCGATATTCCGGGCCCCAAGGCCAAAACGGCGCTTGCTCGCCGTGCCGCAGCTCTTCCCGCAGGGTGGGCGCGGGCAACAGATGTTGTGGTGGAGCGCGCCAAGGGCGCTCTGGTCTTCGATGTCGACGGCAATACGCTCATCGATATGGCCGGCGGTATCGGCATGTTGGGAGTTGGCCACTCGCCGGATTCGGTGGTTGAAGCCATTGCCCAGCAGGCAGCGCAGTACATCCATCCCTGCGCGCTGGTTACCACCTATGAACCTCTTCTGGCTCTCGCCGAACTTTTGAACGAGATCACGCCGGGCGATTTCCCAAAGAAGACGCTGCTGGCCAACAGCGGCGCCGAGAGCGTGGAGAACTCAGTCAAGCTAGCGCGCAAATACACGGGCCGCTCAACCATCATCTGCTTCGAGGGCGCTTATCACGGCCGTACGCTGCTCACGCTGAGCCTGACAAGCAAGTACGGGCTCTTCAAGTCGGGCTTCGGTCCCTTCGCGCCGGAGATTGTCAGATTGCCGTTCCCCAATCTCTATCGCACTCCGGCAGGCATGACTGAAGAGCAATACATTGACTTTGCTATCCAGCAGCTCGATCAGGCAATGATCGCCCAGGTCGATCCCTCCGCCGTGGCCGCGATCCTTATTGAGCCGGTGCAAGGCGAAGCGGGCTTTTTGCCCGTGCCGAAGCGATTTTTCGAACGCATCAGGCAGATCTGCACGCAGCACGGCATCGTGCTGATCGCCGACGAAGTTCAATGCGGATCGGGACGGACAGGCAAACTTTATGCAGTCGAGCACTACGGCATCGTCCCCGATCTGATCGTTTCTGCCAAGGCCCTCGGCGCTGGAATGCCGATCGGCGCAGTCACCGGGCGGGCGGAGATCATGGACTCGGCGCATCTTGGCGGCATTGGCGGCACGTATGGCGGCAGCCCCGTGGCATGCGTTGCTGCCGTAGCCGCTTTGAACATCCTCCGAGAGCCGGATTTTCTAGCTCATGCGAATCTTCTAGGCGAAGCGATGCGCGAAATCATGGAAGGCTGGAAGGCAAAGTGGCCAATCGTCGGTGATGTTCGTGGGCTTGGCCCCATGCTGCTGACTGAATTCGTAGCCGACCGCCAGAAGAAGACTCCGCTTCCGGCCTCGCAAGTTGTCGGCATCGTTCGTCAGGCGGCTGCGCGTGGCGTAATTCTTATGCGCGCAGGGCTGTTCAGCAACTGCATTCGCTTTTTGCCGCCGCTTAACATGCCGCTCGATATGGTGCGCGAGGCGCTCGCCATCGTCGGCGATGCGATTGGCGCGGCCTCAGAGCAACATTGCAAGCAAGACGAGTCCCTGCTTACTGGAGTGCGTTGATGGAGGGATTCGACCTGATCTTTGTGAATGGCAACATTCTCACCATGCACCGGCCGCGGCGCGTTGGCGCGGTGGCCGTTGCCGAGGGAAAGATCGTTGCCGCCGGAGATGAGCCAGAGTTGCGCCGCCAGGCAAGTTCATCCACACAACTGATCGATCTCGAAGGCCGGACGCTGATTCCTGGTTTCGAAGATGCTCATGCGCACATCTGGAAGGTGGGCCAACTGCTGACCACCGCGCTGGATCTTCGCCACTCGAAGAGCATCGAAGAGATCGGGGCGCTTCTGATGCAGCGCGATGCGATTCTCCCCAAAGGCGCGTGGCTATTGGGCCGCGGTTTCAATGAGATCTCATTGGCCGAGGGACGCAAGCCCACACACCGTGATCTGGATCGATTTGTTGCAGATCGGCCGGTCCTGCTTACGCGCACTTGCGGACATATCTTCGCCGCCAACAGCCTTGCTCTCAAGCGGGCGGGAATAGACAAAGGAACCGCACAGCCGGATGGCGGAATCATCGAACTGGAGCCATACGGGGAACCTAGCGGGCTCTTGCACGAGACCGCTGTCGGGCTGGTGAATCGCGTGATTCCAGCACCTACACGCGCAGACTATCGCGCCATGATCGATGCCGCGCTCAGGCACCAGCTTTCACTTGGCATTACTTCATCTTCGGATTGCGGCGTCTTGCCTGGGCTCCTGGAAACTTACCTGGAAATGGATGCGGACGGCACGCTTCCAGTACGCATGTTGGTGATGCCGCTGGGCAGGCCCGATGGAACCACCGGTCCCTTGTCGTTGCCGCCGAAGCATCTTTCACCGATGCTGCGCGTCGACACGGTGAAATTCCTCGCGGATGGTGGACTGAGCGGAGGCACCGCTGCACTGACTGTTCCTTATCGCAACAGCAGTTTTTCAGGAGTAACTCGCTTTCAAACGGACGATATGGAGGCCCTATTCGACGAAGCGCATAGGCTCGGATGGCGCATCTCGACTCATGCTATCGGAGATGCTGCGATCGAACAGGTGCTTGGTCTTCTCGAAGGTCTCGGGGCACATCCACACGGCCTCGCTCATCGCATTGAGCATCTCGGTCTGCCCAGTGCCACTCAACTCAAACGACTGTTCGCGGCAAATGTATTCGCCGTGACGCAGCCCATTTTTCTCGACGAGTTGGGCGCGAACTTCATAGCATTCATTCCTGACAATCTGGAGTCCCGCGTCTACCCGATTCGCGCCATGCTCGACGCTGGACTGACAGTTGCATTCTCGTCTGACGCACCGGTCGTCTCGGACGACTCGCCGCTTGCTGGTATGCAGGCTGCTGTGCTGCGTCGCACGCGTGAGGGAGAGTGCATTCTACCCGAGCAGGCAGTCACCGCGGAAGAAGCTCTCCACGCTTACACGTTGGGATCTGCGACAGTCGCTGGTCAAGAGCACACCCGCGGCAGCATCCAGCCCGGCCGATGGGCCGACTTCGCAGTTTTGTCCGCAGACCCAACCGCAGTCGAGCCCGATGCAATTCGAAACATCGACGTCGAACAAACCTATCTCGCGGGAAGGCTCGTGTACTCAAGACAAATGTAAGGAGAAGATCGTATGGCGTACACCTATCTGCAACGCATCGGGGGCAACTGGGTTTCAGCAGCTAACTCCAAGATTAAATCTGTGCTGAATCCGGCGACGGAGGAGCCTCTCCGTGAGCTTCCCTTCGGAGATGGAGCCGATTGCCGGTTGGCGATTGAATCCGCTGCGGCCGCATTTCCCGCTTGGTCGACGCGTACGGCCTATGAGCGCGCCGCAATACTGAAGCGCGCCTCCGATCTGATGCGCGAACGCATTGCCGATCTGGCTAACACGACAACGCTTGAGAGCGGCAAGCCGCTTCCGCAATCCAAGGGCGAGTGGGGCGCGGCAGCCGATCTCTTCGAGTGGTTTGCCGAAGAATGCAAGCGTGCGTATGGGCGCGTAATTCCTTCTAAGAATCCCGCGCGCCGGTTGATCGTTCTGCGCCAGCCGCTCGGTGTTGTCGGGATTATTACTGCCTGGAATTTTCCTGTTTATAACATCGCGCGGGCTTCCGCAGCGGCGCTGGCCGCTGGCTGCACAATCGTAATACGCCCCTCGGAATACACGCCGATGACTGCAATGGAGATGGTGAACCTGCTGGTGGAAGCGGGCATTCCAGATGGCGTAGTGAATTTGGTCAACGGGCAATCCTCCTCGATCGGGCAGGAGATGCTCGATAACCCGCTGTGCGCCAAGATTCACTTCACCGGAAGCCCGCGCGTGGGACGCATCCTGATGGACGGCGCATCGAAGACCGTAACGCGGCTCTCGCTCGAACTCGGCGGCAATGCGCCTGTGCTGATCTTTCCCGATGTCGATCTTGATCAGGTCGCGGCCAGCGCCGTGACGGCGAAGTTCCGCAACGCCGGACAGGTTTGCGTCTCTCCACAGCGTTTCCTTGTGCATCGATCCATCGTGACCGGTTTCTCTGAGCGCGTAGCCGCGCTCGCGAGCAAGCTCAAGGTCGGAGACGGCCTCGACGAAAGCACAAACGTCGGACCATTGATTCACGCACGGCAAAGAGACCATATCGAACGAATCGTGCACCAAAGCGTAGCCGGCGGCGCACGCGTCCTGGCCGGCGGACAACGCCCGGCCGGGCATCGGCAAGGGTACTTTTACGAACCGACAGTTCTCGCCGATGTTACAGCCGAGTTACCTGCCTTCGCCGACGAGATCTTCGGCCCAGTGCTTCCCGTTACGTCCTTTGACGAAGCGGCGCAGGCAATTCAGATGGCTAACGGCACTCGTCAAGGCCTCTCCGCATACGTATGGACCAACGACCTGCGCACTGCGCGCCAGACCTCTGAGGCTTTGGAGTTTGGTCTGATCGGAGTAAACGATTGGAATCCGTTTGCAACCGAGGGCCCATTCACCGGATGGAAGGAAAGCGGAATCGGCAGTGAGTCCGGGCCGGAAGGCCTTGATGAGTATCTTGAGACAAAGATGATCTCGCTTGCGTGAAAGCTTCATAGACGAGACACTCACCAAACCACGGCTCTTCAGTTTAGCTCGAAAACAGGCTTGTGCTCCGGTTGCACTCTTGTATCGCCGGCGTTTTGACTCTTGTATAACATTGAGTTAGCAGCAGGAATGACAACGACCGAGAATTGACGCGCGCTGTCATCCAGCGATGATCGTGCGGCCTCCACCGCCATTTGCGGCGCCTCATATCTACGGCACTTTAACGGGCACTTAGCTTGGAGTTAGCGCTAGAATGCTTATTTTAAGCATAAGAATTGCACTATAAGGACCGCATAAAGATTCTTGACTTTCGTTCGAACTTCCAGCAATATCGACTAAACCTCTTCATTTATCGCAAGTTTCGTCAACGCTCAACTCAGTCTGAATCAGCCGGATTTCATTCGCTCTCGAACTCGGGGCGGTGTATTGTCCTCACGCCGATGTTTCAGAGAGCCTTCTTTGAAAGGTGGCCTTATGCGTATCCTTCTTGCTTCCATTCGTCACTTGTCGATCTCTCCATGCCTTTCGCTGGCTTTCTGTTTTCTTCTGATTGCCGCCCAGCCGGGATCTGCGCAGTCGACCTTTGGCACCATTCTTGGGACGGTGCACGACAGCACCGATGCGCTGGTGCCGGGTGCGGAAGTGACGCTAACCAACAAGGGAACGATGGCCAAGCGTGTGGTGGTGTCGGATAGCGCTGGAAACTACGCATTCAGCAACATCGACGTGGGAACTTATACGGTGACGATTTCGGCGCAGGGTTTCAAGACCGAGTCGCTGCCGGAGATCTCCCTGACCGCACGCGAGACCCGGCGCGTGGATGCGGCGCTGAAACCGGGTGCGCAGACCGAGAGCGTGGAAGTTGTCTCCGACATGGTCACTGTGATCAACACTGACGTGTCAAATCTTGCGGAGACAAAGGTGGGCCAGGAATTGGTGGATCTTCCCGTTGCCATTTATTCCCGCTCCACCGGTTCCACCAGCCCGATAGACTCGCTGACGACCGAGTCCGGGGTGCAAACCGACAGCGGCGGCAATCTGATGGTGATGGGTACGACTCCAGCGCTGCTCAGCGTCACCATCGATGGAATTTCCAGCGTAGGAGTGGAGTATTCAGGTCCGGTCAACGAAATGTTTCCCTCCTTCAATTCGATCGAGGAGATTCGCGTCAGCGAGTCCAACAATAACGCCGAGTTCTCTGGCGTCGCCGATATTACGACGGTGTCGAAGGCGGGAACGAACAGCTATCATGGAGGTGTCTTCGAGAATCTGGAGAACACTGAACTGAACTCGGGCATCCCCGTGGCCTTCGCGCCCGCCAAGCCCAAGATCGTCATGAACGATTTTGGCGGAACCCTGGGCGGACCGCTGAATATTCCTTATCTATACCGTGGAACAAACAAGACCTTCTTCTTTGCGAGCTTCGAGGCGTTGCGGCTTCCGCGCGAAATCTCGGATGTGATGAGCGTGCCCTCAGTGGATATGCGTAATGGCAACTTGACCAGCTATCTCTCCAATCAAGGAGTTATTGCGATCTACCAGCCGGACGGAGTGACGCCCATCGATCCGGCCAATGTCCCAATCAGTCCAATCGCTGCCAATATTCTGAATTACTTGTATCCTGTTCCGAATTATGGGTCGGCCAATTCTTACTCGAACAATTTCAGAGAGAACTTTGCCGCTCCGATCTCGGCGAACCAGGGCGACATCCGCTTCGACCAGACCATTTCGACCAAACAGAATGTATTTGCGAGATTCTCTTACAAGAACCGTCAGGTGACAAGTGCGCCGAATGTCGGATGCACATTCAACTTCTGCCAGACCGCGGGCGGTCCGCTTCAGGGCGGCTATAACACGCCGGAGATCGATGAGGGGCTGACCTTTGCCCATAACTACATCTTCACGCCAAAGCTGCTCAACGAGTTTCGCGGCGGATTCAACGCGCAGCACACCTCCGCCAACCAGAACTTCAGCACGTCGCAATTGCTGTCGCAGACCGGAATCACCGCCGTTCCCCAGCCCGACACCGACTGGTCAGAAGCCCCGCAGGTGCTCATCAACGGTTTTGTTGCGACCGGAGGAGGCAATCCCACACGGCAGCGCGGCCAGATTATCGAACTGCTGGACAACGTGAGCTGGACCAAACAGAAGCACAGCTTCAAATTCGGCGCGGACTTCAAACGGCTCACCGATCACGACGACAACGTCTACGGCAACTACCGCTCCGGTTGGTATGTCTTCAATGGCTCTTCCAGCGTCGGAGCCGCGATTGGAGATCCTTTCACTTCATTCTTGCTTGGCTATCCGGATACCACCGACGTAAGCACAACAAACAAGCCAAGCATGAACGGACTTGGCTACTCCTACGCTTTTTATGGCCAGGACGACTGGAAAGTTACATCGAATCTGACTTTGAATGTCGGGCTTCGATATGAACTGCATCCTCCGCTCAGGGACACTGGATACAACACCGCCTTTTTCCTGCCGGACTATAACGGTGCCGGAACAGTTGCCGGTTCGACGGTGCGCGGCGCTGTTGTTGTGCCCAATACGCAAGCACTTTCTTTTGAATCGCAACAATTTATGGCTGCCATCTCACCCACACCGACTCTGACGGCATCGCAGGCGGGGATTCCGGCTGGTTTGCGCTTTACCGGCAAGACGGATCTTGGTCCGCGCATCGGATTTGCATGGAGGCCCTTTGGCAATGACAAGACGGTGGTGCGTGGAGGCTGGGGGCGTTTCATTGAGACCCCGCTGGGCTTCTCGCTGGTATCGGGCTTCGGCGTGGATGCAAGCTATGTCGGTGTCTTCAGCCAGGACTACCAATCCGACAATGTAACTCCGCAGCTCTCATTTGCCAACCCATTCCCGCCGCAGACACCCGGCAGCGCAACCGGCACTGCGGGCTTCTACTGGGCATTTCCAATCCACTACAAGGACCCCTCTGTGCAGGAATGGAATCTGACACTGGAAAAGGATCTGGGTCGCGGCATCGGCGCCCGCTTAAGCTACACGGGCAGCCACGGAACGAACTTGGAAACCATGGAAGACCTGAACCAGGTTCCCGCGAACTCGATCGGCTACAGCAACACCGATGCTGCGCCCGCCGCCTCCGGATCCTGCATCACCGATGACGGAAGCCTTGTCTCCGACCATCGCCCCTATCCATGCTGGAGCGTGATTCAGAGCGTCGCCAATGCTGCTGAAAGCAACTACAACAGTGGCACCGCTGAACTTTCGCGTCATAGCGGCAAAGGACTAACCTTCGATGCAAGCTACACATTTACTCGCGATCTCTCCGACGCCGAAGGCGCCACCCCCAACGGCCTTGTCGGCGTGAGTGGCGGTGATGCAGGTGGCAGCTTTCTAACTGATCGCTTCCATCCAGGGCTCGACTACGGCAACGTGGCCTATGATCGCAAGCACCGCTTTCTGGTCACTTACTTGTACAATTTGCCTTTTGGCCACGGCCAACGCTGGTTCAATATGGGGGCCTTTAGCAACAGACTCCTGGGCGACTGGCAAATTGGCGGAGTGGCAATCTTGCAGAGTGGCCCATTCCTCACCCCATTTGAAGCGACGAACGATCCGGCCGGAACCAACATCCTCACCACAGTCGGCCAAACCCGCGCCGATCTACTGCCGGGCAAGCGCATCTATCCCGAAACACGAACAGTCAATCAATGGCTCGATTCGCCGGTCACTGATCCAGGAGGATCGGCCTTCGCAATTCCTGCCGCCAATCGCGGCTACTTCGGCACCGCTTCGGTCGGCAGCATCGTTGGACCGGGGACCGATAACTTCTCGATGTCGCTGATGAAGAGCGTAACGCTTCATGAGCAGGCCAAGTTCCAGTTCAGCGTGGAAGCGGCCAACGTCTTCAATCACCGCAACTATGCCCCGCCCAACATGCAGGTGGACGCGGGCACCTTCGGGACCATCCCCGGCCTGCAGACCGCCGAGGGAGCGGGCCCACGCAGCATCGAGCTTGCCGGTCGCATCAACTTTTAATGGCGCGGCAGAAGATCTTGCAAGCAATCTTCTGCCGTTCGCGTTTCCTGCGAAAATAGCATTCAAGGGCATGCTTTTACCGCCCCAGGGAGAACGATGGACTTCGTAAGACTCGGTAACACAGGATTGAAGGTATCGCGCCTTTGCCTTGGCTGCATGACATATGGTGCTCCGGCAACAGGCGTACCCGGATTTGGCCGGCACTCATGGACACTGAACGAAGAAGACAGCCAGCCCTTTCTGCGTCAGGCTCTCGATCTTGGAATCAACTTCTTCGACACGGCAAATGTGTATTCAAGCGGCGAGAGCGAGGAGGTGCTGGGGCGATTTCTTAAAGCAAACGCCTCGCGCGAAGCCGTCGTTATTGCGACGAAGTTGCATGGACCTATGCGCGACGATCCCAACGGCCGCGGCCTCTCGCGCAAGGCTATCTTTCACGAACTCGACGAGAGCCTGCGCCGTTTGGGTACCGACTATATCGACCTCTATCAGATTCACCGTTGGGACTACGAGACGCCCATTGAAGAGACCCTGCAGGCTCTCGACGACGTGGTGAGGGCCGGCAAGGTGCGCTACATCGGCGCCTCGTCAATGTACGCTTGGCAATTCGCCAAAGCTCTTTATCTTGCTGATCGGCTCGGTCTCACCCGATTCGTTACCATGCAGAATCACTACAATTTGCTTTATCGTGAAGAAGAGCGAGAGATGCTCGGCCTCTGCGCGTCAGAAAAAATTGGAGTTCTTCCTTGGAGTCCTCTCGCGCGTGGGCGGCTCACCCGTCCCTGGCAGGGCGAGCAAACCAAGCGCTTCGAAACAGATCGCTTCGCGAAGAGCATGTACGATCGGACCGAAGATGCCGATCGCAGGGTTATTGATCGCCTGGGGGAACTCGCGGAGAAGCGCGGCGTTCCTCGCGCACAACTAGCACTAGCGTGGCTGATGAGCAAGCCCGGTGTTACCTCGCCAATTGTCGGCGCCACCAAGCCTCACCACCTGCAGGACGCGGCCGCCGCGTTGTCTCTGTGTCTCACACCGGAAGAGATAGCCTTGCTCGAGGAGCCATACATGCCTCATCCCGTGTTGGGTTTCTCCTGAGGCAAGAGCATCCCTTTTATCGCTGCAGATCTCCAAAGGGAAACTTCTTTCGAGCTTTCACATCCTCGTTGGCTCAGGCCATTTCGTTGGAGTTTGGGTAAAGTGAGGAAGACGGCAAACAGATCAAGTGGGCTTCTAGCGCTTTGGCCCAAGGAGGGATGAGTAACCGTAAACCCCGATCCCAACTCCGATCCTCAAAGCCTGGAACGACTACGGATTTCAGTCGCCATGGCGACTCCCAAGGAACATTAACCATTCTCTGCGGGGGTGACCTGAAATCCAAGTTGGGCGGATTGCCTGCGCAGCCGATACTCCGGACGCCGGATAGTGTCAGCTTCAGACTTGTGAAAGACGCTCTCGTTGTAGGCCTCCTTTGTGCTTAGTAGGTGGAAGAGAATGCGAGCAAGTTTGTGCGCCGTTGCTGTGATCGCCTGGGGCCTGCCGAGCTTTCGGGTGATACGGCGGAAGAATTCGCCCAGATAGTCTTTGGCGTGATGCAGTGATTGAGCGCCCATGCGACGGGCGGTCGCAACGCGGCTTCGAACTCGTCGGCTTTTGGTGAAGAGCACCCTTCCGCCGCTGATCTTTCTCTCAGGACAGAGCCCAAGCCAAGATGCGAAAGCAGAGGCATTTCGGAACCGGGAAACATCCGTACCGATCTCGCAGAGGATGGTTTGAGCTGTGAGTGCGCTGATACCTGGAACATTCGTGAGATCTACTCCAAAGACTCGGTAGAGTTCACCTCGGAGATCGAATGATCTCGGCTCATAGTGGCGTGCATAATGGGCCGCAGCTTTCGTTGATGCCGGCGTCGTTGACTGCGCTGTCGCGGCCGTTTCCAATTCTGCAAGCTGAAGTTGAATCTCCCGATCGGATTCAAGAACGAGCTGCTGATAGTAGCGAAAAGCCGCCAGGGACTGGCGAAGTGCAAACAGATGCTCTGAGCGATAATCACCTTCGAGCGACCTCGATATGATTTCCACGCTGCTTTTCACACCGCCATGGCAGAGCCGCGCCAAGGTGAGGGGACTCCGTTCACCTGCAAGGATCGCATCCAGGATTCTGAGGCCACTTACTCCAGTAATGTGTGTGTTTTCGGCAAGGGTGCGTGACGCGATTTATCTCGCCTTGTTAAGTTGAGTCAGCCGCCAAGGACGGCTGGCATTGAGACACAAGAGCACAGCGCCGATTCCCGAGCAGATCGTTCACCTCCAACGCCAACTGGAGCAGTTCCGCGAGAGCCATCCGCCTCGGGCCAGGCGGGTGGCCCGGTCATCAGCGGCAAAGAACAGCCTTGAGCTATGAGAAGCCGTTGCCCGTTCATCGCGGTTTTATCGCGATGAGCGGGTGGTGGGTTCAGACCTCCGCGCCAGATACTACAACCCAAATACCGGGCGGTTCATGTCCCGCGATCCCAATAGTCCATCGATTCTCGATTCGAACTATTCCCCGACCGATCCAAAGGATCTGCACAGGTACCTCTACGCTAACGGAGACCCGATCAATGGCATTGATCCGACGGGCCGCGCGACTATGGCAGAGCTAACCGCTAGGATGGGCAGAATAATTACTGCGGCAGTGGCGTTTGCGAATGCGGCGTTTCAGTGCCTTAAGCTATACAACCAGATTGATTATGATTTTGGTCTCTGTCAAGGGCGGAAAACCGATCATCCTAATCGAAAGCGCGGCTCAAAGCGATGGATTCGTAGAGGACATCCGACTCCGAAAAACAGATCCAGTGCCGCCCGGCTGAACCGACAGGGTCTCCAGTCCTCCCGGAATCGCTATGACCGACAGACTCCTAGATCGGCAAGTTTTTCGGCTTTTTCCCACGACCTGGTTTTCGCCGACTTGTAGCGTAGTTTGCAGTTTTCGTAAATATAGAGAGATTTGCAGCATTTGCACCGCTTCCATTGCGGGGTCGTCCTTCTTGGGGCATTTGGGATTGTGCCGCGCAAAGACGGATATAGTAGTGGTAGCGGGAGTTGTTCCCGCAGGCGTGAGGGAATTGTATGACTTCTGCGTTTTTTCAGCAAAACGATTCTCTCCGGGTCTTGTGGAACGGAAAAACTCGAAAACACCGGGGAATATAGTGAATCTGCCAAACTCCATCACGATGAGCCGGATCGTCATGATTCCGCTGCTGCTGTGGATTCTGACGCCGCACTTTCCCTGGCAGGGGAATGGGGCGCAGGAGATCACGGCGTCGGTTCTCTTCGTGCTGGCCTCGATCACCGACGGCCTCGACGGCTACCTGGCGCGCAAGCGCGGGCAGATCACCACGATGGGAATGCTGCTCGATCCGCTGGCCGACAAGATCATGGTCACAGGCGCGCTGATAGCCCTGGTGGCGTATAACCCAGCGGTCGTCAAGGTTTGGATCGTGGTAATCATCGTTGGGCGGGAATTCTTGATCAGCGGCTTGCGGTCGATCGCTTCGTCTGAGGGTTTTACCATCGAAGCCAGCGACCTGGGCAAGCTCAAGACCGTAACGCAAATCGTCTGCGTGGTTTCGGCCATTCTGGCCCATCATTGGCACGAGTGGCAGTTTGGCGTTCTGGTCATGCCTGTGAAGTGGATCGCAGTCGCTGCCATCTACTTCACGCTGGCGGTTTCAATCATTTCGGCCATCGATTATTTCGTGGGTTTCTGGAAGAAGATCGACCATGCCAGCAAAGACAGCCGCAAGAAGTCCTTCGTGCTGAGCCGCCGCAAGAGCGCCAGCACGCCCGCAGGAACGCAGTAGCCCCCGTGCCGGTGTGCGACAATCCTCGAAAGACCATTTTTTCTATGAGATCCTCTCGTCTGCTTCTGCGGTGCGCCGTTGGGCCGGTTCTGGCTGCTGCTCTGGCCTGGCCGCAGGCGCCGTCCCCGCTCACGTCGAAGATACCTCCGTCGGTTGCGCTGGTTCTGGCCGGCGGCACGGTGGTGGATGTGACCGACTGGGGACAGTCGGCAAAGGATCTGCCGGACGCAATCGTCATCCTGCGCGATGGACGCATCACCGATGTCGGCTCGCGCATGGCAGTCTCGATTCCCAAAGGCGCTCGGGTCATTGATTGTGCGGGCAAATTCCTCATCCCGGGTCTGGTGGATGGCTTTGCCGGGATGAATTCGCAAGGGCAGGCCAATGCGGACCTGGCCATGGGCGTGACGACGGTGGTTGCCGTCAGCGATCCCCGTCGCGGCGTTGTCGATCTTTCCGCCTCACCCCGCCCGCACCTTTACTTGCTGGACTCGGTTGGCTCGACCGACAACTGGAGTCTGCTGGCCAAGCGGCCTCAATGGGCTCTCAAGTTGCGGCAGGGCGCGCGTCCGGCAGAGTTGAGTCCCGAAGACACCGTCCGCCAGCTATCCGATACCGCACGTCTTGGAACGCGCGCCGTCTGGCTGGGCCACAACATCACCGCCGCCAATGCTCAATGGATCATCGCCCGCGCGCATCAGATGGGACTGGTCACCTATGGGGAGTTTGTCTCAACTCCCTACAGCGTGGGAGTCGAGGCCGGTGTGGATGCGCTTGTGCACATGGGCCGTTACGAACTGGGCGTGATTCCCGAGGAGCTACAGCGGCCGCTGGTCGACGACTCCGAGGGCTCAGCCGCAAACACGGCATACGATTATGCCGAGCGTGTTCCACTAACCGACGTGCGCCTGCGAAACTACGCTCGACTTCTGGCCTCCCACCACGCCGCGCTGATGCCCACCTTCAGTATCAACTTTGCGCAGTTGCCGGAGCATCGCAATCTGTGGAGAGAGCCGGCTGCCAGGCTGCTGGACCCGGCTCGCGTCTTCGAGCCGACGAATCGCGCCACCGGTGAGATCGATTATCCGCTCTCCTACTGGGCGCACCACCTGCCTGGCTCCGCGCAGCGCTGGATGGTAGAGAGCCAGCGAAAGAAGGCCGAACAGTCGGCCCTGCGGCTTTGGCACATCAACGAGAGACTATTCTCGGCCTATCCGCATTACCTGGCCGCATCGGGCTCGCCGGTCCATGCGTCTCTTCCTGGCATATCGATGCATACGGAATTGGAACTGCTGGTCAGGCTTGGCCTCTCGCCGCGCGAGGCACTGGCCGCAGCTACCAATAACTATAGCCTGCAGTTTGGATGGAACGAACTGGGCCAGATCACGCCTGGCCGGCGAGCCGACATTCTGGTCGTCGACGGTGATCCTACGCAGAACATCTGGAACGCCCGCCGCATCTCCACTCTCATCATGGATGGCAACGTGGTCGACCAGGAGAGGCTCTTTCACCTCGGAGAACCACTGGCGCTGGGAGGGAATGGCCACGCGCGTTGATTGAGGGCGTGGAGGATCGCGGATGCGATGCCCTCAGTCGTATCTAAAGGCGCTGGCGAAGGCATCTGCATCCGAGAAGGCACAACACGTTGAAGCAGCCTTGCTGGATAACATTCCAGAAGGAATGGGTCCGCAGTTCGAAACGAAACGATTCGTTCCACTGGTCATGATGCACGAGTTTAAGGCGCTGCTCTTCAGCAATCCGATCGATTCGCGCAAGAGATTGGAAGAGGGGGGAACAGCTCAGTTCCGTGCAATCCGCGAGGGGTTCGAGAGCTCCGAGGACATTGACGATCCACCAGAAACTGCTCCATCCAAGAGGATTGAAAGCCCGTTTCCAGGTTATGAGAGGCCGCTTTTAGGTGTTCTCGCAGCTATCGGGACTGGTCGCGCGACCATCCGGCAACAGTGTCCACACTTCAACGACTGGCTGAAGAGCCAGGAAGCTCTTCCCGGAGTGCTCACTTCACAGGTTTAAGTCACAAAAAATGCTCCCAGCCCTGTGGCTCAAGCGCCTGTTTGCCCTCTGGAGTGACCAGCGTAACGGCCGGCTGCCCGCGGCGGAGCTTAGCGATGCGGCCGATTCTGGTCAACGGCACACCCGAAATAACTTGCGGTGGCCGTGCTCCAGCCGGAGCCGTGAAGAGCAGTTCGTAATCTTCACCGCCGTGAAGGGCCTGCGCGAGGTTTGCCCCCGCAGCGAGTGGCAGCAGCGCTGCATCGACCTCGGCGGCGACGCCGGACTCTTCGCAGATGTGTGCGAGATCGGTGGAAAGGCCGTCGCTCAGATCGATGGCCGAGCAGGCCAGCCCGCGCCGTTGCAGCCAGAGCCCTTGCGCGATTCGCGGCTGGGGAAAGAGGTGCGGAGCCAGCAGCACTTCCAGTATTTTTGGGATGCGCGGCGGAGCGGGGCTGCCTGTCGCGGCCAGCTCAGCCAGGCGGACGAGCCCGGCTGCGGCTCCGCCCAGAGCGCCGGTAACGTAGATGAGATCGCCGGGATTCGCACCGGAGCGGAGCAAAGCGCGCCCGCGGGCGACTGCGCCGACCAGAACAATATCGGCCACGGCCACTGGTGACTCGGCCAGGTCGCCGCCGGCCAGCGGAGTCTTGTGTGCCTCGGCCAAAGCCAGCAGACCGTCAAGGAAGCGTTGAACCCACGACTTGCGCCCGCCCTTCCCGCGGCTGGATGCCGTCAGCTCGCGCGGTACTCCCAGCGAAAGAAAGGCTGCCACTGGCCGTGCTCCCATCGCCGCAAGGTCGCTCAGCCCGCGCGCAAGGGCGCGATGGCCGACGGCTTCAGGCTGGTGCCAGTCCAGGCGGTAGTGGCGTCCGGCGATCGACAGATCCGTCGTCACGGCCAGCTCTTCGCCCGCACGCTGAGCCAACAGGGCGCAGTCGTCGCCGATGCCCAGGCGAAGTCGTCCGACTCCTCCGCGGCCCGTGACCCGTGCTGCCCGGTGACGAATCTCAAAGAGAAGCGCAAGCTCGCCTTTTTCGCGACCAGTTCCAAATTGGTTTTGTTTCAAGCGCACCTAATGAGAATAGGCCAAACCACTGGACCCTTATCTGGTTAAACCTCATGAAAATGCGATTCTGCACCGATTCTGTATCAAAGTGCGCACCATCTCCGGTATCAATTTCGTTGACCTGGTCGGGAGCGCTTTGGTAACCTTGATGAACATTCGAGGAAAAAGCGTCCGTAGAGGCGTTCACATAATCCTGGGGCTGGAACGCCCCGCGGCCTTGGGCTTTTGTCAGGTACTCGGCGAATTGCGGCCCTGTCTACGGCGGGGATGAGAGGCGAATATGCTGCGCAAGCGCTATTACATACTTTTTGTCGCCCGAGATGAAGACGGACAGATCCGCAAGATTCCCCTGCCCCTGCACTATGCCTATGCGTTTGTCGCCGCCGCGCTGGTCGGTGCCTTCACCATTGTGGGGTTGGCCGGTTCCTACACCCGAATGCTGCTCAAAACTGAGAGCTTCAATCAGGTCCGCCAGGAGCGGGAGACGCTGCGCAAAGACTACAAGCAGATGGC
>CAZGHZ010000038.1:0-39601 GCA_964525655.1 uncultured Occallatibacter sp.
ATTGCAACAGCGTCAGGAGTGTCGCTGCCGCGGGGAACGGCCGCGGACTGTGTGCGGCCGTCGTTATTGAGATAGTGCGAAGTTGATATCGACCTTGATCTTTGCCGTGCCGGAACCGGACTCAAACTTCCATTTGCGAACAGCATCTTCGGCCGCGGGCGCCAACAGGCGGTTGCCATCGACTGCCTTTGCATCGGTCACGTTGCCGGAGGGATCCACAGTGGCTTCAACGCTGACTGTTCCGGAGGCTCTCATCCGTTTGGCGATCTCGGGGTAGATCGGCGCAACCCTTGATTTGACGGCACGGTCCTCCGCCGCCGCAGACACAGCAAACGTGACGATCAGCATTAACGCCAGTGCCTGCAGAAGCTTGGCTGTCCCGCGCCTCAAACTGAATTTGTTCTCTTGAAAGCGATAATGATTCATGAGCCCTCCCAGACCTCCATTACGTGCACGTCTGCTTATCGGCCTTAGGGCGTCCGGCGTTCATAGTTCCATGAAATCTTCGCTACGAAATGATGAAAACGCTTCGCAGTGGAACGGAGAATGTAGTGCCCCCCAGCGCGCAAGGAACCTGTGAATTTGTTTCTCCGCATGCCGCGCATTCAAGCGGGGCATGCGCGCTCGAAGACTGAAAGGCCCGGTAAGCAAAAAAAAGGGCCGAAGACTGGTCAAGCACAATTTGAAATCGCAGAGGAGAAACCTCAATAAGGTCGAAGAAGTCTCAATTGGGTCCAAACGCAAGAGCGGCGAAGCCCTTTTAGCTTCGCCGCCTCGTGGTCTTTCTGCTGCCTGCTTCAGTCAAGACCTACCGGTGTCCGCCGCCACTACCACCGCCATGCGCTGCTCCTCCGCCGCCATGGGCAGCCCCGCCGCTGCTATGCGGAGCCGCGGAATGACCTGCGCTGGGCCGTGCACTTCCAGCATGAGACGCGCTGCTCGCTGCTGCACTGTGGGTTGTTCCGCCACGTATCGCCGACTGATGGTTTACCGCTGCATTAGCGTGGTATCCAGTACTCCCGCCGCGAACCGCACCGCCAGCACTACCGTGATAGGACACACGGCCAGGCCCACCGTGATAGCTTCCGCCGCCTTCATTGACGAAGCGGTGTCCGCCCCAGCCATGGCTGTAGCCCCAACCGCCCCAGGGTCCCATGCCCAGGAAGATGCCGTTATAGAAATAGCCGGGGCCGTAATATCCCATTGGCGCGCACTCGTAGGGCGCGTATCCGTAGTATCCGTAGGAACAAACCGGCTGAATACCGATTCCTACCACGATCTGGGCTTTGGCCGCTGGCGTCAAGGCCAGGCCTGCCAGCAATGCCGTCGTTCCGAAAAATGCTCTAAGTCCGCGCATAAATAGCCTCCTTAAAGGGTTCTGCGATGGCTGGAATTGCGTTGGATGCTGTGTGCAGCCGTAGAGAACATTCCAGCAACAGCAGCTACCATAAGGGTCTGCAAAATACCTGCGTCAGTTCCCGGCGCGTGTGTCGCGGGTGACCTCGGCCTTCCCTTACGTCTTTTACACTATGCTCCCGGATCATCGAGGTCTGATCAATACGGTGCAGTGTCTCCTTGGATCTCGGAGGCCAGTCACTGACCCGCTCTGGGCGCATGACATGAAAGTGCTGGCATGGCAGTAGCCCTTCTAATATCCGGGATTATCAAATGCCATCTTGTGTCTGTCCTATTCTGCTCACCTCTTGCACTACTGCGCATCTTCAAGAGGTCAATATTGGTCAGCTAACAAAAGTTCGATCGGAAATACTCATAATCAGTACACGCCACGGATAGAAGGCTGCCGGAGTCTCCGGCGTGCAAACTCTTGTGAACCCGACAACATAAAGAGGCTGCATAACAACCGCCGTGCGAGTGAGTCGGAGAAGTACTGGAGAAACAATGACACTGCTCAAGAGAATTGGAACAGGACTATGTCTTACCGTGCTCTGTGTACTCGCCGCGCCTAGAGCGAAGGCCGACGATATGAACAGGAAGACCGTCATCACCTTCAGCGCGCCAGTCGAAGTTGGAGGCTCCGGCGCACAGGTATTGCCTGCCGGCACCTATGTCTTCAAGATCATGGATGCGCATGGGTCCCTCCATGTCGTCCAGATCTCAAACCGGGACGAGACTCATGTGTACACCATTGTCCTGGCAATGGCCAACTATCGCTTGAAGGCCACTGACAAGACGGTTATTACCTTTCGCGAGCGGCCTGCCGGAGAGCCGGAGGCTCTAAAGGCATGGTTCTATCCCGGCCGCGAATGGGGCGAGCAATTTGTCTATGACAGGTCCAAGGCTATTCAATTGGCCAAGGAAACCAATGAGATTGTCTTATCGACTCCTATCGTGCAATCAGCTGCCCCCGTCGAATCTCTGGCTGCGGCCCCGGTCGAGGCAGTTAACCCAAACGGAGAAACCGTGGATGTTGCGCAGGTAGTTGAAACGCCACCTGCGGCTCCAGAGCCCGTCGCGGCTGCTGTCATGCCAGCACCAGCCGGACCTAAACCGGTTGAGGTCGCATCTCTGCCCAAAACTGCCAGTAACCTCGGTTTGATTGGACTGTGCGGGATGATGTTATTGGGCGCCGGCTTCTTGGTTCCCGTGTTCTTTAGGAAATCCGCCTAACTCGGAGCGTCACAGTTCCAGACAACCTCTCCTGGCCATTCGGGTTGGCCGGGACCAGCCGCTGAATGAGGCGGTGCGTAAGCGCCGCCTCGCTCTCGCTTGTTGGAGCGTAAGCGCAGATTTGCATTGAAGGTTTCAGGCCACGGTAAGGGAAAGTTCAGATGACGAAGAGGAATGCGTCCGAAGCATATCTCAAGAGTGGAACCTGCTTGACGGTCTCGGCTCCAATCTGGATGAACTGCCGCATCGGATTGGCATTGCGCGATTCACTCGGGTTCATTCTGGCTCTTGTTCTCCTAATGTCGTTGTCTCGCGTTGCCTTATCTCAGGACTCCGTTTCTTCGCGAAGCATTCCAAGCGGCAACTACACAATCAGGATGAATTCAAATCTGGTTGTCTTGAGCGCGACCGTTGTGGATCGTCACAATGCACTGGTTTCCGGGCTGGGAAAGGACGATTTTCGAGTTTATGAGGATCACGTCCTTCAGGAAATCAAGGACTTCAGCCATGACGATGTTCCTGTTGCCGTTGGTTTGGTCATCGATAACAGCGCGAGTATGGGACAGAAGCGTGCAGACGTGATCGCCGCTGCTTTGTCGTTTGCTCATTCAAGCAATGCGCTGGACCAGATGTTCGTGGTCAATTTCAACGAGCATGTGACTTATGGTCTGCCGCCTGAAATACCATTCACAGATAGGCGAGATCAGTTGCAGGTAGCTCTGTCGGCTATCAAGACGGCTGGCGAGACTGCGCTTTACGATGCTGTCGTCTCAGCTCTCGATCATCTCAAACAAAGCAAATGCGACAAGAAGGTTCTCATTCTCATAAGCGACGGCGGCGACAACGCGAGCCAGCATAGCCTGGCCCAGGTAATCGAAATGGCCAAGCACTCCTCCGCAATTATCTACGCGATCGGCATCTTCGACGAGCAGGACGGCGACCAGAATCCGGGCGTGCTTAGACGCTTTGCGAAGGAGACAGGCGGCGAAGCATTCTTCCCTGAGTCTTCGAAGGAGATTCTTTCGATTTGTGATGGGATCGCACGCGATATTCGTAGTCAATACACGTTGGCATATGTCCCGACAATCTCAAATCAGGATACAGGGTACCGGGTCGTCGATGTGCGGGCTAGTGCGCAGGCGCACGGACACTTGACAGTTCGTACGCGAGCTGGCTACTTCCTGCCATCGGCATCACCACAACCAGGGGCCATTGGCCATGATTCCCATAAGTGACCAAGGTATATTCGTAAAGCGCTGCCAGCGATTCATTCGTTGGACGCGGCGTGTTTTACTCTTGAGCGGAGTTCTCGCGCTCTTATATGTCGGGCTCACTCTGCTTGATGCGAGGATCTTTCAGAAAAACGCCGAAGTCATCTTGGAAAAGCAGATTCAGGCGCAGGAAGCGCCAGGGGCAGCGCTCCCCAAGCTTGCGGTGAAAGAGGGGGATATCCTGGGCCGCATTGAGATTCCCAGGATCGGCTTGTCTGTAATAGTTCTAGAAGGAACTACATCGCAGACTCTTCAGCAAGGCGCAGGACATATCGAAGGGACGGCATTCCCCGGCGAGTCTGGAAACATTGGAATCGCCGGGCACCGCGATACCTACTTCCGCGGACTGAAAGAAATTCGCGCGAATGACGAGATTCAGATTCAAACAGCGGCTGGTATTACCCGATACGAGGTGGATTGGATTCAGATAACCGTCCCGAACGACGTTGCCATTGTTTCGCCCGCAACTGGATCCGCCCTGACCCTGGTAACTTGCTATCCGTTCCACTATATAGGCGCCGCTCCTGAACGATTTGTTGTTCATGCGCACAGGCAGGAGAGATCTGCAAATTGAGAGCCTGTTCTGTCCTCTGTTCGCGTCACTCGTGACCGGAAAGGAAAAGACAAACTGGCAAAGTAACTGACCTGGCTCAGCTCAATCGGCAGCTGCATCTGAAAGCTTGCGTTTGACAGCCTCGACAAGCGGAATCACAGGCTTCAAAAATGTCTTCACGATCGGAATGACTGGCTTGAGAATGCTCCCAATTGCCGGGAGAAGCGGTTTCTGAGAATTGTGCCCCGGTAACTGGTCGAGGAGAACCACATTGAGCAGAGACTTATTCACCTGGATGCGGCCGTTGTAGCTGATATATCCAAGATTGCGGAAGCGATTCATGAAGAAGCTGACTCGCGAGCGCGTAGTGCCGATCATCTCCGCCAGCGTCTCCTGCGAGATGGGAGGGATGAATGTGTCCCGCTCGCCAGGCTTGCCAAATTCCGCCATGAGCAGGAGGATTCTCGCTAGACGCTTCTCGCTGGAGTTAAAGAGCTGATCGACCAGATCTGCCTGAGTTCTCATGCTGCGGGTCAGCATGAACTTCAGGAAGAAGTCGGCAAATGCTGGTTCGTCATGCATCACGCGGGTCATCTCATCCCTCGTGATCTTGAGCGCCACGCATGAATTGACAGCAGAGGCCGTCGCCAAGCGCATTCCAGGTATGGACGCCAGTGACTCCTCGCCAACAAAGTCGCCATCAGAGAGGAGCGTAATTGTGGCTTCTTTGCCGTTCTGCGCGACGACAGTGAGTTTCGCCCTTCCCCTCTGGAGATAGAAGACCGCATCGGCCAAGTCTCCTTGCGAGAAGAATGTCTCTTTCGGCTCCAGTTCGACGATTCTGCGCCCAAGCCCCGCGTTCGCGAGAAAAGTCCCCGAGTCGAAAGTAAGTTGAGTATCCCTAGGTTTCAAAGTATCGCCCCGTTCTAAACGGTTTGCCCGGTGCAGTGGTTGAATACTCAGGATGAGCCACTTTGGATTGGAAATGACCGATAATTGTGGCAAATCCATCAAGGATTGCGAAACAACAAATTCAGATCGAAACATCTGAATCCAACTCGCATCTTGACATCGGCAACGCAGTCCCGAGCGGCGTTAGGGGATTCTGCGTTACTTTGGGGCAGGCCGCCCGCGCTTGAGGACGCTTACACTCAGGCAACTTTCATTTTCCGCTTTCGTCTGGTTCTCCTGTCTGGTCTGTATTGCTCAGCCTTGAGGGTGGTGCCGGAAGACCGAAACCGCGAAGGCCATGGTCGCTCCGAGCTAATCTGACCATCCTTGGAAGCTCCGACTCTGACAATATCGTTCAAGATGCCGGGAAGCCGCTGGTTCTGGTTCTCGCGTTCAACATCGGCATTGAGCAATCCATTTCGAATGGAGTATTTACTGTGAGCTTGGCGATGCAAATACGGATTCATCGGTGGATGCCCAACCATCGCGTAGACATGGCAGCCTGCCAAAGGATTCGGCTTGTCAAGCCGTTTTTCGACATGAAGACCCGTGTTACCATTCCGATCCTCCTGATCCTCGCATTCCTCGCGGGCCTCCCTCTGATTGCAGGATCGCAAACCATGCCCTATGCAGAAGGCTCGTCCACCACTTTGGTAAGCGCGCCAACGGTTCAACCTGATCCTGTTTACCTGCGTCCAACGGAAAAGACGATGCTCAGAAACTACGTCTTCGACGCGTTTGGTCCGTACCCCGTCGTCGGCGCTGGCATCGCTGCCGGCATCAATCAGATAGGCAATTCTCCGCCAGAGTGGAACCAGGGCGTTGAAGGGTATTCCAAGCGATTTGGATCTGACTTCGGGATTGCGGCTGTAGGAACAACGACGCGTTATGGATTGGCCGAGGCCTTCAAGGAAGATACTTTGTATTACCGGTGCGAATGCATCGGCGTGTTGCCGCGGATGGGGCACGCGATGCTTTCGACTTTGACCGCGCGCCGCGGCGAAGACGGCCATCGCGTCTTCTCCATTCCTGCGCTTGTCGCGCCCTATGCAGGTTCGATGACCGCGGTTTATGGGTGGTACCCAAATCGCTTCGGAGCGAAGGATGCATTCCGCATCGGCAACTACAGCATGCTGGCGTATGTGGGTAGCAATATCTCGCTGGAGTTCTTCTATAGCGGGCCGCACTCCTTGCTTCATCGCATGCATCTGAACAATGCGCATGGATCCCCGGTTCAAGGACCGAACAAGTGAGCGGCTACGACTCCACTGCGGTTGCAGGCATCAAGCAGCCCAAGCCGGAGCAGCGTAGCGCACCCTCGCCCTTTGTGGCAGCTTCCATTACGAGTCTGGTCGAGGGATTCTTCGAGTGGTTTGGAAGTCTCGGTATCTTCTCCTGGCGGGTGCTCAAGGCTGCCGTAACACCGCCTTACGAATGGCGCGAACTGATTCGCCAGCTTGACGAGGTTGGATCGAAGTCTCTGCCCTTGGTCGTCTTGGCGGGCGCTGCCATCGGGGTTGTGATCTCGATGGAGGCGCGTTACAGCCTCAGCCGCTTCGGCGCCAAGTCGATGTTTCCGGCCACTCTCGTGTACTCCGTTATCCAGGTCATGGGCCCTGTCATCACCGGGTTGATCGTGAGCGGCCGAGTGGGGGCCGGCATTGGCGCGGAGCTGGCGTCGATGAAGGTGACCGAACAGATTGACGCAATTGAGGCATCGGCTATCAACCCATACAGGCTTCTGGCAGCGACACGAATCCTGGCTTGCATTCTGATGCTGCCGCTGCTGACGATTGCAGCCGACGCAAGCGGCCTGTTCACAGGCTGGTTTGCACAGACTCTCGTTGAGCCGTTGTCGTTCCGGCAGTTCATCGAAAGCGGGTTTCATGGCGCAACTTTCAACGCATTCCTGCCGCCGACATTCAAGACCGCGGTCTATGGCCTGATTATTGGGCTTATAGCGTGCTTTCAGGGAATGCGCACACGTGGAGGTGCCGAGGGAGTGGGCCGCGCGGCCACAAACTCAGTGGTTCTCGCATCGCTCTTCGTCATCCTTGCCGACGTTGTACTAGTGAAATTCATTCTTGTTGTCTTTCCCTAACCATTAACTGTTGATGTGCGAACTCGTGAGACATTTATGGCCACAACCTATGACATTGCCGCGAAACAACATAACCTCCAGAAAGAAGGCAGTGCGCCGATAGTCGCCGTGAAGGATTTGCGTAAGACCTTTGGGAGCCACATGGTTCTCAATGGAATCAGCTTGAGCGTGAATCGTGGAGAAACCCTGGCCGTGCTTGGCCGCAGCGGGACCGGCAAGAGTGTGTTGCTTAGGCTCATCATCGGCCTGGAAACGCCCGACTCAGGCTCGGTTTGTATTCATGGACTGGACATTGCCGGGCTCGCCATTGATCAAATGGGCGAAATCCGAAAGAAGATGGGCTTCCTGTTTCAGCACGCAGCTCTCTACGATTCACTGACTGTTGCAGAGAACGTAGCGTTTCCTCTTGAACATCATCGAAGAGGCATGTCTAGGTCCGAGCGCAATGATTGGGTAAATCAACTTCTGGCCGAGGTTGGCATGGAAGGTAGCCTTGAGAAAATGCCTTCCGACATCTCCGGCGGAATGCAAAAGCGCGTGGGACTGGCGCGTGCGCTCGCACTGAAGCCGGAGATCCTGCTTCTTGACGAGCCCACGGCGGGCCTCGATCCCATCAGCTCGGGAGAGATCGACGACTTGATTCTGAAGCTCCAGCGAGAACGGCAAATGGCGTCCGTTGTGGTAACTCACGATCTGCATAGCGCGAGGACGATTGCCAATCGTCTTGCTCTGCTGGATCGGGGCAAAGTGGTGATTGAGGGCAGGTTCGAGGATCTTCAGGAAAGCGATATCGCGTTCGTGAAGGAGTTTCTGAAGCAATCGTAGGGGGATTTATGTCGAAGGTTGCACGGTTGGGCGCATTTATCGTTGGGACACTGACAATTCTTGCCGTTGGAGTCTTCGTTATCGGGAGCAAGGAGTATCTGTTTCAATCTACGTATCAACTAAAGGCTCAGTTCGATAATGTCGCGGGCCTGGCCGCTGGGGCGGACGTGCAGGTGGGCGGGGTTCACAGCGGAACCGTGCATAGCATCGAGTTACCTCACAAGCCAGGTGAACAAGTCACTGTGCTCATGGATCTTGACAAGTCAACGCACGAGATTATCAAGCACGACTCAGTAGCGTCGATCGAAACCGCCGGGGTCTTGGGCAATCAGTTCGTGGCGATTTCGTTTGGATCTGCCGGGCAGGCTGAGGTTCAGGATGGCGAGATCATCCAGAGTGAACCTCCGCTTGAGATGTCGGATCTTTTCAAGAAGACTAGCGGAATCCTGGATACCAGCCAGGAAGCCATCAAGAACGCGACTCTGGCAACGGCGCATCTGAATTCGGTGAGCGCCAAGATCGATTCAGGCCAGGGTACCGTCGGCGCACTGGTGAACGACAAACAACTCTATAGCAATCTGTCACAGACCACGGCGACTTTGCAGACCACGATGGCTCAGGCGCAGACCGGAGTGACAGACTTTCGGGAAAACATGGAGGCCTTGAAACATAACTTCCTTCTGAGTGGATACTACAAGAAGCGCGGGTACGAGGACTCAGCCGATCTGGGCGCGAATAGAATTGGCAAGCTTCCGCCGGGTGCGCCCGCGAAGTCATTCACATTCACGGCTAGGCAGCTCTTCGATGGTCGCGATTCGGCCAAGCTTCGGGACCAGAAATCTCTCAATGCCGGCGGCGAGTTCCTGGCAAAAAATCAGTTCGCATTCGCGGTAGTGGTGGTCTCGACCGGTATGGAGGGCGATGCACAAAAGGATATGGTGCTGACTGAGGCCAGGGCCATGGTCGTACGCGATTACCTGGTTCAGAACTTTGGCTTTGATGACAGCCAACTGAAGACGTTGGGCTTGGGCAAGCAGGCTGGACCAAATCTGGACGCTGATTGGGGTTCAATTCAAGTTCTCGTTTACCCGGCGGGCACAGAGCTTCCACCTGACATAGGACCCTCAGTTGCCCTCCCTGCGCGAATAGTCCCGGATCGGCCAGTCAATGCCTCTGTGGGCTTAGTGTCGAAGCCATAGTGGTTGGCTCGATTTGAGAAAACAGAGAACCTTCATATGAAAATGTGCAAGTTTGCGCCGGTAACGGGCGAGGCTCTTTCAGCGGATTTCCATGCGAGCAATGTAGCTCAGTAATTCGATTTGTGGTTTGCCATGATGATAGGGAAGATGAGTCAGCTACCTCGTCTCGCTCATGGCTCCTGATCTAACCCGGCCCATGAGATATCCGCACGTTTCAGTTGCCACATCCAGAAAAAACGCCTTTATGCGCAATGCAGG
The DNA here is from genome assembly GCA_964525655.1 of uncultured Occallatibacter sp. Classification (GTDB taxonomy): domain Bacteria; phylum Acidobacteriota; class Terriglobia; order Terriglobales; family Acidobacteriaceae; genus Telmatobacter. Next base: position 9,787 of record CAZGHZ010000038.1, read on the forward strand.
CTGAATCAGGACGCATCACGCCACACTGAATAACGCCGAGCCGATCAAGATATTCAAAGTTCGGCGTAGAAATCCGATTGGAGAACGCTCAATGCCCCTCGTCACTGTTGCTCTCGCATTATGCGTAGTAGGCGTGCTGCTTTGGCTTGTCAACCGATTCATTCCGATGCAAAGCCAGATCAAGGGAATCCTGAACGCCGTCGTGGTGATTGCCGTAGTTCTGTGGCTCATTAAGGTGTTCGGCCTTTACGGATACCTGACTCAGTTCCGTGTTGGGCATTGAGGGTCGAAGGAATAGACCCGGACGGCTTTGGCCGCAAACGCAGCGCAAGTTCAACGCAAGACGGCAGAGTCCTGCCGGCAGGAGGAATCTTGAAACGCATCGTTCTACTCGCAATAGGAAGTGCACTCAGCCTGAGCGCGCTTGCTCAAGCCGCTCCGCAAGCGACGACGGTTCTAGTACCCGTGGGCCCTGCGTCCACATACCGCGTGATCGTGATTAATCGTTCGGTCGAAGCGGTCAACTATCGGCATCGCAGCGGGGCTACCACGGTAGATTTTGCCGGTACATCCTTGCTGCCTTCAGCAAATGGCAACGCGAAGGTGAGAAGCAAGCGTGGAACCATGGAAGTCGAAGCCGAATTCGGAAGGCTGCAAAATCCTGTGACATTCGGTGGCGAATACCTGACCTATGTTTTATGGGCTATCTCACCTGAAGGCCGGGCGGTGAACCTCGGAGAAGTTCTGGTGGGGGACAACGACCGAAGCAAGTTGACGGCGACCACCGATCTCCAGGCATTCGCGCTTGTGGTTACAGCGGAGCCGTACTATGCCGTCCGGCAGCCCAGCAACGTCGTCGTCCTCGAGAATGTGGTCCGCCCAGACACAAGAGGAACCGCCGAAGCAGTCCAGGCAAAATACGAGCTCATGGAGCGCGGCGGTTACATTCCCAGCGGTTATAAGTTCGACCCAGTGGTTCTTAGCGCCAGCCTGCCATTGGAGTTCTATGAAGCTCGGAATGCTCTGCGTATCGCTCAATCCGAGGGAGCTGAGAACTATGCAGGCCCTAGCTACCAGCATGCTGTGGAATTGATGAACCGTGCAGATGGGTACGCAAGTGACAAGCACATCGACAGAAAGCCGCTCATCGCCGTTGCCCGAGAGGCTGTGCAGACTGCCGAAGATGCGCGCGAAATCGCGGTCAAGAAGATCGATGAAGAGCGGGAGGCTAACGATCGCCGGGATTCAAGGGATGCGCAGGCAAGATCGGATGCCCAGGCGGCCGATGCTACGCGCCTGAAAGAGCAAGCGCAGTCGGACGCAGCAAAGGCGCAGGCCGATTTGACGGCAAACCAGAACGCATCGACGGCGGCAATCTCCGCTGCGCAGTCGGATGCGGCCCGGGCTCAGGCCGACCTGGCAGCCAACCAGGTGACATCGGCGGCCGCAGTCTCCGCGGCTCAGGCGGATGCGGATCAGGCTCGCATAGCTGCAGAGAAAGCTCAACAAGGTGAACATCAAGCGGTCAGCGACAAGGCTGCCATGCGCGCTCAATTGTCCGAACAACTCAATAGGATTCTTGCCACTCGTGACAGCGCGCGGGGATTGATTGTGAGCATGTCCGATGTATTGTTTGACACAGGGAAGTACTCGCTGAAGCCAGGTGCACGTGAAAAGCTCGCCAAGGTCGCCGGCATTCTGATTGCATACCCGGGGCTCATCATCGAAGTTGGCGGCTATACCGACAACGTCGGTGCCGATGAGATGAATCAGAAGCTATCGGAAAATCGGGCCGGCGCAGTCCGCGATTACCTCGTTCAGCAAGGCGTAACAACAAACTCCGTAAGCGCAAAGGGGTTCGGCAACACATTGCCTGTAGCCTCTAATGAGAACTCCAGCGGCCGTCAGGAAAACCGGAGAGTTGAATTGGTCGTCTCCGGAGATCTGATTGGAAACACGGCAAACTCAACGATAGGAAGCCTGAACTAAAGCGATAATTCGCCAAGCTTATGCTTCTCCTATTTCTGACAGATGCGGTCTCAAAGGAGACCGCATCTTATCACGAGTAGAATCGAACTCTGACAAATCGGCAAAGAGTAAGACATGCTCGAAACAATTCTGATTATCCTTCTGGTCGTGACACTTCTTGGTGCATCGCCCCGGTGGCCTCACAGCCCAGATCGAGATATGATCCGAAAGGCGGAATAAGGCGTGTCCTTGTAATTACGCTGAGTGTTCCGCTTCTAGGCTGGGTTTGAGTATGGCATTCCGGCTAACTCCGGGAGTTTGGCATTCTGCCTAACGTACCTGATAATAAGCGACAGGCGACCATGTTGAGCCGTCGCACGCAATCGTCGCAGGATAAGTTGCCTGGTTCTCGTGTATAGTTGAGATACTAGGTCAGGATTTCCCTTCTCGCCTTCAGCCGTTCAGGCTTCGCTCCAGACGAGCACCGTTCAAGATAGCAACGGGACGAATGGAGTTCAGATGGCACTCATCAGAAAAAGCGATGTTAAGATGCACTTCTCCTCACGCCGGGACAAGGGCTTGCATTGGGTTCAGCAGGGTGACAGGCCTGCCATAACTACATCGCCAGTAGCAAATGCGGCGATCGAAACGAACGGTTCTGTCTTTGAGGACGATTTCTCAATTGAACACTTTTCTCCCGGAGGGACCGTATCTGCGGTCGTGATGGCCACGGATTCCGACGACACGCAAATGCTAAAGAAAGATAATACCCCCCGGTCGTAAAGCTGAAACCAGACCTGCTGTGGCGTTAGTCGATCGGACTGCCTCATTTTGACCAGGTCAAAGTGGGGTCTTTACGCGGCTTGTTCTTCGAGGAGAATGATAGGGCAAGACAGGCTTGAAGCGAGCATCGCAACCGTGCTTGCAAATCACCGAAGACGGCCTTTTCGGCGTCGTACCAAGCGAAAGTTGGATAATATGTCTCTCAATGAAGTAATTCATCCTAAAGAGCAGGCTAGCGGCGTCTCTCTGACGGTTTCGAATCCTGTCACCGCGAAGGTTTGCAGCCTTCCATTGCCGACCAGGATTGCATTTGTAGGGAACTTCCTGCCGCGGCAGTGCGGAATCGCAACGTTCACCACCGACCTGTGTGCCGCACTCGCGGCAGAATACGGCGATGGACGGCTGTTTGCCATACCAGTCAACGATCCTGAGTCGCACTACGATTATCCAGAGCAGGTTCGCCTGGAGCTTGAGCAGGAAGACTTGGGGTCTTACGAACGGGCTGCTGAGTTTCTTAACTTCAATGGCAACGATCTTGTCTGCCTGCAACATGAATATGGCATCTATGGCGGGCCGGCGGGGCGCCATGTCCTAGCATTGTTGCGAAAGCTGAAGATGCCATTGGTCACAACGCTGCATACGGTTTTACGAGAGCCGGACGGAAATCAGCGTGCGGCGCTCGAAGAGATTGCGCGGCTCTCCGATCGCCTTGTCGTCATGAGCGATTTGGCGGCCACGATTCTGCGCGAAGTGTATTCGGTTCCGAGTGGAAAGATCGACGTGATCGCGCATGGCGTGCCTGATTTTCCCTTCATGGATCCCAACTACTTCAAAGATAAATTCGGCACGGAGGGCAAATCGGTTCTGCTTACATTCGGATTGCTGTCCCCAAACAAGGGAATCGAAAACGTCATTCAGGCACTGCCTGCGATTTTGGAAAAGCACCCGAATGTGGTCTATATCGTCTCCGGTGTGACCCATCCGCATATTCGCCGGCGCGAAGGCGAGCGCTACCGCGAAGAATTGCAAGCCTTGGCAGAGCGCCTGGGCGTTTCCGAGCACTTGATTCTCAACAACCGCTTTGTGAGCATCGAGGAATTGATAGAGCACGTGGGTGCGGCTGACATTTATATCACACCTTACCTTCAGGAAGCGCAGATTGTCTCCGGTACGCTCGCGATTGCGCTCGGGGCAGGCAAGGCCATCATTTCAACGCCATACTGGCACGCCAAAGAGCTGCTCGCCGAGAAAAGAGGAGTGATTGTTCCCTTTGCCGACCCCGATGCCATAGCTGAGGCAGTAATCGGATTGCTGGAGAACGAAGCAGCGCGACATGCAATGCGCAAGCGCGCCTATCTTTATTCCCGTGGCACGACCTGGCAAAAGACGGCGTGCGCTTACATGGCGAGCTTTCAGCGCGCAAGGTTTGGGCGCTCGTTACACCCAAGAGCCGCTCAACAGGGCGATCCTGTCATGGAGCCTGCGGACTTTCTGCCCGCGCTGAACCCCAGCCACCTGCTGAGCATGACTGATGATACGGGCATGATGCAGCACGCCATTTTCTCCGTGCCGAACGTTCGCGAGGGTTACACTACCGACGACAACGCTCGCGCGCTTGTCGTGTCTATTCTCATGGATCGGAGCGAAGAGCGACCGGAAGGACACGACAATTCAGACCTTTCACACCGCTATCTTTCATTTTTGTGGCTTGCGTTTCATACCGACACCGGAAGATTCAGAAACTTTCTCGGTTATGACCGCAGGTGGCTTGAAGACTTCGGTTCAGATGACAGCCATGGCCGCGCTCTGTGGTCGTTGGGAATGGTCCTCGGGGCTTCGCGAAACGCTGGATTGAGAGGTGCGGCAGGTAGGCTGTTCGAAGCAGCTGTTCCTGCAACACTCAAGTTCACCAGTCCGCGGGCATGGGCGTACTCCATCTTGGGCATGCAAGCTTATCTGGATTGGTTTCCAGGAGACAGAGCCATCCAGGGAGTTCGCAATGTCTTGGCGAATCGACTTCTTGATGTCTACGAGAGGACTTACTCCGAAACGTGGAAGTGGTTCGAGAAGAGCCTTTCCTACTCGAATGCAAGACTATCGCAGGCACTCATTCTGGCAGGATGGCGGAGCAATAACCAGAGGATGATCGAAGTGGGGATGGATTCGCTGAAGTGGCTTGTTGCCGAACAACACCGCGACGACAGGGAGATCTTTGTGCCGATCGGCTCCAGTGGATTCTTCATTGAAGGCAACGAAAAGGCGCGATTCGATCAGCAGCCGGTGGAGGCCTGCGCAACAATCTCTGCATGCCTTGAGGTGTACAGACTTACAGAAGAGAGCTGCTGGCTTGAGGAAGCCCGAAGGGTATTTCGTTGGTTTCTCGGCAAGAACGATTTGCAGGCGCCTCTTTACGATCCAGTTACAGGAGGTTGCAGGGATGGCCTTCATCCCGACCGCGTGAACGAAAACCAGGGAGCTGAGTCCACACTCTCTTTTCTCATGGCGTTGCTTGAAATGCGGGCTGCTAAAGTAACAATCACAGACGATTTGCACCAGGGAATGAGTGTTTCCTATTGAATCCAGTTACTGCATCCAATGAATCGCCGGAGTCTATCGCTCTGAGTCAATCTACCGCGAAGACGAGCAGTGATCTACCCTTGTTCGCGCGATATGCCGGCAATCCAATGCTCAGCCGAAAACACTGGCCGTATCCCATTAATAGTGTCTTGAATGCAGGGGCCGTTTTGCTGGCGGATGGTGATACCTTGCTTTTGTGCCGCATTGAAGACCGGAGCGGCTTGTCGCATCTCTGCGCCGCACGCTCCACCAATGGCATCGATAACTGGCGTATCGATCCCGAGCCAACGCTAGTGGCGAATCCCCAGGAATTTCCCGAAGAGATCTGGGGTATCGAAGATCCGCGCATCACCTACGTTCCTGAACTCGAACAATACGCCGTGGCTTACACATCCTTTGCGCGAGGAGGTCCCGGAGTCTCGCTGGCGTTGACCAAGGATTTCCGAAGCTTCGAGAGGTTCGGGGTCATCATGCCTCCCGAGGACAAGGACGCGGCGCTGTTGCCGCGTCGTATGGGCGGCCGCTGGGCCCTGATACATCGCCCGATGACAGCTTTAGGCGCCCATATGTGGATCTCTTATTCGCCGGATTTGCGGCATTGGGGAAGCCACAAGATTATTTTGGAAGCACGACGCGGCGGGTGGTGGGATGCTAACAAGATCGGCCTTTGCTCTCCGCCGATTGAAACCGCTAAAGGTTGGCTGGTGATTTATCATGGCGTGCGGCAAACAGCATCGGGAAGCATCTATCGCCTGGGCCTGGCGCTCTTCGATCTGGAGAAGCCGGAGATCTGCTTGCAGCGCGGAAATTCCTGGGTCTTTGGACCTGAGGCGAGTTATGAACGTAATGGGGATGTAAATGATGTTGTGTTTCCTTGCGGACAGACGATCGGGGCGGATGGTGACACTATCAATCTGTACTACGGCGCTGCTGATTCCTGCATTGCTCTGGCTACAGGAAGCATCCGATGTCTTCTCTCCTGGCTAGACTCGAATTTGAGTTCACTTGCAACGCGCGCGTTCTAGCTCGCTGATTGGCGTGACATGGAAGGAGGGGCGACGTGAATCATTCAGGCAGGAACTGGCCAGATTGGCTGCCGCATCCGCTTTGGATACGACGAAAATGTCCGTGCTGCAATTCTGTGAAATTCAAGCAAGCTGAGTTACGCTCATTCGACGGTCTGTTAGCCATGTTTGCGTTGCGCCCCGTTCGCTGCATGTTCTGCTGGCGGCGGTACTACTGGCTGACGTTGCATACTGCGCAAGCAGAATAGGTTGGTGACGAGCTGCGGATGTTCCTAGGCAGCGCCATTCGACCGAAGAGATCGGGCCAGGTCTTCATGAGTGATTTTGTCCGGCGACCGGTTCAATCCCCTGCGTCAAGTTCACATGCGACCCTTGCCCCGCACTGGCTCACGCATCTCGGAGCGCTCGGTCTTTTCTTCGTTGCGGCCGTGGACTCATCGGTTATCCCCCTTCCTATTCCGGGCAGTACAGACCTGCTGTTGTTATGGCTTGTGGCGCACAGCGGTGATCCTTGGTTGCTGGCTCCCTGTGCCATCGCAGGTAGCATCCTGGGCGGATACACCACCTGGGGCATTGGCCGCAAAGGAGGCGAAGCGGCGTTGCAACACTACGTTCCGGCGCGCCTGCTTGGGCGAGTCGTCGTTTGGGTTGAGCATCATCCAATCCTTGCGGTGTTTCTTCCCGCTATGCTTCCTCCGCCGATTCCCTTACTGCCATTTGCTCTCGCCTCCGGGGCGCTTGGGGTGCCGCGCAAGCGATTCCTCGCGGTCTTTGGCGCGGCCCGCGCCCTGCGATACTCCTTCATCGCCTGGCTCGGCGCGACCTACGGACGCAGAATTGTCCGTCTTTGGTCTGGAAGCTTGGAGAGGTGGTCGACTCCGCTCCTCGTTGTGTTTGTCGCTTTACTGGCCGCCGGCTTGTGTTTCGGAATATGGAAGATTCGCGGGCTGCGCAAGATTGATGCGGCTGCAAGTCTCGGTTCACATGTCCATGCAGCTCATACTGATTGATTTACCGACGGAATTAGGTCTTGAGCTATCTATCATATGAATGAGTGATGTTACGGTGCCCTAAGACAACACGATCCACGGATACGGGGGCCAGATGGAACGACCGGGCTAAGGTGCCCGGCCAAGCAGAACTTCAATCGTCTATCAATGTCTTCGCGAGCAAGATCATCTACTTTTTGGGCTTTGCCTGAGGCTGGCGAGCCTGCAGCGATTGCTGCTGCGAGTCGTGTTTTTGAGATAACTGCTGTGTCTGTTGAGCGTGCTGCTGCTCGATCTGTTGTGTCTCAGCTGGACTGGCATTCGACCGATGTTGAGATTCCTGTTTCTGCTGGAGATTCTGACGCTCTTGAGTTTGTTTTGCGATCAGATTGTCCTGTTGTTGTTCGTACTTCTTGTCTGCCTTGGCGTTCCCTGAGTTGATCGGCGCCGGTCGGGCGATCATAGGAAGGTCATTCGGATGGACCACGGCGCGTGACGGAGCGTTGTCTGAGTGCATTGCCGGTGCTTCAGCGTGAGGCTGTGGTGCGGTGCCACTCGCTTGGGGCCTGGCAGGCTCCGTTGCCCGCTGTGGCGCTGCCATCTGGTGATCGTTGTAGCCAACCTGCAAGGTGGCTGATGCGTTGGGTGGCTTGCCGAGGTTGACCGCCGCCCGCGACTCCGGGTTGGCTCGCGCAATCTGCGCATGTTCGGCCTGTGCTGCTACAGGAGCGAGATGCCTCTGCTTTGCCACCGCTTCCTGTTGCGGGGTCGCACGCACCGTGATGCCGCCAGCTCCGCCGTTGAAGCTGACGTGATTCTCATTGCGATTCTCAATTACTGTGTTGTAGACGTTGTGGTTTCTCGTAACATCCACATTGTTCACAGAGCGGTTATAGAAGAAATGTCCGCCATCCCAGCGTCCTCCTCCATATCCTTCGCCGAAGTAACCGAAGCCGTAGTTGATTCCGCCATAGAACCCGACTTCGGGGCCCCAGTAACCGTCATTGAAGAAAAATCCTCCGTCTCTCCAGCCCCAATAGCCCGGTGTCCAGAGAAGGCCTTCCTCCGGCGCCATCACCCAGGCGCCATCCACCCAGTAGTAATCGGAGATGCTGTCGTCATAGGCCCAATAGCCCGGTGTCCAGAGATAGCCATCTCCAGGGCAAATAGGCTGTTCGTAAACCGGCAGAGCGGGCGGGCCGATCATGATACTTACGCCAACTTGGCCAAATAGAGCGGCCGGGATGGCCAATGCAAGAAACAGCAGAAAAAGTCGGATCGTTCGCATTTTGCTCCTTTTTAAAAATCGTTCATCGATTACAAGTCGCGTCGTCCGGAGTTACCTCGATGGGCGTCCGTTTGGGCGCTCTCCGATCCCAATCTCTCGCGAGAATCGAGATGAATGTCGGTGCCCGAAGCGGCATCATGGGCGGTCTCTTTTGCCTTACCCCAGGCGCCTTGGACCTTGCCCTTCGCCTGCTGAATTAAGCCTTCAACCTGAAGTTTCGGATTCTCGGTTACCTTGCCCGCTTTGCGCTTGGCGCTTCCGGCCACTTCGTCAATGATGCCCATTACGCGATCTTTATTCATGGATCCACCTCTCTGGAATCAACTCTTGGGGAATCGATTGAGGCGCCGTAGAAACATTCAGGCGCCTCAATCGTAGGGAAGCCGCGAGATGAATATTGAATCTGGATTGCGCGGCTCGGAGCTAGTGAGAGATTCGATGAAAGAAAGGTTGTTTCGATCAATCCGGTGATTCGATCGCCGGATGAGTTAGCCAAGCGCTAGTGCCTGTCTCCACCATCGTGTCCGGCTCCGCTCTCGTGCCGGTCTCCGTCTCCGTGGCCGCGTCCGTCGCGCTGCTCATTTCCATTGAAGCGCCTCGGCGCTCTGCCCCGGCCCGTGGCTCGCTCGCCATATTCCGGAACGCGACCGTTATAACCGTGTTGCGGATCGAAACTGTTGTTCACGTGGCCGCGGAATTCATTTGAACCATGAAACCATGGACCGACGCCAATGAAAGCGCGGCCATGAAACCACTCCGGACCGTAGTATCCATAGGGAGCACAGCGATAAGGCGTGTAGTCGTAGTAGCCGTAGGGACATGCTGGAGCGGCTCCAATATTGATGCTCAACTGGGCCTCTGCCCTTGCAGTGCCTGCTATAACGAAAACGGCGGCAACAGCGGCCAGCGCAGGAATCATCAACTTATTCACGAGTTCTCCCCTCAATCGTTGAGGCCGATGTCTAGCTCCCCAATAGTGCTGAGAGTAGCGAGTTTGACATTCATTGTCTGAGCTATTGGGACCATGACCGGCATAGGCACAGGCTCAAAGCTAGATGTGAGGCGTCACGCCGCCATGCGATGAGTTCCAGATCCAGCCGAACCAGCACGGGCCTCTTAAAGAGCGACAGGATGACCCGCGCTTGGATGACGTTCACTGCGGCTGATTCTGCGAACCCTGGGATGAAATCAGCATCTGCTTCAGCTTGGGCATGGCGCTGCCATAATGCGGATAGAGAATGCCCGGATCGATTGACGGACACCTCTGACGGTGAAGGCCCGGAATCGCCACGGCTTCCTCCAGCACAGGCAAGGGCGCACCTTGCTGAATGCAGTACGGAAGAACCCTGACCCTGGCCAGAAAAAACCAGGGATACTGCGTCAATTCGATATGTTCCACTTCCACCGCGTTGGAGTGCACACTGATGTGGCGAAGAGCCAATTTAAGCGCGTTGCCTATCGCTTCCTGCGATGTATCTCCCACGCCGCTTTTCAAGGGTCCGTCGGTAACTCTGGTGAGATTCCATCCTAGCGTCACAATACTTTTCTCCAGCCGGCGCGCATCCACTGACAGTGCAAGATCCCAACCCTCGCGAAACTCTTCTGTCGCGAGTGTCAGGCCATTTGGAAGTTCAGTTCGCGTGCGCAGAAGCATCTGCGATTGGGCAATCGGAACCATCGTTCACACTCTCTCTTTTGCTGGTTTCAGTAGCCGGGAATGGCCAGTTGGCATTGCTCGCGGGGAATCCTTTGAGAGATCGGCGCGGGCGTCCAGTCGACCGGCTCGATGATCGCGTAATGAACAGCAGTCCGGCAATGAACACAATTCGCCTCTCGAACGAGGCTGAGAACCCCTCCGACAGCCTGGTAGAAGCTCCTCAGGCACTCAGGACAGGGGATTGTAACGTAGGGCTCTGCGGATGCGTCGTTCCTGTTTCGCTGAATCCAGAGAGGCGCCAGGACTGCTGCTTTTGGGACGGCCTTTCGCGCTGACGGGGCCCTCCCTTCAATAATCTTCAACAACGAGCGGATGCTGCTGCCTTTTTCAAAGAAGGAGTCGGCGGTCACGCCGGAAGGCACCTCATCGCCGGAGAATGAGCCGCTCATGGCGATTGTTCTCATCGTGGGAAAACGGCGCCGCACCACCGAGAGCAACTCGAAGCCAGACATGCCAGGCATATTGAGATCGGAAAGAAGCAGATCGGGAAGCTCATGTCGCATCTCGCGTAATGCGGAGAAACCATCTTCCGCTAAGCGAACGCCGTAGCCGATTTCTGTGAGCACGTGCGACAGCGACTCTCGAATGGAAGGTTCGTCGTCGACAATGAGGAGTGTTGCAAGCGCACTTGTCATCTATACCTCCACGGGAGCCTCACTCCGGGATTTGGAGCAAGTATGGCCTTCACCAAAATGCAAGTCTGGTCAATTTCGTACGAAGCTCGCCTGGAAGTGACAGGCCCGCTCCACACGGTCTCCGGAAAATCGCGTAATCGACGGTTTTTCACCGTTATCGTCCGCCAGTTGAACGTGCAGGACAACGTTTAGCAGTAATTCACGCACGCAAACACGGCCTCCCATGTCGAACGATGCAAGTCCAGTCTATTTTGTTCACATATCTAAATCACCTCGAGGCCGGCTGAGTTCGGCACCATTGCGATCGTGGCCTGAGCGTTCTTGCTCAGACGATTCTCCCCGGTCCCTCTAATGTTGAAACTACCTTGTGCGCCTCAGTGCGCGGAAAGAAAGTGACGCTGCGCATGGGTAGAAAAGGGTGGATCACATGAAGAAACTTATGACGATTGCGGCATTACTCAGTTTGACAAGCGTCTGCTGGGCGGGATCCGGTCGCGAAGCAACGGTCGACCGGTTGGATCATGCTGGCGCAGTGCTGCATGAGATTATGTCGGCGCCGGATAGAGGCATTCCAGAGGAAGTCTTGGAGCACGCAAAGTGCGTGGCCGTAGTGCCGCATATGCTCAAGGGCGGCTTTGTCTTTGGCGCTGAAAATGGCAGGGGTGTTGCCACCTGCCGGACCGAAAACGGATGGAGCGCACCGGCGTTCTTTACCATTACCGGCGGAAGCTGGGGACTGCAGATCGGCATCGAGGGCGTGGACCTGGTCATGATCATTCAGGACGAGCGGGGCATGCAGCACTTGATCAACAGCAACTTTGAACTGGGCGGGGACGCTTCTGCGGCCGCCGGACCGGTTGGACGCCACGCTTCCGCCGATACCGACTGGAAGCTGAATACCGAAGTCCTCACCTACTCGCGCGCCAGGGGCGCCTTTGCCGGGCTCACGCTGACCGGTGCGTCGATTCGTCGCGACGAAGATTCCACAGAGGCTATCTACGGCCGCGACGTCACCACACGCCACATTCTGCGCGGCGAAATTGCCGTGCCGGCCGCGGCAGGGTCGTTCCTCGATGCAGTCAGGAACGCAAAAGCTCAGGCGATTGCCTCGAATTAGCAGACTGTAGTGAACGCATCGCGTGTGCCCTGGGTGGTTAGTTCTAAAGCCTCGGGCGCATGCAATGCAGAAAGAGAGGATCTATGCTTTGGACAATCTTTGTAATCCTTCTGGTTCTTTGGCTGTTGGGCTTCAGCTTCCATATCGCTGGCGGCCTAATCCACCTTCTGCTGGTTGTGGCGCTGATCGTTCTGGTTTTCAATCTGATCGCCGGACGCCGAAGCAGTCTTTGATGCACAGCCTTTTCCCTAGGCTAAGGCAACGATGAAATTGCATCGCTAACGGCTCCGGCCGCAACTCAGTTGTTGCTAACATGCCAATACACTCATCCTGCGCGGGTTACTCACCAGAGGCCGAATCGGTCCTCAAAAACGCCGATCCTAAAATCCTTGACCGATCACGGATTCCAGTCGCGAAGGCGACATGCCGGTACTCCTTCGCTCGGTGCGAATTCTGATTGCTTCAGGTTCTCCGACGACGACTTCGGAATGGCTTTGGATTCGCCTCTGGTGCCCGCTGGCTGCCTTTTCAGTATCTGTCACCTTCGCAACAGAAGCTGGAAGACAAAACGCGACACTTGATTCGCTGTTCCTGAACCTCGTGTTATCGCGTGTGAATTCCTTCAGCCGAAAAAAGTTTCAGGGTGGGAACAAGCCGGCCGCCAGACCGGGATATCGCAAGGGATGCAATTCTACTTACGCGCGTAGACCGTCCCCGCCGGCTCGTAAGGAGGATCGGCGACAGCGCGAATATAGGCTATGAGAGCCCTCACATCCGATTCGCTCAGCGTGTTTCCGTAGGGTGGCATAAGCGCGGAACGGTTCAGTGCCGGACCGCCGTGCATAATGATCGAAGTGAGTTCGGCATCGCTCATTTTGTTCAGTGCGTTGCCCTCTGTAAAGGGATGCGGCTTTACCGCCAGATTATCGAAGTTTGAAACGCGTTCGGGTGAAGACTCCGGATCATGGCAGCGGCTGCACTGCTTTTCAGCGAGAATTGATCCTAACCGCTGCTGGTAGCCGAGCGCCGTTTCAACGATCTCGAGGGTCACCGTCTTTGACTTGCCGGGTGTTATCGCGGTGATCCAATATCGCCCCGCGATGCTGCCCAAAGTGACCGAGGTGGTTGCCTGCCCGCCGGAATCGGTGAGCATTGTCGCCGGTTCAAGGCTGACGCCCGCAGAGCCGTGGAACTCGACCAGCGCTCCCGGAGCCGCATTCCCCTGGTCGTCGTTGACCTGCACCACCAGCGGATCTTTCAACGCCGTCCCGGTAACGCCCAACTGATTGCCGCCGCTTGATTCGACGATGGCGGTTCCGGTGGCAGTGGCTTTCAATCCTACGGCCGGTGGAGCGGGACGCTTGCAACCGGTCAGAACGGGGAGCGCAAGAAGCGCCGCCCATCCGATCGTTCCGAAGATCGCGCGTGCTGAGCAGAGCATCCTCATTGTTTCGCCCCCCGTCCCGCGACGCCTTTCAACGACATCAGGAATGCGGTCAGATCGCGGGCGTCCTCATCGCTTAGGTTCTGGTTCGGATCTGTCGTGCCGGGCCGGAGCGCCTGTGGATTTTTGAGCCAGGTGTAGACCCACGCCGACGTCAGCCGGGAGCCAACCTCCGTCAGGGTCGGACCGATATACCCCTTGTCAGTCTTGGCGTCAGCGATGTGGCACGACTGGCAGGCATATTTTGAATAGAACAATTGGCGACCATGTTCCACCATTCCGGCGGCGTTGGCGGTGGGGAGCGTCAGATCGGGATCCATTGCCGGGGACTGATAGACCGTCAGGATGTAGTCGGTCAAATCCTTGCTGTCGCTCTCGCTCAGATTGAAGCGCGGCATGCGCCGAATGAGGGATGGGCGCAGAGTGTTGGGATTGTGAAAGAAGTCAATCAGCCACTGCCGCTGCACCGAGCTTCCTTCCCACGACAAGTCGGGCGCCATCTCGCCGCCTCTACCGTTGATGCGGTGGCAACTGAAACAAGCGAGTTCAGTGATCAGCTTGCCCGCATGACCCGCCGGCTGGTATTTCGTCTCCTGAATTGCCGCGACACGAAGGTTGTCAGGCATCGATCGCGCGCGGTTAGTGAGCGCGAGCAGGGCGGTGGTCAGTGCGTCCGTCTGCGAAGCCGTCAGAGCGAATTGCGGCATCTTGACGCTCGCACCGAAAGCTCGCGGCTGGCGAATCTTGGCCCCGAAGTAGCTGGACAGGGAGTGCTCCATACCAGGCAGGAAGACGATCTGCGCCATCGGCTTGCTCCCGACGGTGCTGAGATCCGGTGCGAAATTCTCCGGCTTCTCAACGCCATTGATTTCGTGGCATGCCGCGCAACCCAGCTCGACGATCAGCTTTTTCCCGTGTGCGATCTGTTTCGGGCTGGCCCCATCGAGATGGACTCCAGGCGCGTAGTCCGAATCCAATTTGCCCTGCAAAAACGCAGCCAGCGTCGTAACCTGCTGCGGCGTGAAGCGGTAGTGAGGCATCGGCGTAGCCTCATCGTAAATGCGCGGATTGGCGAGCCACGCCGCAAGCCATTCGGGCTTCGCCTTGTTTCCTATGCGCGTCAGTTCAGGGCCTATGTCGCCCCCTACCAGAATCCCCGCTGCATTCTGGACGGCATGGCAGGAGGCGCAGAAGGATTGGCCATACAGGCTCGGTCCCGCCGATGGGTCGATGTTCGCCGCAGATTTCACGCCGGGATCGGCTGTATCGCCCGCGCGGGGCGTGCTGGCGCTCATTAGGTACGCCGAAATATCGCCGGCATCGGCGTCGCTCAGCTTGTAGTTGGGCATCGTTGTCGTTGCAGCGTATGCTTGCGGATCCTTAAGCCAGCTATAGACCCATTCGCGCGTCGTCTTGTCGGCAATGTGAGCGAGCGATGGTGGATAATCCGTGGCCGTCACTTTGGTGCCATCGGGACGCGTGATCGCGTGGCAATGGACGCAGCCGTAGCGCGCCAGCATCGTTCTGCCAAGGTTGAGTTGGGGAGTTCCGGGCAATGCCTCCTGATGGCATTGACCGCAGCCGGACTCGATATAACGCACGGGAAGGATAGGCTCTTCGCCTGCGTGTTCGCTGTGGTGCGCCTCGGAGACCGTCGTGGCTTCACCCTGTCCACCATGGCAGATGACGCACCCAAATCCGTCCAGCGAATGCGGAACCACCGGGTGTTTGCGGAAGGGTTGCTGATTCACGTCCGCTAGACTGGCCTCCTTGAGTCCCAGGTGGCACGTCGTGCAACGGTCCACCACGCCCAACTCCGGAAGCCAAATCTGATGAATACCCGGCTGGAATCTCCGGCGCAGGCTAATGGCATCTCCGCGATCGTGAATCAGGGCCAGATAGCCCCGCTGATAGCCGTGCCACTGGCTGAAATATTCCTTTGCCGGCGCAATGGCAAGCACCAGCAACAAGGCAAGACTGACGAAGCCGAATGCCTGCACCGGATCGCCAAAGAGCGTCCGCCACACAGAGGAAAGAACTCTTCTTATCAATTGCATTCAGCTCCTCCAGGGCCATACCCATGACCAGCCTGGGCCTCGGAACCAGGTGCCCACGGCGGTGAGCACAATCAGTTCCAGGAGAAACCAGGTCATGATCCAGTAGGCCAGCGGCCTCAGGGCAAGATAGCGGCGCAACCGCGAGGGCGAATCGGGCGCACTGTTTGCGGCGACGATCATCGCCAGCGCCACAATCACGGTGGGCCCAACGGCGACGTAAACACGGAACCCGAGCAGAAAGACCATCATCGCCAGGGATGCCACCAAGAAAACTCGGAGCCGCCTTGTCCGGTCTTTCAGGAACAGGCCGGTGGCTTCGATATTGACATTGAAATAGGGAATCACCACCAGAGCAATAATGAGCAGAGCGGGTACAAGCACTCCTGCCACTACAGGTGGGAAATAATGCAGCAGTTCCTGCAGGCCGAGGAAATACCACGGCGCCTTGGCAGGGTTCGGCGTGTGAGTCGGATCGGCGATGCCTTCCAGCGGGGCGTTGAAGAACAGCGAAACGAGGACCAATGCGATGGCAAGCAGTTCAATGGCGAGGGCAGCACGGAACAGCACCTCGGGAAAGGTCTGCACCTGCTCTTCTTGCACGGCTTTGACCTGAGCCGAGGTGCGCCGCGTGACAAAGACGACCCGCTTCGGCGAGCGCCGCTGGTCTGAGTCGATGCCGGCAACGAAGTCCTTTGGGTCGCTCATTCCGGCTCCTTCACGGTGAGCGCGCTTTCAGTGGCTCCCTTTGCCTTCGGTTCCGACTCCTGAACGTAGAGGCCGCCGTCCTTGCGAATTCGCCAAAAATGTATGGCGATAAAGAGTATGGCCGCTAGCGGAAGAATGACGCAGTGCAGTACATAAAAACGCAACAGAGCGTTGGCGTTCACCTGGTTGCCGCCCAGGAGCAGGAAATGGATTTTGTTGCCCACCAGCGGAACAGCAGAAGAGAGATTGGAACCGACGGTGATCGCCCAAAATGCAAGCTGGTCCCACGGCAGAAGGTAACCGGTGTAGCTGAGGAGGAGAGTAATCACCAGGAGCACAATTCCGATGACCCAATTGAATTCGCGAGGAGCGCGATACGCGCCGCGATAAAAAACCTTGAACATGTGCGCGAACACCAGAAAGACCATCAGATGAGCCGACCAGCGGTGCAGGTTTCTGAGAAAGAGCCCCGAGGATACGACAAACTGCAGATCTTTCATATCGGCGTACGCCTGCGGGACCGAAGGATGGTAGTACAGCATCAACAAAATACCAGTGATAACCAGGATCAGGAACGACCCGAACGTCAGCGTGCCCAGGTACCACGTGACGCTGAATCGCACCATGCGCTTGCGGACCTTGGTCGCGAATAGGTGAAGAAAGATATTCTGCTGGATCGCCAATGCTCTGTGCAGCGTACTCGAGCCCGTGCCGCTGCGGAAGATCGATCGCCACACCCGGCTCCCGCGAACTTTATTGACAAACTGGTCGGTCTTCGCGGACATGTTCATATCCTCAGATACTGCAGCGGTGGAATATCGGTGGAGCGATCGACCATGAGATCGCCTTCGTCGCTCACCCAGGTCTTGAGCCAAGGCAGCGGTTTAGGCGCAGGACCTTCAATCTTTTCTCCTGTGCGCGCGAATTTGCTGCCGTGGCACGGGCATGCGATGATGCCCAGCTCCTGATTCCAGGCGGTCAGGCAGCCCAGGTGGGTGCACACTGCATTGAGCGCAAAGTAGCCCTCTTCCGCGCGAACCAGGTAGATCCCGGAATTGACGTCCATGGTGACCGAGTTCACGGCGAAGTTCTGCGGCTTGCCGGCATTGACCACGGCCGAGGGCTCATAGAGGACTTTGGGCGAAAGATAGTCGAAAGAGAAAACGATTGTGCCCGCAGCAGCGATGCCCAGCGACCCGAGTCCGATCCTGGTAAAGAACACTCTTCGATCGAATTCTGCCGGGAGCTTCTGCGTCGGTTGAAGCGCTTCGTCAGGCATCTATTACCTCTTCAATGCGCCGGCCAGCGGCGGTCTGGTGCGCAAGGGGCGGTCGATGGACTCAAGGGAGATCAGTCCGGTTGGGTCCGCGGACAAAAGGTCAAACGATTCCATGGTGATGGTGCCTGCGGGGCACCGCGCCGCACATAAGCCGCAGCGGATGCAACGCGTCTCATCTTTCAGCATGGCCGAACCGGCGATCACGCCAAGTTCTTCCGCCTTGATGTCGTCCAACTCGACTCCAAGCAGATCGCGGACCTCCGCAAGCTGGCCTGTAACTGCTTCGTCGAAGGAGATGCGGTCCAGCGAGACAAGTTCCAGGCAGTTCTCGGGACAAACGTCGACGCAGCCGCCGCAAAGAATGCAGGAAGTGGCGTCTTCCGCGTTCCCTTCGAACACGGTATTGACCCAGCAGTGCAAGCAGCGCTGTGCCTCGGCTATGGCGGCTTCTTCGTCATAGCCGATTTCTACTTCAGTGACCCCGGTGCGGCGATCGATCGGGAGCATGGGGATCGAAGGACGCGTCAGATCGAGCAATTCCAGCGGCATGCGGTGACGCTCGAGCACCTCGACTTCCACAATCGGGGCCGGATGCTCTTTGCCGCGCAAGAACTCGTCGATACCCATCGCGGCGCGCTTGCCATCGGCGACGCTGTCGATAATGAGGCGCGGGCCGAAGACGCAGTCGCCGCCTGCGAAGACACCCGGCGCCGAGGTCATGAGCGTCTGCGGATTCACCGCGATCAAGCCGCGCGGCGAAACTTCCACCCCATCTTCGGGACCAAGAAACTGAAGATTGGGCGCCTGGCCAATTGCCATGATAATGGTGTCGCAACCCAGCCGCATCTCGCTGTTCTCGAAGAACGTTGGACTGAAGCGCTTATTCTCATCGAAGACCGACTTGGTTTTGAGCACCTCAAGCGCCACCGCTCGCCCATTGTCGCCGATGATCTGCTTCGGGCCCAGGCCAGGGTGGATAATGATCCCCTCTTCTTCCGCCTCTTCAATTTCCTCAAGCGCGGCAGGCATCTCCTCGCGGTTCTCCAGGCAAACCAGATGCACCTCTTGCGCGCCCAGCCTCAATGCGGAAAGTGAAACGTCCATCATCTCGCGGGCTGCCACGGCATCCATGCTGCCCTGAGCCGGCTCGAAGCTCTCTACGCCGCCCGGATGCTGGCGCAGCACCTCGCGGGCCGCGGACCGGGCCACATCCATAGCCACGTTGCCGCCACCGATCACGAGAACCTTTTTGCCGATGGTGAACCGGTAACCGAGATTCACATTCAGCAGAAAGTCGATCCCCTTGTAGACTCCGTCCAGGTTCACGCCGGGAATCGCGAGGTCGCGGCTGCGATGTGCGCCGACGGCAATGAGAACTGCGTCGAAGTCGCGGCGCAGGCCGGCGATGGTAAAGTAGCGGCCCGCGGCCTGGTTGAGCTTCAGGGAAATGTCGCCGGTGGAGAGAATCTCGCGTACCTGCGCTTCCACGACGCTGCGCGATAAGCGGTATTCGGGAAGACCGAGATAGAGCATCCCGCCCGCCACCTGGGAGGCCTCAAAGATGGTGACAGCGTATCCCATGATGGCAAGGTCGTGAGCGGAAGAAAGTCCCACCGGCCCGGCGCCCACGATGGCAATGCGAAACGGAAGCCTGGGCTGCACGCGGCCTGCGTTGACATCGATCGGGTGCCGCGACTCGGGGCCGCATCTCTCGGTAAGAAATCGCTTGAGCGCCCGGATCGCGATCGGCTGATCGATCTCGCCGCGGCGGCATGCTGTTTCACAGGGATGAGCGCATACCCGTCCGCAGATGCTGGCCAGAGGATTGGGTTCGCGCGCAACCCGATATGCCTCATCGAACTCGCCCTCTGCGATCAGCGCAACATAGCGCCCGGCATTGGTGTGCGCGGGGCAAGCCATCATGCAGGGGAAGTTGGTGTTCAGCCAATCCCTGTCAACCCTCTTGTCGACAAATCGCTGTAGCATGGGGATCGTTTCCGTTGCAGTAGAAACTGCAGGCGGCAGAGTCGTCTGCCGCCCACAGACCTATTTGCTGAGCGTGAAGTCCGCCGCGGTATCACCGGCAGCCTTCACGGGATTGGATTTGCTCTTTGCTCCCTCGTGCCACGCCGTCACCGTGTAAGCGCCGTCCGGAACGTTGTCGATCTTATATTCTCCCGAGGCGTCGGTTTGCGCGAAGTAGGGGGTCGGCGAAACGATGAGGTAGGCCGCCATCTCCGGGTGAACATTGCAAAGCAGCGACACGATGCCCGGATTGTCGAATTTGAACGACTGCTTCTGCCCGTGGGGCCAGGTACCCAGGTTGTGCCCAAGCTTCTTGTTGCCGCTGATGGCAGGCCAGTAGACGTTATGCTGGACACTGTCGCTGTTGAGAAAGTCCACCGTCGCGCCCTGCTGGACGGTGACAATATGCGGGACAAACATCAAACCCTTCTGATCGATGACGATGTGTTGCGCGGGGGCGGGGAAGGTTTTGCCGGCGATGGCTTCAACATAGACAACAGACGTGCCGTTTACGCCGGAGACCTTGCCGTGAATTGTGCCGGCAAAGGCGGCGCTGCCAACTGCAGTCATGACTGCGATGGTTGCGAGAGCAATCCTTTTCATGTGTTCTCCTGGTGAACGAGAGTGAAGATCCTGTGTGGCTCGTCAATCAACGAATTCTACTCCTGGAATCATGGAATTGGCCGGTAAGAGCCCGAGGAATCAGGCGCGGAAACCGGGTCGTAAAGAACTCGCTGAGCATGATCTGATCTTCGATCGATGCCCCGATGCTGGCGCGGGTTCGGAACGGTCCGTCAGGCAGGAATCGGTCGCGTATCGGTGAGCACGGAGCCAATTGCCATTGCGATTCATGGACGAGTCCTTGTGTCTTGAATCACGGCCCGAAGGCTGCCCAGAAAGAGAGTGTGAGCTAGATCACGTCGCCGCCGATGTGACGACAATCACTGCACTTGACCTGACGATCTTGAGCGAGTTTTTCTTCAATGTCCTTGCACTCGCTTCCCTCGTACATGTAGTTCTGCTAATTAAAGATAATAGCATTCAGCGACAGGTGTCGGATGGATTGGCTTCCCCCGAAAGGCGCATATAGAAGATCCAAGCAGGTGATCTGCGAGCTCTCCCCAACGTGATGTGCCTCACGCTGGTTCCGCATAGCCGGTGACTCAGGAGTTGGGCAAAGCTTCGCCAAATTCTGCGGTTTCCGCTTACGGCAGCTGACAGCAGGGAAAGCAGACCATGGCGGCGTTAAAATCCGCAATATGAATTAACGTGAGGAGTTTCTCCGATACTTCAGGGCCGCCTTCGTCAAGATGGTTGAACAGCTAGACACGATGACGGAAAGCGAGGTCTTGGACGGCCTTCTGGAGGTGAAGGCCGCGCGCAACGTTTACACAGAGGAACTCGTTGAAGGAATCGAGACGATGATTCAGGCCAGGCCCCTGGAGCGACATCGAGTAGCTTGGGCCTCGCAAGATTCTCACGAGGCGTTGGCCTATCTCGGTTCCAATCACGCCTTTTTCAAATCTGTTAATAAACTCAGAACGCGGGCGGGAGCAAAAGCGCTCCCTGGCAGACGTCACCCTTTCGGATCTCTCGAGGATGCGTTGAATGAGCGGCTTGAGTCGCTAAGAAAGCGGCCGGGCGGCAATGCTTAGCAGCTTCATTTGCCGTTGTTGAGTTGTTCCTTGCTGTCATGTCTGTATGGTGCCAACTCGTCTCCGACCCCGGCTTGAGCCGGCCTGAGTTTCAAAAACCCGAAAACCTGGATCGGGTAAGGCTTGGCGACCATTGTTCTGTGCGGGCCCCGTCGTTCACTTCCTTGCAGCTAACCGCAACAGGTTGATCTAGTCGTCATCGTTGCTGGAGCCAAAACTGGCGGGAGGGAGGGGCTTGACTTCACGCGGTCGGGGATCGGCTCCAGCGGCCAGAAGCGCCTTCCGGCTGTCAGGCTCATCCATTTCATCGGCGATCATGAACGGTGTGCGGTTCTGGTCGTCGGGACGATTGGGATCGGCTCCGTGCGCCAGCAGGATCGGGACCATCTTTTCGTGTCTCTGCTCAAGCGCGAAGAGCAGCGGCGTCAGGCCGTTATACTCGCTCGGAAGATTAGGATCGGCTCCGGCGTCGAGCAGCAGAAGAACCATCTCCCGATTCCGCTTATTTCCCCCAATGGCAGTCATCAGCGGAGTCGTCCGTTCGAGCACCTGCGTCACACCGCTGTCTTGATTTCCGTCCGAGCTGTAAAAGCAGCGCTTGCACGAATTCGGATTGGCTCCTCGGGAGAGCAGTTTGGCTACGCGCCCGACGTCTTCGCCCCGGATCGCCTTGTAAAGATCCTCGTTATTGCCCGGCTTACACCGGTAGTAAGCCAACCCTTCCAGCGCAGGCCCAATGCCGAGTCCTACCACGACGATGGTAATGAGGATCGGGTTTTTGTGCTTGTTGAGCAGGTCACCGAGTTTCGACATGGAATGATCCTCACTGTGGCCGGGATCCGACTAGCCCGTCCTCCTGGGCATCAGTCTTTCGCGTACCCGACTGGCCTGATCTGATGCATTTCCATCGAGAGGATGACCGTACCATCAAACTTATCGCGATGGTTTGGAGGTCTTTGGTACTTGGCTGAATGTGAATTGGATTTCCCTGCATAAAATCATAAACCAGTGAAGTGGCGATTGATTGGACTCAGGTAATATTAGCGTGTCCCCAGATCGGTGAGCGGCAGTTCTCCTGCGCACGCCATGGCACGATGAGGAACCGGCATGAAGATCGACAAACTCCAAACCCCGCTGCTTTGCCTTTTCGCGGGTACGGCGATTCAGCTAATGAATGGGCAAGCACCCGCGTCCCCATCTGTGCATGACGTCGGAACGCTGATGGTCAATATTGTCTATTCCCATTCTGGCGGCATCGTGCGGCTCAATGGAATTCCCATCGAGCGCTTTGGAAAGGGAGATCCAGAGAGCGGCGACTCCGGCACGTTACTCATAGGCAATGGAGTGTCGAACTACGGCATCAACGGCGTCAACACACTCTCGGTCGAGGCGAAGGCGGTAGGCCCGGAGCAAGGTTCGTCAACTGAAGTGCTCCTCTACGATGCTCGGGCAGCGTCGGAAAATCCGGCAGGTGCGACCAACGACCCTTTCTTCCGGAAGAAGATTGCCGGCGCCGGTACGATTCAATACTCTTTGACGCTGCGAAACGTGCCTCACCACATTTTCGACGACGCTACGCCATGGAACGGTGATCCAAATGCGGTTTCGACCGCGGTGCAGGCGCTGCACAAGGCCCTGGTCGTGCGCGATATGAAGGCCATCGCAGGCATCTTCCGCCCGTCCTACGATGGTTCGCCGGACGCGCAACGGCTCGGCAGCTTCGACGACATGATTGGTGAGTTCGAGAAGTCTCTGAAGGGGTCCAAGGTGGCCGACTTGCCAATGAAGCTCAACGTGGAGAGTTTTTACAACGGGCGTCTGCTCCGGGTAACAGGAGCTGATGACCGGGCGCCCATCCGTTCCGCCTCGATCACACTCAGTACCGACGGACGCCCCGATGAACTGCTGGAAATGGGCGACTTCTGGTGCTATCGCAACGGTGCCTGGATTCTGCTTCCGGACTGAAGCCTCAAAGATGCCTCGAAGCCGCTGTTCGCCATTTGGATACTTTGCGTGTCCCATGTGTATCTTCGCATTGGATAGGAACCGAACCTGACCGGGATCTGAGTAAGGGAAGGGTAGCCGGTGATTCAGGTGCGAGCCTAGAACGCCTATTATTCGGCATCGCGTCCTTTGCCGGTGAAGTGGGGTCGCGGAAAACGCGTGTTGGTTGCACAAACAACTGAGAGCGTCATAACGGTAGGCCTCCGCATCGTAGATGAATCCCAGGTCTCAAGCGCGAGACCCTGGCCACCCGCCGAGTCGGATTTGAGCTGTCCGCCTAAGGTCGCTCCGTTTTCTTGGCAGAAGGCGCTGTATTTGGGGGATGTGATCCTGTTCCCCTGACCAACACACGCCTGAGATTTCCATCAAAAGTTATTCCAAGATGAGTTCAGTGCGCGACAGATGCACGAATACGTGCGTGATCTGAAAAGCGCAGGAGATTGCAAAACGGTACGTCAGTCGATCATCCGAAGGATCGATTCTATGGGGAAGGGCGATCCCAGGAGAAGAGATCTTTTGGACATGCTCAGCGGCCAAGTCGGCAAAGTGGATCTGGGTCTAGCAACTGAAATAGCGCATGCGTGTATGGCGGTCGCCGGACGCTTTTCGCACGACTTCCTTTTTGAACGTCGGAGAAGCTCGCTGCGCCCTGAAAACTGTGTCTCACGGCTCCGCACCTGAAGGTCCCACCGCAGCTCAACCCGGCAAACTGTATGCCCCAGCAGGCCTGTGCAGGATTGGTTGGGCCGCAGCGAATCTGCTAGCGGCCCAACCTGAGTCGGCATTCATAGTCCGATGTCTGGGAGAGACAGTTTAATTCAGTCAGTGCCTCCAACCACGGCAACTCCGTTGGCTCCGGCGGCCAACGTGTCGGCGATCTTGAGCTTCAGATTGCCTTCCGCATCAACCTGGAAGATCGACAGATGCGAGGCCGACCCATTTCCGTCGATGACGGCGATGTATCCATCTCCTGATGCGATGTCCGTTGGATTGCCGTTCGTCGATGCGGCAACTGCGGCATCCTGAACGATTTTGTCACCGAAGACAACGTAGCGCGAGACGCTCTTGCTCGGCGAGTTGCTGGAGAAGAGAAAGGGCCCCACGAGCGTCACCCAGCACGGCGCGCTCTGCGTGCCAGAACCGGTAACGGTCAGCACCTCATCGTGGCGAACGAGGCTTATTTCATTGGCATGGGCGATTGTCACGTAAGCCTTGTCTCCACGAGTCACCAATCCAAACGGCGCATTCACGTTGGACGGAATGTTGCTCACAAGTGTAGGCAACCCCGTCACTGCTCCGTCTGAAAGCTCCACGGTCTCGATGACGTTGCTCTTCTCGCTGATGATCAGTTGGCCGGGCAGAACCCCTACCTGGGCGGCAGAGCCATCTGCCTTGAGCAGCGTCGCCACTCCATCGGCGCTGTTGCTGACCTCATGCCCATAGATCGGGTGCGATTCAATGGTGGTCGTACCGAGAACATAGAGATGGTCCTCGCCAAACGCGACGCTCAGCGGACTGGTGATGGTCGTGACCACCTGCGACAATTGCAGGCCGTCCTCTCCGCGCTCGAATATCGAGACGGACTGGGATCCGAAGTTGACCGCGGCAACCATGCCGTCCTTTGCTTCAATGCCGCCGGCATTACCGCTGGCTCCGCCTTTGCCCTCTGTTGAGAGAGTCTGGAGCAGGCTGCCGTTCGCGGAGTAAACCAGGAGCTGGTTCGTGGCGGCGTTTGTGGCCGTCACAACAAGGGGTTTTGGGGTTTGAGCTTGGAGGGTTGCGGTTGCTCCCAGGAGCAACACTGCAAGGGCAGTCAGTAGGCGTTCGCGGGTTATGCGAAAAATCATTTTGATCTCCTTTGAATGGGGGGTGTCTCAGCCCTGACGAAGACTTTGGGGAACTCCAGGGGCGGAGCAGGTTCACTGATGGGGTATTCGCTTGTGAAGAGGAGAAAGTTACGGTCGCAAAAGAAAATCTTTGCCAACGGCATGAATTGCAGAAAGAACGAAGACACCGTGACTTTTCGCAGGTCTGGAGCGAATAGTTGTCAAAGGAGGTGTCGATTGCAGCCGGAGAGGTTGTCAAGCTTCTGATGGGGCGCTTCGTGATAGAACTTGTTTGAGGATTTACAGCGCCATGTCGCCGGACGGCAATCTCGAAATATTGATGGCTGCTTATCAGGGTGGCGACTTCGGCGCGGCCACCGTGCTGATTGAGCAGTTGAGTCCGCAGCTCCACCGGTTCTTTGTGGGCCATCTTGCCAGCCGCAAAGACGCCGATGACCTACTTCAGGAGACATGGCTCCTCATCCATAAGGTGCGCCATACTTACAGAACTGGCGAGCCGGTGATGCCATGGTTTTACGGAATAGCTCGGCATGTGCGCGTGAACCATTACCGCAAGACGAGCCGGGTCGCGTTGCATGAGGAGCAGGTGGAGGCACCATCGGAACTGCCGGCTCCGGTCCCTGAGACCTCGGGTACAGCCGCGGAGATGGCGGAGTTTCTTGCGCCTCTGCCTCAAAGCCAGCGAGACGTCATTTTGATGTTGAAGGTTGCGGGGATGAGCCTGGAAGAGGTGGCGCGCGCCACATCATCCACCGTGGGGTCGGTTAAACAGAAGGCGCATCGCGGATATGAACGATTGAGGGAGCGGCTGACAGGGATGGGGTTGTCGCAAAGCCGCAAGGGAGGGCTCTCGTGAAAGAGAGAGAAATTGACGAGGTTCTCGCGCGGGCCGCAAAAGATGCGCCGGCGGTATCCCCTGCCTTGCTCGAAAGCATCGCGGGTTCGATAAAGCTCTCGATGCGCCCCGTCCGCCCCATGCTCCCCGCTTGGATGCTTATTGGCGGGTTGTTGCTGGTCTCGGCCACCGTAGCCATGGCTGGCGCCGCACGAGCCGGATTCTATGGATTTGAACGTCTCACCGCAATCGAGCGTGTTCTCATCTTTCCGATACTCGTTCTACTTCTGTGGGCTGCTGCCACCGAGTTTACAGCCTCCATGATCCCTGGCAGCAAGCGCCGCATGCATCCCGGTGTGTTGCCGGCAATCAGTTGTCTAGCGCTGATCGGCGTCTTTGCGGCAGTCTTCCGCGACTACCACACTACTCACTTTGTCTCGGCGGGCATCGCCTGTCTTGTTGCCGGACTCGTTCACGCCATCCCGGTAGCCCTTTTAAGCTGGCTACTTTTGAGGCGCGGCTTTGCTGTGAATCCCGTTGCAGCCGGAGCCGTGGCGGGCACGCTGGCAGGCCTCGCCGGTGTAACCATGTTGGAACTTCATTGCCCCAACTTCCAGGTGCTGCATGTTCTTGTCTGGCATACAGCGGTTGTGCCGGTCGCGGGTGCTGCCGGAGCCTTGCTTGCGTGGACGCTCCAATTGAAAGCGAGACTCAGCGAGCGTTAACCGGGTCGCCCTTGATGGATCGGCGTTGAAGGTGTCGATCAACTGCTCGCTTAAACTGTCTCTATTTCGTTCAACGGAGCCGACAACGAACCGAAGAAGAAGTGGCAAGCTGCTCTCGTTTCGCGCTTGATCGCGCACCTTCAGCAACGTGAAGAACAGGTTTTTCTACTTCTGTCGCTGCTGATTGGAGCCCTCACCGGACTCGCCGTGGTCGCCTTCATCGTGCTGACGGAGCGGTTGGGGATGCGCCTCTATCCAGTGGGTAGCGCCGCTTGGAGGCGCGTGTTGGTCCCCGTGGCAGGTTCGCTCACCATGGGTGTGCTGCTCTATCGGTTCTTTCCCAACGCCAGAGGTAGCGGCGTGGAGACGCGCACTCAGCTCCGGCTCACCGTCGATTCCAAATTCACCAAGAGCCATTTTAGCCAGCTTTTCGCTATGCTAAAAATCCGTAGAAAGAACGCCCTCGCGGAACACATCATCATGAATTTCAAAACCAAGGCCGCGCAGGCACAGCTTGTTGCGTTCTATAACGGCCCGTGGCTGAACATTCCATTTCAGAGCATTGACACCGCGTTCGTATTCCCATTGACACACGAGATAGCCGATGAACTGGATCGAGTGGGCGGCGAGATTCTTGGCGGAGTAAATCGGTCCAAGACATTTCGCGTGATGGTGGCCTATTTTGCAGCCGTTCACAAACTCAAGACTCCGGTTCAATCCAAATTCGCATAGAAGCTGTTTCATAACCTGATTCGGGATCAAGGGAGGTACTTGGCTTGGTGGTTGGCATTGAGCGATAAGGTGGCAGGAGGAAGCGCAGATGCCACGAGGCGGTCCGATGCTGACCGACAAGCAGTGGAAGAAGATCGCGCCCTTGCTGCCGCGGTTGCCAGTGCTTGCAAACCGCGCACATCATTGCCGCTCAGGGTTGCTGCGGCCTCGACTTCTATTCCAACGACTCTGCCTGCGCGATCTTCCAGAACCACGTCAACTTCTTGTCCCGAAGCCGTGCGCCAGTAGAATAGTTCCGGCCGAGTGTCATTCCAAGTGGTTTGACTGCGATACCAACAACCAATCCGTGGATGATGATCAACCACCACGTGGACGATTATCCCGTCTTCCCGGCCCGTCTTTCTCTATCCTGCTCGCCGCCGACCGCGATCAGATCAAAACTATCGTGGCCATGTTAATCATCATGGCCAAGATAGTTTCCTTGTCGTGCAACAGACCACGTCTGATCGGATTTTGCAGACGGTATCTGCAAAATCCGTACTCTCCGACCGGCTCAGCGGATGTGTTACCGAACGGGAGCATTACTGAATTTCTAATCCAAATTTGTCATTATTATTCCCGTACGGTAATCTTCCTGAAAGATATCCACGATGAGAATCACGCCCCAACAAATCGGCGCACTGATCAGGGCGACGCGCAAGAACCTGGGCGTCACCCAGAAGGACTTGGCGCTGACCTCTGGGACTGGTCTGCGGTTCATCATTGACCTCGAAAAAGGGAAGGAAACCTGCGAGATCGGAAAGGCGCTGACGGTCTTGCATACCCCGGGGAATCAAGCTGGCTCTGACGCCCCCGCCGACGAAAGGAGAATAGCGTATGGCAAGAACGCTCGATGTCTATCTGCACAACGCACACGTCGGCAACCTCATCCAGGATGCCGGCGGCCAGATGGTCTTTGAATACGTGGAAAGCTGGCCGAACTCCCCAGGCGCCGCGCCGCTGGGCGGGCCGTGGTCTATAGACCGGCCTGCCCGTCGGCGCCAACAGATAGCGGCTGATCGTCTTGCGGTCATAACCGGTCAGCCGGCTGATGGCGCGAATGCTCAATCCTTCACGCTTGAGTTCCTTGATATCATCCAAGTCTCTCCCCCTCAGCAATGGCGGCCTTCCTCTGTCTCCAGAATCGGACTGGTGGCTCACCGCCGGAGGGTGGTGGATTTTTCGTTCAGCATAAAGTGGATTTTTGCATCGGCCGTGACAATTTGGTTCGCTTGTGCGCTATGACAAAGAAGAGTTGGCTCTGTGGGAGCGGTCTCGACCGACGGGCGGCGAGGACGCCACCGAGCGGTTCATGCCGAAACCCACTAGAAGTCGAGAACTTCTCAGAAGATCGGGATGAGACCTGCTTTGGAATGCGGAAACGTCACTTAATACAAACATAACAGAGCTGTTAAGAGAGCAATTCGGGTATGAATCGAAAAACACTCGAATTCGTAATGCAATCGGAGTATCCTCTTAGTAGGAGGACTCCCATGCCTTCGGCGCTTAAAGAGAATTCGAAGAAGACTGCCGCACTTTCGGTCAAGGCTTCGACGCCCAGAAAATCGAAGTTTCAGGCAGACCTTGCGCCTTCGGAAGACAGAATGGTGCGGGTTCTAAAGGCGGAGCTGCAGATGACGAGCAATACGGACTTTCTTTCTGATGCTCTTGCCCTTTTCCATTGGGCCGTCTCTGAGCGGAAATGCGGTCACCGGATCGTTAGTGAAAGCTCGACCGGAGAGCGCAAGATCTTGATCTTTCCCCGTCTGGAACGCGTTGCACCGGAATTGACCCTTCCGCACGTCGATATTCGCTGGACAAACAAGGAACTTCAGAGTCTCGCAGAACTCGCATCTGGCCAGCCTGCCGATCCAACCGAAGCCCTCATTCGGGCCATGAGGCATTGACTTGGCGGTAGCAATTCGTCGTCTCGAAGAATCCGATGAAGTAGAGAGTTTCAATTGTGGAGATGAGCCGCTCAACAATTATTTGAAGCGCCATGCTTGGGAGAATCAGCAGAAAATCTCTATCGGCGTAACGTATGTCGCGGTGGATGAGTCCGCGCCTCGCACGGTACTCGGCTACTTCACGTTGGCCACTTCAAGTGTTCCACGCGGTAGACTCCCGAAGAAATATGTTCGTGGCCTACCTCCATACGATCTGCCTCTAATCCTTCTAGCGCGCCTGGCGGTGGATGAGCGCTTTAGCGGCAGAGGGCTAGGCCACGCATTGCTCTCCGAGGCGTTGAAGATCACCTTGCGTGTGGCCGACGAGGTTGGCTGCCGCTGCATCATTACCGACGCTTATCCTGACAAAGCACGATGGTACGCGCGCTACGGCTTCGTTCCGTTGGAAGGATCACCGGCAAC
>CAZGHZ010000039.1:0-38012 GCA_964525655.1 uncultured Occallatibacter sp.
GGCCCTCTGCTCCCAAAGCAGATGCGCTACCAGGCTGCGCTACGCCCCGACTCTCCTAGATTGTAGCGCGGATTAGCTTTCCATTGCGCACGCCCTCTGATGGGCTTTAATGGCTGATGAGCCAGGCAAAAAGCCAAACCACCAGTGCGATAGGCACAGCGAAGATCAGCGCAAGGGCCGTGACTAGCATTAACAGGAAGGTCCAGTCTCGCCAGGTATGACGGTGCGGCTCGCCGAGGTGGCGGACCAGCAACTGGTAGTTGCGTTTGTTGGCCTTCCAGGCAACATCGAAGATGTCGCCGAAGATAGGAATCGTACCCACCAGCACTCCAATTGCGAGATTGGCCGCCATGCGCGCCAGTGTCACATAAGGGACGCCGCGAATCCATGCGGCCAGCGGAATGACCAGCGAGAGCAACCCGGCGACCACATCGCCCAAGCCGGGAACGAGGCCGATGATTCCGTCCAGGCCAAATCGAATGCCGGTGCCAGGCAGAACGAATGCCTCATCCAGCAGGATCTCCAGTCCATGCAGTGTGCGGTCGCGGAAGAGCCACGCTCCGCGATTCCAGCGGTCCTGCGATGGCAACTCAGGCATCCGTCGCCCTGTCGCCCGGAGGGCTGAGGTCTCCAAACTGGGGTCGGGGCGAGGCATGTGCGCTTCCCTCTGGCCGCGCCGGGAAAACGGCCTGATTCGATGCTACAATCTAGAGGTAGATGGCGGCAGTAGTTCAGTGGCAGAACGCCTGACTGTGGCTCAGGATGTCGCGGGTTCGATCCCCGCCCGCCGCCCCAATTTCACCAAATTCATTATCAATAAGATACACGTGGGGTAGTTGGTTCTTCGTGCAATAGCGTGCAATGTCGGGAAGAACCACCTATCCGTTGAAACTCCACACCTAGTTGCAGCACACAGTTTTCAAGGGCGTGATTCTTCGCCGGAACACACAAGCCGATAAAATGTCAATAACTTGTCTTGCTGTTCAGCCTTTTGGATATCCCTATGAACCCGTGCTAGTGGCGAAGGCCTTCTCACTCAAATAAAGCAAAAGTCCGGAAGACGATCGTCCAGTCAGAGCCCCGGACACCCGGCGGCAACAAGAGAACCCTCACGTTGCAATAAAGACCCCAGCTGGTTCTCGAAGGCACACTTCCTCTTTCATGGCGGATTCGAACTTTTCACGAGTGGTGTCTGTCAGCTTCAACGATCTTCGCTGTCCGCCAGCCTCTCCTGGCTACTGGCAGCTATAGAAGCTTTGCGTACTCTGCCTTGGCTCGATTCAGAATAGGAATATCGGGATCGGCGTTTTTCCAGAGTGTAAAGAATTCCCTGTAGGCGGCGAGTGCACGACCGCGGGCGGCGTCGGCATCGGCTCCCTTCAACGTTTTGGACTGGAGGGCATTGGCACGAGCTACTCCCAAATGCGCCAACGCTCCAGTCCAGCAATTCACCACCAAGCCGCCGTGATCGATAATCTTCTGAAACTCCGCGGCTGCGGCGACGCCTTCACCGGCCGCCAGATACGCCTCGCCACGTACATACAGCCAATAGAGACCGGTGGTTGTGCCAAACGGGAGCGTGCCAAATTCGATTGAAGAGGACGGTGGCAGCGCATTCAGGGCGCCAACCGGATTCTTACGATTCAGTGCGAGCTGTGCCTGAATCGCAGGCAGCCAGAGCGACTGGATCTGAGTGTCGAGAGGGAATCGCTTTTCCAGGTCTTGAGCAAAAGCCGCGGCGCGGGGTGTATCGCCCGCAAAGGCGAACGCAAGTGCGGCCTCGGCCTCGGCCCCTTGATTTCGGGGAGCCACCTTCAAAGCTTGCGCAGCCACCTTCAAGGCTTCCGCGCGATAGCCGAATGCCGCTTGTTGCAGTGCAGAGTTCGACAGGTCTGTGGCAGCAATCTCTCTGTTGTCGGTCCGCAGGGCCGAGTCCGCCGCACGCCTGGCAAAGTCACGCGCCTCGCGAAGACGACCGCCATACGCTTGAGTATCCGATGCGAGAGCAAGCCCAAAGCTCTCGTATTCCGGCTTGCCCGCGAACCACTCCAACTGCTTCATCATCGCCGCGGAGTCTGTCTTGAAAAAGGCAAGAGCATAGAGATTCTCACGCAAAATGACACTGTCCGCTTTTCGTTGTTGCGCCTCATGAATGTTGCGCATTGCTTCGTCGAAGCGCTGCGACGCAAGATCGAAACTGCTCAACTGCGTATACCAAAATCCATTATCCGGTTCAAGCCGGCTGGCTTGTTTCTCGATCTCAGCGCCTTTTTCATACTCCCCCTGCGAAGCGTAAGTTGCGCTTAAATCTTCGTAGGCTGGTGTGGAACGGGGATAGATCTCAATCTCTGCCTTGAACGATTCGGCTGCCTTATCCAGTTCCCCGGTTACGAACGAATAGTAGTCGGCGGCAATCGTCATCTTTTCAGGCTCGCTGGCTCGCTGCCGCAGTTGGAAGGCCTTAGTCAAGTAGTCGCCGCCCCGTTCCGTCTCGCCGAGAGTAAGATAAACGCCACTCAACGACCTATAACCCATCGCAAAGTTTGGGTCGAGGTCAACCGCGCGCTGAAAA
Organism: uncultured Occallatibacter sp.; assembly: GCA_964525655.1. Classification (GTDB taxonomy): domain Bacteria; phylum Acidobacteriota; class Terriglobia; order Terriglobales; family Acidobacteriaceae; genus Telmatobacter. The sequence goes on from CAZGHZ010000039.1 coordinate 2,573, forward strand.
TAAGGCAAGGCGGCGGCTTCGCCATTCTGGTTTCGAATATGGCTGCCCAAGGTAAGAGCCTTCAGGGCTTCGAGCGAGGAAGTGGTGGCCTGAGCAAGCGGAACATTGAAACTGCGCACGGTAGTGAGCGATTCGCCGAGCTGGCGGCGAAGCTTGGATGCAGCTCTGCCCAGCGCATCCAATACCTTCTCCTTGTTAGCCGCGGTGGTCTGAACCTGTGCCAACGTGTCGCCGGTCTGGCAATTCACCGCCTTCAGATCGAGCACGTATTCACTGCCCAGGCTGCCAATCGATCCCGCGATAAAAGCCTTGCTGCCGGCACGCTGGCAAAGCTCGCGGGCTACTTCAGGTGTGAGCTCGGTGTCGGCTGGGCGGGACATCAATTGCAATGTTGCCGCGACATCGCTCTCCGGCAGCACATTGATGAAGGGCGACTGCCGAAGGGAAACGGCAAGAGCGGTATTCAGAGCATCGTCGAAGATCGCATTTCCAGTGCGGTTGGAAAAATCGCATAGTACGATTGTGTCTTTTTCCGTGAGCTTGGGCGCGCGGTGAGAATAGAAGTAACCGCCCGCCGCTAACGCCAGTACAAATGCGGTTGCGCCAGCAGCGATCAGCCTCCAGCGCCGCCAAGCTCTGATTGACGGGAAGGGTTGCGTTAGATGCTCCTCGAAAGAAGTATCTCCGGTTGGCTGCATGTTCAGTGAAGCATTTGCGCTGAGTTTTGCGACTTCGAGCGCCGGCGAATCCCCGTTTCGATCTGTGCTCTCGACCAGGCTATCTATTGCCGTTTCGAGGCTGGCGTTGATCGAGTCAACATTGGCAATGAAACGATATCCGCGTCCGCGCACGGTTTCGATGTAGCGTGGCGATTGGGAATTGTCTCCTAGAGCCTCGCGCAACTTGCTCATCGCTGCGTTCAGACCTTCTTCAAAATCGACGAAGGTGTTTTCCGGCCAGAGCCTGTCGTGCAACTCAGAACGGGTCACCATCTCCCCGGGCCGTTCCGCCAAAGCCACCAGCAGGCTGCGAGCCTTTTCCTGCAACCGAATGCGGCGGCCATTTCTGCTCAGATCTCCAGAGCGGAGGTCCAATGCAAATGGTCCAAAACGGTAACCGGCTCTCAGTGACGAAGAAGCTGAGGACATAACCATAATCGTGCTGAATGGGCTCGGGTAACCAAACCCGCACCAATGCGCGGCGTCTGGATAGAAACACCATAGCACGAATCCCGCGCAATCCGGTTGAGTTTTACCAACTGGTCATCCAGAATCAATCGGTTAGCTGATCGGAAGAATTCAGATAGAAATCAGATTCCAGCTATTGACCTGAGATTAAGCAGCTCTTACCTTGCAACCAGGCAGGCATACACCCCACCGCCAGCCCCACGCCTTCCCAGGAGCCTTACACATGCTGGTTCTTCTTGAGAGTGCTTTTGCACACCGCTTGTTCTCTGCCCTGTTGAGCAGTTTCGTCGCGACCGCTCTTGGCCTGTCGCTCATCCTGTGCGGCCAGCCAGCCTCCGCGTTCGGCCAAACCGCACCAGATTCAACCAAGTTGAAGACCTCAGCCCTCCCGTCTGTGGAAGGCTCGGCGGTCCCTCCAAATCAGGCAGCCAATGCGGATCCGGGATTACCGTCGTCCGCTGATGCTGCTGCAAGGACGGCTCCGAAGGGTGTCAATCAAGGCATCCTGGTGAGCGGGTATTGGAAGATCGACGTGCGCAACCCCGACGGGTCGCTGGCCAAGCATATTGAATTTGAGAATGCGTTGACAAATAACGCAATTACGTATTGGCTACCGTCGGCGCTCCTCGGACAGGGACCTCAGCCCGGAACCGTCGGGTCGATTGCGGGCGTCGACCAACCTGCCGTTGGTATCAACTCATATATCTCGGGTAACTTTCTCGGATATTACATGCCGACCTTCAATGCGGGACCGTGCGACGGACTTGGATGTCTGTTAACCGTGAAAGGATCAGCGGCCGATAACAATTGCCAAAATGCAGCTGGGATTGGCAGTCCTAATTGCCTCGAAACGCTCGCTGCGTTTCAACCACAACAATCAGCCGTTACGGTGCTGCAAGGTTCGTTCGTCTCCTCCGGCGGTACCATAACTGACGTCGAGACTTACATCACCTTCTGTGCTGACTCCAGCTCTTGCGACGTACCATCCGGTTCGACCGTTGGCAGCAAATTCATCCACGCTAACGTTGACGATTTCACCAGATACACGTTGCCCACCCCTGTGCAAGTAGCCGCCGGGCAGTCCGTCAACATCAGCGTAACGATCTCGTTCGGCAGTGGTAGTCCAGCCTCCGCCAGTACAACCGCCGTGCCCGTCCATCGTGCGACTCCCCTCGTTGCAAGCACATCCTCTATAGTCAGCAGGCCCTGATCTCCGTTGTCCAACACTGAGCGAAAGGGAGAGCCTGCGATGATGCCAACGATTGCAACTCGACTACGCGAAGGGCGCGGCCTGGCCCTGTCCTTGCTTGCGCTCATGCCCCTGCTCTTCACGGGCGGGGCGGCAAATGCACAGGCGGTCTATCCTCCAAACACGATCTTTGCCGCAGGCACGGTCTATCCCAGCGCCAATATCAAGTCCGGAAGCATCGCGGGCGGGTACTTTGGCAACGGCAGCGGAAAAACCTTCGATGTGGCAGTAACCAACTCGACCGGCGTGGGCTGGGTTCTCTCGGTCTTTCCCGGCAATGGCGACGGAACTTTTGCTGCTCCGCAGAGCTACAGCCTCACCACGACAGGCTGGGGAACGATTCATGACGGCCTCAATCTGGTCTTCGCTGGGCCGCTGATGAGCGCCGGCAGCGTGGACCTGGTCGTGACCGATGACACCGACAACCTCTTCGTGATTCCAGGGAACGGAGATGGCACGTTTGGCGCGCCGATCGCATTGAACCAGACTGCGTACACGCTCAGCGTCTTCCCCGACCCCGGCGGAAGCGGCTTGCTCGACCTGGCCACGTCTTACTCCACTTACAATGCCGCGACCTTTGTTTCCTCTTACACGGTCACAGTACTGACCAACCAGGGCGGAGGCAATTTTGCCGCCCAGAAACTCCTGACTAACTCGAGTTATGCCGTGGGAGAAGTGGACTATCTCGGCGTAGCCGGCACGCCTATGCTGATAATCGCAGGCGCGAGTCCCGATGTGATTTCTGGCGCCACCGGGGGCGCCATGATGTCCGCGCTGGCGAATGGGACATGGAGCACGCCCGCGGCCTTCAACCTGAACCTGCCTGCCGGTTTCACCGTCATCTCCAATGTGACTCCCTTTACTCTTAACGGGAAGATCGGCTTTGCGGCCCTCTCCAACGGGTGGCTTTTCACATGGCTAGGGAACGGCAGCGGCTCCTTTCAGACATCGAATGGGGTGAACTGGTATGGCAGCAACAGCACAGTGCAACTTGGATCCGCGGATCTGAATGGCGATGGGATTCCAGATCTTTTGGCGCTGGGCGGAGGCACATCCAGCATTGCGCAAACCGTTCTCCCTCTTTACGGCAATTCGGCGGGCGATTTTTCTATCGAGTTTGAGACCGGCCCCGGTGTGTACGGGTCTCAATTCGTCATTGGCGACGCGAACGGAGACGGGCATCCAGACATCGTTTTGATGGAACCGAATCAGGGACTCACCGTTTTGCTGAACCAAGGCGACGGTACGTTTCCTCATCCCGCGACATCCACACCCAAACAGGAGCCCACCGTACCGGTTGGCAGCGGGCCGGTGATCCCATTCCCGCTCGCCATGGCCACAGCGGACCTGAACGGCGATCAACTGAACGACGTGGTGGTCGTGGAGGGATTGAATCCGAACACCAGGGTGACCACGAATTCTGTTGACGTGTTCACGAACCGAGGCAATGGCGAACTCGCGGAACTGGATTCATTTCCCGTGGGCTCGAATCCGGTGGCCGTTGCCATCGCACCGGTCAACGGAAAGCAGAGCCTCTTTGTCGCCAATAGTGGCGATGCAAACATTGGATTTCTGCAGGGCAATGGCGACGGCACGTTCCAAAACCAGACGATCTTCACTGGCGGCGATCTCAGCACGTCCGGCGCATCGCCCGAACTGTTGGCGGCTGGAACCATCGACGCCACTGGATTTCCCGGAGTGGTGGTTGCGGACAACAACGGCAATATCATCGTATTTACTTACTCCAGCGCGACCGGTACCTGGAGCACGAAGGCAACCTACAGCGTTGGCGTGGTCAACGGGCTGGCTCTGGCGGATTTGAACGGCGGCGGCTACGCCGATATCGTCGCAACGATAGCTCCCACCTGCGGATACAGTTCGACGGGGAACCCCACACTCAACAACGCTAGCCTGACGATCCTTCCCGCCAATGGAGACGGAACCTTCGGCAGTGCCGTGACCATCTCGTCAAGCCTGCAAAACTGGAATCCCGGCAAGGTTGTTGTCGGGTCACTTACGGGACAAAGCAATCCGGATGTGGTTGTCTTGCCCAACCCGGCAGCCGTGTGTGGGGTTGCCGCGAGCCAAATACCAAACAGCATTGCAATCTTCAGCGGCGCATCCACCGGCAGCGTTACAGAGACGGATGTCGCATCGCCGCTCAGTGCCGGCATGTTTCAGTACCAATCGTCGGGCAATCCGCCTTACGGTGCGGTGGCCGACGTCAACGGCGACGGCGCCAACGATTTGATTGTGGCCGAAGGCGGTCTGGTTGCTGTCTTGCCGGGAACGAAGTCCACGAGCTTCGGAACGCCGTCGGTCCAGATCGCCTCATCGGACACTGAGGGTTTCGCGAGCGGTGCGTTCTTTGCCACAGGAACCACCTCCAGCGGCCACGAAGTAGTCAATTTGAGCACTCAGGGCGTGACTTCGCTGGAGCCGCTCTTCGAGACCGGCCTCAGCGCCTCGCTTCAAATTGGTCCAGCCAGCCTGCCGGCAGCCACTGCCAGCACAGCCTACACCCAAACCTTCACAGCCGCCGGCGGCAGCGGGGGATACACCTTTACCGAAAGCGGCACTTTGCCCACGGGAATCGCATTCAGCGGTGCAACTCTCTCGGGCACTCCAATCAAGTCAGGAAGCTTCCCCATCACGATCACAGCCACCGATTCCTCCGGCGCCAAGGCGACAGCAAACTATGCGCTTGCCGTCAATTGTCCAACGTTGACCATCACGCCTGCATCGGGCATTCTGACCCCGGCCAGCACTGGCATCCCTTATGAGCAGGCATTCACAGTACAAGGAAATACGACGGGAGCATTCGGCTGGACCATCACTGGCAATTTACCAATCGGCCTTAGCTTCAACGGCGGCAGCGAGACCGTAACGACCGTGGTGGGCACAACACGGGCGCTCGCGGCTCTCTACACATTCGGCTTGACCATCACCGACAGCGCCGGCTGCTCTGTTTCAGATAACTATGAGCTTAACGTCGATAATCCGCTCACTGTGGTCTTGTCTCCGTCCCCCTTACCCGCGGCAACCACCGGACAAGCCTACTCGGCACAATTCACCGCAAGCGGAGGAACCGGGCCCTACACCTATTTGGGGCTGAATACTCCTCCCGGCCTCACCGTTAACACACAGACCGGCGCTCTTGCAGGTACGCCTACGCAAAGCGGCTCCTACAAAATGACTGTTGTGGCAACAGATTCGCAGGGTGTGCAGGGGATCATCAACGCGACCCTCAGCGTGCAAGCGAGCAACATTCAAGTCAGCCCGGCGACCTTGCCGGCCGCGGCAATCAACATAGCGTACTCTCAGTCATTCACAGCAACCAACGGCAGCGGCGGATATACCTTCGTCGAAACCGGCGCTCTGCCCGCCGGCATCATCTTCAGCGGTGCAACGCTCTCAGGCGCGCCGACCAAGACCGGGAATTTTCCCATCACGGTCACAGCCACCGATTCCTCGGGGAATACAGGGAGTGCGGACTATACCTTCATCGTCAATTGCCCGTCGCTCACTATTACGCCGGCTCAGGAAACGCTGCCGCCCGCAACCATCGGCCTCATATACGATGTGGGCTTCACGGTGACTGGAACAACTGGGGCATTTACCTGGTCGACAACAGGCAGCATACCGGCCGGTCTCACATTCATCGGTGGTAGCTCCCCAAGTGCAACTCTGGCTGGCAAAGCGCAATTGCCTACCGGCCTCAGTTCATTCGCACTCTCTGTCACGGATAGCGCCAACTGCTCGGTTGAGAATAACTACCTTCTCGGAGTTTATAACCCGCTGACTGTTGGGCCGGCGACACTGCCTGCGGCTACGGTGGGCCAGGCTTACTCATCGAATTTCACCGCCAGCGGAGGAACCGGGCCAATCACTTACTTCACCCTAAGCACGCCGCCCGGCCTCGGCCTGAATACTCAGACCGGCGCTTTTGCCGGTACGCCCACGCAGAGCGGCAACTACAGCATCACCGTTGTAGCGACAGATTCGATTGGAGTCGAAGGCGTAGTCGTATTGACGCTGAGTGTTCAGGCTTCATCCGTATCGGTAACCGACCAGGAAACGGTCATAATCTCTGACGGACCACAGGCGCAACTCATCGACGTCACAGATACGGAGTCGATCCTGGTCACAGATACCGTTACGGTGACGCCTCTGACCGCTACGAGTGTCGATTTGACCGGTCCTGCGAGTGCTGCCCCAGGACAAAGCGTGACCTTCACGGCAACGGTCACGCATAGCGGCAGCGGCACTCCCACCGGAAGCGTCGTTTTCTCAGACGGCGCCTTGGTGCTGGCCACGGTCCCCATCACCAGTTCCGGCGTGGCGACCTATTCCACCAACACACTCTCGGTTGGCGCGCACAGCATCTCCGCCGACTACGGGGGTGACAGCAACTTCTCCGCATCGCAGTCCGCCACGCTCTCCCTCATCGTTCAAGCGTCCACCACGACGGCGCTTGCTATTTCACCCTCGCCTGCCGCTGCCGGCCAGCCGGTCACCTTTACCGCAACGGTCGCATCGGCGGCCGCGGGCACTCCAAGCGGCAGTGTCACTTTTCAATGCCTGAACTACGCTCCAGGACAGTCAATCGTCTCCCCGGCAGTTTCCCTCAACAATGGCATAGCCTCCTGGACCAACACTAGCCTGCCCGCATTCGACTACAACAATTGCTTCACGGCGATTTACAGCGGAGACCAAAACTTTCTCTCATCTGCCTCGCCAGACAAAAGTTTGACGGTAGCCGACTTCCAGATGAACTTCTCGATCCCATCGAGTTTGACTTTATTCCCCGGGCAAAGCTCCACCTTCAACCTTACGGTTACGCCGTACGGCGGAGCCTACAACGGCACAGTCGCCTTCTCCGCATCCGGCGCCCCGCCAGGAGCTACCGTGACCTTCAATCCGGCCACTGTAACGCCTGGAAGCAGCCCGGTGACCGTAGATGTCACAATCACGGCGCCAACGCTTTCCGCTCGGGGCCGGCCCGTCGCTCGCCCGCTGAAAGGCGCTCCGCTGTTGCTCGCCTTGTTGCTTCCGTTGCTAGGGCTCCAAAAGGTGAGGCGCAAGCTCCGGCGCACCAGCTCTCGGTTGCTGCTTGTAGTGGTCTCACTTGTTGGAATCGGCGGACTGATTGCATGCGGCAAATCCGGCTTTTTCGATCAAACTCCCAAGACATATTCGATCGTGCTTACGGGCACAAGCGGCACGACGCAGCACTCTACCACCATTAATCTGACTGTGGAGTAGGAGAAACCGCGAGACGGCTGGCTACCACTTCGATCGTGTTGAGAAGATCTTCGACGCCGCCGACGGGTGAATTGAACTTGAATGGAAATTCGGTGGCGTCCCTGGCGACCACTCCTTGAATTCCCCAAACAACTCGGCCACGATCATGTCTATCGCACGTCGGCGGTTCAATCCCATCCAACGCCGATGGAACGGATGTCAACGCCAAGAGTAAGACGATGGACCGGTGTTGAGGAATTGCTTCTCGCGACTCCCCAAGATCATTCATGATTAGAGTTAGGATTTTTGTGCGGCTGCCAAATCCGGTTCGACGGACTTCTCCAGGTTTCTTCAGCTTGCAATAGCATGCAAGCGTCGACGGCAATCGTGGCGTTCATGGCATCTGTGGCAACCTGAAAATCTGTAACTTACAGACGGAAAAGGGGGTTGAATAGCCCGATCCCCGCCCGCCGCCCAAAATCCGCAATTTAGAATCATTAGTTTTCAGCGTCTCACTCTCTCCAGCGTGCCCTAAGTGCTGAGTCTGTCCTCAACCATTGAGGGCCAATCATCGGGCTGCAGCTTTATCGGCGCCATCTCAAAGACGGTGAAGATGCAGGATCTTGATCACTTTCGGTTCATCTTTCGTGAGGACTCGCGCCGACTCCCGACTGCGGGCCCACACATCCGAAAGCTCGTGGATACAATACCTGCGCTGCTCGTTGGCTAGCATGCCTCTCGGCGCGCAGAGGCGGTTGGTGACCGGCAACGCAGCAATGCGCGACAAGGGGGCACATCGACTGGTTCGCGGTCGATGTCTGATCAGAGGATCGGTCCAGTTCAAGGTGCCTCCACAGGTCGCATCCATAAAAGCAGGAGCCAAACGCGTGCGTTCTCTCCCGACGCACTTTGTTCAACAGCACCCGCGCCACCTGCGCATCGTCATCCGGAGGCGCCACATTCGACGAAGACAGACTCAGTTGCTTCGCATCGCCCTGTTCATTGAAAACCTCGACGGTTTCTGCCAGCGCGTCGGTGACGAGCTGCTCGACCTGCCCAGATAACAGATGGTCTTCTGATGCTGACCACCGGGCGTGCGCACCGTTTCCACCAGCGACCAGTTGGCGCGGCTTTGCCGTCGTTGCTGCGGCTGCGCGTGCGCAGAGACGTTTTGTAGGTGTTGTCAACCGCTCGGAATCAAGCGATTCGTCTGCCTGCACTGCTCGACGAGCGCGCTGGCGGATGATGCACCAAACGGGTCTCCCGTTCCCGAATCTTGCCGACTTCGCCGGTGCCTGGAATTGGACCTGAGGCACCCCAGAGACGACTTGGAGGAAGTGCGATCGATCTCCTGGATCGGCCGACTCCTAGCTAGCGTCGTTGCATGTGACAACGAACACAACAGGCAATGAAAGAAATGGAACTCTTGAACAGAAACGATTGAAGGAACGTCTCATACGTGTATTCTTATCAAATTCAACCAATCTACGCCGATTTGCGTCGCTCTAATCAAGGTGGCCGATCGGAGAAAAGGAATGCTCGCACATGATTGAACGTGTTCTGCGCAGGCTGTGCTTCTGCCGGAGACAGTTTTTCAAACTGACCGGTGCTGCCGTCATGACATTAACAATGGCCTTCGGGATGACAGGCACGAGCCGGGCCAGCGTTCAAACCCCGGTTGTGAATGCCGCGCAGGATATTGCCGGTACCTGGCAAGGAACACTTCACGTCGGCAAAGACCTGCGAACGGTGATCAAGATTACGAAGGCGGACGGCGGCGGATACAAGGCGGTCTTCTATAGCATCGACCAAACCGGCCAGGGCTTTCCGGCGACCACAATTACGCTCGACGGCAGCACCGTGAAGTACAGCCTCAATGCCTTTGATCTCAAGTATGAGGGCAAGCTGAGCGCGGATGGAAAGACGATTGGAGGCACCTCCACCCAGGGAGGAAACTCGCTGCCTCTAACCCTCACACGCGCCACGCCGGAGACAGAATGGGCGATACCGGAACCTCCGCCCGTGATTCCGCCGATGGCCGCCAACGCAAATCCGAGCTTCGAGGTCGCCACCATCAGGCCGAGCAAGCCGGACACACCCGGCAAGGTGTTTAGAGTTCAGGGACGCCGCTTCTCGACTGTCAACACCACACTCAGCGACATCATCTCATTCGCCTATGGAACCCATCCCAAGCAGCTTGTCGGCGCGCCGGCCTGGGTTGAAACGGACAAGTTTGACATCGAGGCGCAGCCCGACGGTGAAGGCGCTCCCAGCGACAAGCAGTGGAAGATCATGTGGCAAAAGCTGCTCGCCGAGCGCTTCAAGCTCAGCTTCCATCGCGACATGAAGGAACTTTCGGTCTATGTGCTGAGCGTGAGCAAGACCGGTCAAAAGCTCACCGAGAACAAAGACGATCCGAACGGTCTACCGGGGCTGTGGTTTACGGGATTGGGCAAGTTGAATGTGCGCAATGCAACCATGGAAGACTTTGCCGGCCTTATGCAATCGGCCGTGCTCGACCGCCCGGTCCTCGATCAGACCGGGATCGCGGGACGGTGGAACTTTACTCTGAACTGGACTCCGGACGACTCGCAGTTCGCCAGCTTCGGCGTCAAGATTCCGCCACCGACAGATGCAGCCAACGCACCGCCTGCGCTCTACACCGCCATTCAGGAACAGATCGGCCTCAAGCTCGACGCCACCAAAGCGCCCGCGGAGGTATTCGTCGTCGATCATGTCGAGAAGCCGTCGGAGAATTGACTCAGGCAGGCATAAGACAGCCTCTGCACAAGCGAATCTCAGGGAGTCTACGTCTGTAAGACAACGACTCCCTGACGCTCAAGCCTGAGTGGCTTCTCTCTGCTTCTGGAGCGTCTGTCTTCAATTGAATGGTGAGCACGATGAGCCTTGGTATGGAGCTGTCGAACCCACCGATTCTTGACTGAGGATTGCATGAGCATGAGCGGACGACTCGGAATCAGACTATTTCCTTTCCAGATGCTGCTGATCGTTATTGGATTGGCGGCGATCTCAGCGCCCGGCGCACTGGGTCAGACGAGCGCAACCGCGAACGCGGTAGAGCACGAAACTCCGAATGCTGCGACTCGATTGCCTTCTTTCGAAGTGGCGACTATAAGGCGGACTCCGCCCAGTGATCGGGATGACGCAAGGTGGAGCCGCCCTGGCACTGGGAGATTTATGGCATTGAGCGTCAGCCTTGCGTTTCTGATTAAGATGGCCTACGGAATTGACGATAACCAGGTCACCGGAAAGCCGGACTGGCTTGAATCGGAGTTGTTTGACGTTGTAGCAAAGCCGGAGAGTGACATAACTCTGACCCGCGACGAATTGCGGCCTCGGTTGCAGAATCTGTTGCAGCAAAGATTCCACTTGCTCACCCATCGCGAGACAAAGCTGGTGCGCGGATATGCGCTGGTTGTAGCGAAGGGCGGAGCAAAACTCAAAGCGACCAAGGGCGATCATCCGCCGGGCTACCGGGTGTACGTCGGAGGAGGAAAGCTGGAGGGGCTGAACTGGTCCATGAAGACTCTCGCTGCTATGCTTCAACCCGCAGCGGGACTTCCGGTAGTCGATCAAACGGACATTGAAGGGAGCTACGATATCAAGCTCGATTTTGCTTCGGAGTTGGGCGCGGATTCGCAGTTTCCGTCTATCTTTACCGCATTGCAGGAAACACTGGGTTTGAAGTTGGAGTCGAAGAAGGTGCCGGTGGAGATGCTAGTGATTGACCACGTGGATAGAACTCCAACTGAGGATTAGGACCTGGATGCGTCGAATTGCCCAACTTACGATCGCTGCTGCCGCTCTTGCATTCTCAAGTCTTGCCATGGCTTCGGAGCATCACGGACAAGTCACTTTCGCCGGTTTTCCTGTTCCCGGAGCTACGGTCACGGCGATACAAGGAACAAGGAAGATTGCTGTTGTCACTGATGCGGGAGGCGTCTACTCTTTCGCTAATTTACCTGATGGGGCCTGGAAAATCACAGTCGAGATGCAGTGTTTCTCGACGATTCAGGCCGATGTCGTTGTCGTTCCGAAGATGCCCGTGGGGAAATGGGAGTTGACATTGCTCTCGCCCGAACAACTTAAGACGCTCGCAACGCAGGCGCAGTTGACTCCAAGTACGCCTGCAGTTCCCAATACTGCCGTGGCGGCGAAGAAGCCTCTAGAGCAAGAGCCAAGCCTAGAACTGCCAAAGCCCCAAGGGGATGCAAGCGATGAATCCGCTGATGGGTTTCTGGTCAACGGCAGCGTCAACAACGCATCGACTTCGCAGTACTCGCTCTCCCAGGCCTTTGGCAACAAACGGCCGGGCAGCAAGAGCATCTATAACGGCGGAGTATCCGCCATTATGGATAACTCGGCAATCGATGCGCAGCCTTACTCGCTCAGTGGGCTGGTGATGCCGAAGACCATCTACAATCGAATTACCCTGGGTTTAACATTTGGTGGACCCATCAAGATTCCGCATCTGCTGCCGCGCGGGCCGAACTTCTTTGTCGGCTACCAGTGGACACGCAACGCAACCGACCAGATTGCCTCCGGCATCGTTCCCACTGCTGAGGAGCGCGTCGGCGACCTCTCCGGCTTGCTCAACGCGCTGGGACAACCTGTTCCTCTCTATTATCCCGGCACCACCACACCGATTCCCGGCAATCAGGTCACCGTCAGTTCGCCGGCGCAGGCGCTGCTCGAACTCTATCCATTGCCGCTGCCGAGCCTGGCGGGTAACTCGCTCTATAACTACCAGACGAACCAACTCACCGGCAGCCACCAGGACGCGCTTGAATCGCGCATGGACAAGACACTGGGCCGCAAGAATTCGCTCTGGGGCGGCTTCAACATGCAGAGCACAAGAATCGGTAACTCCAGCCTCAACCTCTTCGGCTTCGTCGATACCACTGACACGCTTGGCATCAACGCCTACTTGGGTTGGTATCACCATTTCAGCCCGCACCTGGCGACCACTGTCGGCTATCACTTCAGCCGTCTTCGGACGAAAATTGTGCCTTACTTCGAGGATCGCCAGAACGTTTCCCTCCTTGCAGGCATCACGGGAACTGCGGGCGACAATATCGACGATCCGAATGCGGCAGACTGGTGGGGTCCGCCCGCGTTGAACTTTGGCAGCGGCACTGCGGCCCTCAACGAAATTAATAGTTCGTTTAATCGCAACCGCACCGACGCTTTCTCGGCCTCCGCTTACATCTATCACCATAAGCACAACATTACGGTTGGCGGCGATCTGCGCAAGCAGGGGTACAACGATTTCTTTGAGCAGAATCCGCGCGGCTCCTTCACCTTTACCGGCGCGGCAACCGCGGGCACGGCCAGCGACGCCGCAACTAGCGGCTCTGATCTGGCCGATTTTCTGCTCGGCGTGCCTGACACCAGTTCCATCGCCTTCGGCAACGCAGATAAATACTTCCGCGAACCAGTTTACGATGCGTATGCCACGGACGACTGGCGCATCCTCTCCGCACTCACCATCAATGCGGGCCTGCGCTGGGAGTACGGCGCGCCCATCACCGAGCTCCACGGTCGCCTGGTCAATCTCGATCTCGCTCCTAACTTCACCGCAGCCGCGCCGGTACTAGACAGCCATCCCATTGGGCAGATAACCGGCGAGCACTATCCCAGCTCGCTGATTCGCCCGGACCGGCTTGGCATCGAGCCGCGCATTGGCATCTCGTGGAGGCCTTTCCCTGCTTCGACTGTCGTGGTGCGCGCCGGATACGGCATCTATCACGATGCATCCGTGTATCTCGCGCCCGCACTTCAGCTTGCTCAGCAGGCCCCTCTTTCAAAGAGCGTGGATGTTGAGAACAGCGCCGCTTGCCCTCTGACGCTGGCCAACGGATTCAATAACTGCTCTTCCGTTACCGCCGATAACTTCGCCATCGACCCTAACTTCCGCGTCGGCTATGCGCAGACTTGGCAGTTAGCCGTACAGCGCGATTTGCCTGCTTCTCTGCAACTCACTGCGACCTATCTCGGAGTGAAAGGCACACATGGCGTGCAGCAGTTCTTGCCCAACACATACCCGATTGGCGCAGTCAACCCATGCCCGGATTGCCCGTTGGGCTTTGTTTATCGAAGTTCAGGCGGTAACTCGACGCGTCAGTCAGGGCAGCTTCAGTTACGCCGCAGGCTGCGCAGCGGCTTTACGGCGATGCTGCTCTACACCTGGTCTAAGTCGATTGATGATGACGGGCAGTTGGGCGGCCAAGGGTACGTCTCCGGCTCGCAAAGTAGTAGCTCGTCGGGAGCGACCGCTTCCATCGCGCAAAACTGGCTCAACCCGCGCGCCGAGCGTGCGCTCTCCACCTTCGATCAACGTCAACTGCTCAACCTGCAGGTCCAATACACGAGTGGTGAAGGCATGGGAGGTGGCGATCTGATGCGAAGCTGGAGCGGCAGACTCTTGAAAGAGTGGACCGTGCTCACCAAGATCGCGACTGGAACCGGTCTGCCGGAGACACCGGTCTATCCGGCTGCGGTCCCAGGCACCGGCTTCAGTAACATAATCCGCCCGAGTCTTAGCGGCGCCCCGATCACAAGCGCACTCGGCGCGGGCGTGCACCTCGACAACGCGGCATATACGGCTCCGGCTGCAGGTCAGTGGGGAACAGCAGGTCGAGATTCGATTACCGGTCCAGAACAATTCAGCCTCGACAGTTCGCTTGCCCGCACCTTTCGTCCTAATACTCGATTCTTTCTCGACGTCCGCGTCGATGCTACCAACATGCTCAATCATGCCGTCTTTACCGGTTGGAATACAGCCTGGAACAGTTCGCAGTTTGGTGCGCCTTTCGCGGCCAATCCCATGCGCAGTTTGCAGACTACGCTCAGGTTGAGGTTCTAGCGATGCGAAGCCTCCTTGCCACTCTCCTGCTTTTTTCGGTCGTTGCTCCGGCAGCCGCGCAACAAATCGGCGGGAACAAAACTGCCGGCACCGAGACCTACACCATCTCGATGAAGGTGCAACTTGTCGTCGAGGCTGTTGTCGCCAAAGACAAGCAGGGAAAATCGATCCCCGGCCTCACCGCCAAAGACTTCGCGCTCACCGAAGATGGCGTAACGCAGACGATCCGCTACTGCGAACATCAGAACCTTGCCCTTGCGACGCCTGTGCCGGTTGCAGCGCCCGGCACGGAGGATGTGAGAGTCTACAAGCGCCTCGCTCACTCGCAGATCGAACCGGAGACTCCCGAAAACGAGCGCTACAAAAATCGCCGGCTCCTGGCGCTCTACTTCGACATGTCCGCCATGCGCCAGGATGATCAGCTCCGCGCCATTACGGCGGCTGAGAAGTTTATTCGCACGCAGTTGACCTCCGTCGATCTGGTCTCGATTCTCCGCTACCAGGGCGCATCCGTCGAGGTTCTCCAGGACTTCACCGCCGACCGCAATAAACTGCTCGGCATTCTGGAAACACTCGTTGTTGGCGAAGATCTCAACTCCACACAGAGTATCGACGACGCCAGCAGCGCCGACACCGGCTCCGCCTTTGGCCAGGACGACAGCGAATTCAACATCTTCAGCACCGACCGCCAACTCGCCGCGCTGCAGACCGCTGCCACGATGCTTGGCAGTTTGAATGAGAAGAAGTCCCTCATCTATTTCGCCGCCGGATTGCGCCTGAACGGTGTTGACAACCAGGCCCAGTTGCACGCCACGGTCGATGCCGCCATCAAAGCCGGAGTCTCCTTTTGGCCGATCGATGCGCGTGGCCTGGTCGCGGAGGCTCCGCTGGGCGATGCGACGCAGGGTTCACAGGGCAACGCCGGCATTTACACGGGCGCTGCGGCACAGGCAGTCAGCAGCGGCTTCCAGCAATCGCAGGACACGCTCTATGCCCTGGCCGGCGACACCGGAGGCAAGGCGCTCTTCGATACCAACGATCTCGACGGCGGAATCGTCCAGGCTCAGCAGGCCATCTCCGACTACTACATTCTCGGCTACTACGCCACCAACACGGCAAAGAACGGCCACTTCCGCCGCATCAAAGTCTCGCTCACTCAGAATCTCGAAGCTAATCTTACTTACCGCGAGGGCTACTACGCTGAAAAGGAGTTCAGCCGCTTTACCGAGGTCGACAAAGAACGCCAGCTTGAAGATGCGCTCATGCTTGAAGACCCCATCACCGATCTCACCATTGCCATGGAAATCGACTACTTTCAACTCAACCGCGCCGAATACTTTGTCCCGGTCATCGTGAAGATTCCCGGCCGCGAGTTAGCCCTCGCCAAACGCGGAGGCGCCGAGCACACCCTCATCGACTTTGTGGGCGAGATCAAGGACCTGGTTGGCGGGACAACGGTTTCAAATGTACGTGACAACGTCAACATCAAGCTCTCCGACGCAACTGCTGCCGAACTTGCTCACCGGCCCATCGAATACGACACCGGCTTCACGCTCCTGCCCGGCAAATACAGGATCAAGTTCCTTGCGCGCGACGACGAAACTGGCAGAATCGGCACATATCAGACTAACTTCGTGATCCCAAATCTAAACAAGGAAGAAAAGCGCGTTCCGATCAGCTCCGTCGTGCTCAGCAGCCAGCGTGTCGAGCTAAGCGAAGCGCTCTTCGACGCCGCCAAAGGGAAGGATAAGGCAAAGGAAGCGGCCGCCAATCCGCTCGTGCAGGATGGAAAGAAGCTGGTTCCCAGTGTTACGCGCGTCTTCAGCGCGGGCCGCGAAATGTATGTCTATCTCCAGGCTTACAAGCCCTCTCAACCGGCCAGCCAGCCGGGGAGTGCTGCGACCAAATCGCCTGTAACCAGCTCGCCGCTACTGGCCTTCGTCGGCCTCTATCGCGACGGTGCCAAGATCCAGGAGACGCCACCAATAGCAGTTGTACCGAGTGCCGCGAGCCGACTTGGTATTGTGCCCCTGAACTTCAGCTTTGGCATCGGTCATCTCTCCCCCGGCGAGTATGACTGTCAGGTGACCATCCTCGATCCTGCAACCCAGAGATCTGCCTTCTGGCGAACTCCGATCCGAATTGTCCCATAGCCAGCCAAGCAAGCGAACAGTTCTGGCCAAAAGCTGAGGGATTCCGAGCTTCATGGCTTCCACGCCAGATCTATACCGGGCGACGCCACAGGGTTAAGAATTGATGCGCGCCTGGATTATCGCTAGCCTACATCGAAACCGACTCACGGATCGAAACGATTCTCATACCTATTTGAGGACCGGAGGTCCATGTGTAACTCTATCCAGAATGCCGGATGTGCATCACATCGCCATCCTGCACAACGTACTCCTTGCCTTCCAGGCGTAACGTGCCCCTTGCTCGCGCCGCCGCCTCCGAGCCGGCCTCCAGCAGCGCATCCCAGCGAATGGTTTCAGCGCGAATGAAGTGGTGTTCGAGGTCGGAGTGAATCGCCCCCGCTCCCTGCGGCGCCTTGGAGCCCACCGGAATCGTCCAGGCGCGGCATTCGTCCTCGCCGGCGGTAAAGAAGCTGATCAACCCCTGCAATTCGTAACTCTTACGAATGAGCCGCACAAGCCCGCTCTCGTGCAGGCCGTAGCTTGAGAGAAACTCCGCAGATTCTTCGTCGTCCATCTCCGCCAGTTCAGCCTCGACTTTGCCGCAGATCGCGGTCGCTCCGGCATTCGGGCGCTGCGCGACCTCGTCCAGCTTGAATCGGCTAACCGCAGCTTCCAGATCGTCGCCGAGCGTCATGCTTTCGCCTATGTTGAGCGTGTACAAGATTGGCTTTTGCGACAAAAACATAAAGCCCCGGATGAGCTTCTTCTCCTCGGGTGTCATCTCCAACTCGCGCAGAGGCTGTTCCTTTTCGAGGGCTTCCTTGGAGCGCAGCAGCAGGGCCTGTTCGCGCTCCAGATCGCTGGTGCGTCCTTTCTTCAGGTCCTTCTCCAGCCGCTCCAGCCGCTTTTCCACCTGGGTCAGGTCGCTGATCATCAGGTCGAACTCGACGTTCTTTATGTCGCGGAGAGGATCGATGGGGCCGACGTGGGGAATCGAATCCTCGTCAAAGACGCGGAGGACGTGGATCAGGGCATCGACATTCCGCAGGCTGGTCAGAAACGCCGTCTCTTTCAGCGCCTCCTGCCCGATGGCCGCAACATCGACAAACTCGACAGAAGCATAGGTCGTCTTCTTCGGCGAGTAGAGAGCTGAGAGCTTGTCCAACCGTTCGTCTGGAACGCGCGCCACGCCGATGTGCTCCTGGCGCGAGTGGCCGCGCTCGTCGAGTTTGGCCTTGGTGAGAATCTTGAACAGCGATGTCTTGCCCACCTGCGGCAGGCCGATGATGCCAGTCTTCATTGATTTCCCAATGGTCCCGGTCAGAGTGGTCCAGAAAGGAAGAGAAGCGCGCCGGAGGACCTCTTCGATGATACAGGATGAAGGGGTAGTGACTTCGGGGGCGGGAAACAGGCGTCAGCGGACGCCAGTCGTCCAAGCAGCCCCAAGACTGGTGCCGGTCATGATCGCAATCCCAAGATCCATGGGCCAATGCGCAATAATAAGCGGCGACAGGCGGCGAATGTGTAAATAAACCGCCATACAGAACAGCAGGAGAGGCACCATCATGAGAGAACGATAGGCCACGAACCGCCAATCGGGAATGAAGGGCAACATGCAGTGTTGCGCGGAGAACCAGAACAATACGATCAAGAAGGCGATCCAGGTTCGACCGGTGAGCGCCTCCAACCGAGGCAGCACATATCCCTGGTAGGTCATTTCTTCCATGGCCGATTGGATCACCCACCACACGGTCAAGCTGTATACCGTGGCCCAGAGGGGTAGGGCGTGAAGTTGCAGGATGAACGCCACGGGGGTCTTGGCCGGGGAGCCGTACACCAGCACCTGCGCAACATAACTTCCGGCCATGGCGCACAGATACGCGATAACCAGAATCCCAAGCCCGAGCCACAGGTCGCGTCCCCAGCGCAGGCGGATCGGGCCAATGAGGTCGCGGAGACGGATGCCTTCCTTGCGCGTGAAATACTTCATGCCGAGGAGGCAGCCAAGATCGCCGAGGTTGGCGTAGACAGGCCACCACTGGCCGGCCGACCGGAAAGGAGCCGGACGGTGCAAGACGAGAAACACCAGCGCCAGCAGGGATTGCAGCGCCAGCCAAAAGACGGAGCGCGCGGCTACCAGCAACAGCGGTCCGGTCCAAGAGATGTGTCCCTCGCGTATGCGCTCCTCGATCTGAGAGCGCGAGTTTAATTGGGTGGTGGCTGAGGTTGCAACTTCGCGAGCAGACGACATGCAAATCTATCTCCGCCGCGAAGTCTACCATGGGTCGCAGAGGAACGGCTGTGATGGGCTCGCTCCTTCAAAGACGTGTGCTCTCCGCTCTGGCGACAAGCACCACTGCTGCCAGCCCGAGCAGCAGGATGGCTCCCTCCACATTCACGCTGCGGCGGTGCAGCTTCTCAAAATCCAGGCGGCTTGGATTCGCCGCATCCACGGCGTTAATGGACCCACCGGCGGCGATGCGGTCCTGTTCCATCGCGGGTATGATGCCGAATTGCGAATAGAGTGTAAGCCCGATCATCGCGATCAGCAGGCCCATGGGCGCAAGCACGGCGCGCGGCTTGTAAATATTCCAAACAGGTGCCACAGCCAGCAGCGCCAGCGCCACCATTCCCGAGACTAGCCCCATGACGTGCAGAATGCGCAGCAACTGGCCCACAATCGCGCCAGCCGCGTGGGTAACGGGAATGAGCGTCTGGAAGGTGATGGCGGCAACGATGGGAAAGAAGATCTCCGCGCCCAGCCAGACGATGAGCGCGAGATAAAGCACGGTCCGGAAGAGAGTCTTCATAATGTCACTGTTCACTGTCTCTTCAGCGCCCGCTTCAGCACCGTCTCTAGCGCCGCCTTCACCTGCGCGTACTCCGCTGGCGTGACCTTGCCGGTGATCTTCTCATTCTCCAGGGTGAACAGTTCTTCCTTGAGGGCGTTCAACAGAGCAGCGTTCCCCGTGAGCTGCGACGCCGCATGAGCAGTCGTTTGCGAACTCACCACCGAAGTGGGAGTCTGCACGCTTCCGGCGCCGCTAACAAGAATCGCAGTCGTCGCGGACCTTCGCAACAGGAAGGCCGCTGTAGTGACGAGCAGGAACGCCAGGCCGCCCAGAATCCAGCCCTTGTACTTCGACAGCGGATCGGGTGTGTCAATGGGTTGGCCGATGCCGCCGCCGGGCGTTGTACCGGGGGTGCTCGTATCCTGACTGCCGCCACCCTGCCCGCCAGCTTGTTGGCCGCCTTGGCCACTTTGATCTTCGCGCGGCAGAGCGCCCGTGCCCGAGATGGTGAACTCGAGCGAGCTAGCGGGAAGCGCATTCCTCGACAGGAAGGTTTGAAAGCTGGGGTCCTGCGGCGAAGACTGGTAGACCGATCCCGATCCCGCTGCAAAGGTCATGCTCTTGGGCAATACCACCCATACCGTTCTTGCCGGTGCCGTGATTTGCGGATGAAAGGTGTACTTGCCGCTGGCGTAAGGCAACTCGTATTCGATCTGGAAGAGCGTGCCCTTGTCGCCCGCGTCGGGCTGAATCGGAAAGTTGAAGGCGTAGTGTCCCTTGGGTCCGTCGGGATCCATCTTCAGCGAGGTTGGCAAGCCGCTTGGCCGCTGCGCCGATGCCCCGCCCACCACGGCATCCGCGGGCAGCACAATCGAAAACGAGCGCGGACTCCACTGCGTGCGAGGCGGCGAACTGGAGTTATGCAACAGATAACGCTCGATCACCTGAAGCTGGCCATTCGAGGCTTCGACTATGGCCGTGACGTCCTCTTCGAGGTTGACTCCCGTGACTTGCTCGGCCACGTCATACACGGGAATGTCGCCTGGCGCGCCTCCTTCGGGCGCGGCAATGAAGTAGGGCGCACCCTGGTGGGTCACTCGCACCAGAGCGGGCCCGCTGCCGGATTTCTCCAACGAATAGTGTCCGCGCGCATCGGTGGTCGCGTGAGTTACTTCGCTCATACCGGCCTGTACGTCGACCAGCACGACGGTGTCGCCCGCCGCGGGCTTGCCCGTTGTCTTGTCGGTGACAGTGCCGTTGATTTGTGCAGCGTTGGCCATTGCGCACCAACAAAGCAAGCTAAGGGCGATGGCAGGGAAGACGAACTTGGTCGATCTCATTGTCGTAACAGGAACCTCTATTGAATTGCAGCGAAAAGTTGGGTGCCCCACCCTCGTCGCGCTCTTGTCCTTGCGGCTTCGAGGTCCCCAGCGACAGGTCTTCGTCGTTGGGGTGATCTAGGGTGGGACACCACTAACCCTCCTCCGGTCTGTTATGGGGCCTCGCAAGCTCTTAAACCTGCTGCAAAAGCTCGATCTCGGCCAGCAACTGCGCCGCTTCGTTCTCAAGGTGCGCCCGCTGCACGGCGAAGTCCTCTTCAGGATACTTGCCGGCCCGGTATTCGAAATTCAGGTCGCGCAGATTTTCGTAGAGTTGCTCCTTGCGCTCCAGCAGATAGTCCAGGCGCGTCTTCTGGCGCTGGCTGGCGAAGACATTCTCCGGCCAAAAGGTGTAGATGAACAGCGCAAACAGCAGCAGTGCCCCGGCAATCAGACCTTCGGTTGGCGTCATATCTCAATAACCTCCTTCGCTGCCAGGGTCGGTCTCCCGGCGAATCCTCTCCCTCAGCGCCACGCTGTCCGGATCGGTTGCCATCGCCTCGGCCGGAGGCATGGCAGCATTCCATCGGCGAACCAGCAGAATCGTTCCCAACAGCGCAGCGGCGAAGACCGCGAAAGGCGCTATCCACGCCACCAGGTCGAAGCCATGGGTGGTGGGAGCGGCCAGGACGGTAGCGCCATACTTGGCGGCGAACGAGCCCAGAATCTCCTGGTCGCTGCTCCCCGCTGTGATATCCGCACGTAACTCGTCCTGCTCCGGACCGGACATTGGACAGCTCACGTGGTTGCACTCTCCCAGCACCTCGTTGCAGCTACAAGTGCACATCAACTTGTGGTTCAGTTTGTCGAATCGCGAATTTGCATCTGTTGCCCCAAGCGAGAAACAGACCGCTATGGCAAGTGCGGCCGCCTGCAAGAATCTCAGCAAAAGGGTAAAACGCGACGGAGTCGTCATCAGTCGCCTCCCCCCAGCACGGGTTCAACAGGAACCGTTCGCGCCACGGGCACCCGCAGCGCGGCGGTGGCCGGAGTGAGGCTCGGTACCAGCGCCACCAGCGTCCCGCAGGCGATGAGGGCCACCCCGGCCCAGATCCAGCTCACCAGAGGATTCAGAAACGCCTTGATGATCGGCTGCTGTGTATCGGGGTTTGTGCCCTCGTACACCACATACAAGTCCCACGGGAGAGTCGAATGGATGGCCACCATGGTCTGCGGCTGCTCGTTGGCGAGGTAAACCCGCTTCTCCGGTGTCATCTGGAACTGGAATTTGCCGCCCCTCGAAACATCCAGCCGTGCAAAGTCGGAGTTGTAGTTTGGATTCGAGTCCTGCGTGAATCCCACGTTTTCCAGCATGTAGGGACCGATCGAGATCTTGTCGTGGAGCGCCATTTCACTCTCTACGTTGCGGTTGAAAGCCGAGCCCGCCAGTCCGATCACGACAATCACCACGCCAATGTGAATGAAGTATCCGCCGTAACGCCGTGTGTTGCGCCGAACCAGCAGAACCATTGAAGCGAAGAGGTTCCTTCCGGTCTGCCTTGCAATCACTCCGGCCCCACGCAGAAACTCCGAACCGATGGCGGTCACTACCGCCGCCGACATGGAAAAGGCCACCAGCGCATAGAAGTTGCCCTGATCGAATGCGCCGTCCTTCCACGGCTTCACGCCTGCGGCGAGGCAGACGATGACCATGGCCCACAGCGCGATCACCGGTAGTATAAAGTTGCGCTTGACGCTCTTGAGCGACGTGGACCGCCACGGCAACAGCGGGCCAACGCCAGTCAAAAACAAAAGGAAGATCCCGATAGGAATGGCCACCGTGTTATACCAGGGCGCACCCACCGTCACCTTGTTGCCGACGACGTACTCTGAGAGGATCGGAAAGAGCGTTCCCCAGAGAATCACGAAGCAGGCCGCCAACAACACCAGATTGTTAAAAAGGAAGCTCGACTCGCGGCTTACCAGCGATTCGATCTGGTGCTCGCCCTTCAGGTTGCTGCGCTGCAAGATGTAGGTGAAGATGCAGACAGCCAGCACGACCCCCATGAAGACCACAAACCATGTGCCGATCGACGACTGCGCAAAGGCATGAACCGAACTGACCAGCCCGGCGCGCGTCAACAGCGTACCCAGCATTGTCAGCAGGAATGTGGTGAAGATCAGCCACACATTCCAGCTTTTCATCATGCCCTTCTTCTCCTGCATCATCACGGAGTGCAGAAAGGCGGTTCCCGTCAGCCAGGGCATAAAGCTCGCGTTCTCGACCGGGTCCCATCCCCAATAGCCGCCCCAACCCAGCACAGCGTAAGCCCAATGCATGCCGAGGAAGATGCCGCAGGTCAAAAACATCCAAGTCACCATCGTCCAGATGCGGGTGATCTTGATCCACTTCTCGCCGGGATAGCGCATCATCAGCGCGCCCAGCGCAAAGGCAAAGGGCACAGAGAAGCCGACATAGCCCAGGTAGAGCATCGGTGGGTGAATCACCATCTCCGGATACTGGAGCAGGGGATTGAGTCCGTTGCCGTCGGCGGGCGGCGTGCCTCGCAGCAACGCAAAGGGTGGTGCGGCGAAGTTGAGCACCAGCAGAAAGAAGACCTGAATACCGGCCAGAATCGCTCCGGCATAGGCATACAGCTTGACATCTCTCTTGTGCGTAAGGCGCAGCACAAAGCCGTATGCAGCCAGCAGCCATGCCCACAGCAGCAGAGAGCCCTCCTGGCCGCTCCACAACGCGGAAAACTTGTACGCGCCGGGCAGCGCTCGGTTCGAGTGCTCCAGAATGTACGTAATAGAGAAGTCGTTGGTAAAGACAGACCAGATCAGCGCAAAAGCCGCCGCCGTCACGGCGACGAAGACCGCAATGCCAGCCCGACGCGCCGTATCAGCCAGCCGCTCAGGGGAGATGGGCGCCGGTTGCCCGGTTGCAATCAGCCTCAGCGCCAACGTTCCCGCCAGCAGATTGTATGCGGCCAGAGCAAGCGCGATCACTAAAGCAAAACTGCCAAAAGCTGCCATCGAAACTCCGCAATCAAATCAAGGACGATTCTCGCACACGACCGTAAGCTTCAAATTGCTTCCGGCCAACTAATTCCTCATCCATCATAAGCTGTCGAGGTGTGATAAGGCTCACACTTCAGATGGAGAACGGAAGTTGTCTCTTGCAGCGGAAACTCTCGAACCAGGCTGTTGAATTCGTTCCTAGCCAAACAGGAACTCCTTATCTCTCAGCTCTTTGATGCTGTCGCGCAGTTTTGCGGCTCTTTCAAACTCAAACTTTTTCGCCGCCTCGCGCATCTCGGCTTCGAGCTTGGCAATGTAGGTATCCAACTCGATCTGCGTGGCGAACTCCGGCAGTCCGGCGGCCTCCTCCAGCTCCACATCGCCGTATTCGGCCTTCATGATCTGCGCCAGCCCCATGTCCATCGTGTTGACGATCGATTGCGGCGTGATGCCGTGCTCTTCGTTGTAGGCCGTCTGTACCGCCCGCCGTCGGTCGGTCTCGCCGATCGCCCGCTTCATCGAGTCGGTCATTCTGTCGGCGTAGAGGATCGCCTTGCCCTCAAGGTGCCGTGCCGCCCGCCCCATCGTCTGGATCAGCGATCCGGCCGAGCGCAGAAAGCCCTCCTTATCCGCATCCAGAATCGCCACGAGCGAGACCTCGGGCAGATCCAGACCTTCCCGCAGCAGGTTGATCCCAATCAGCACATCAAACTCGCCCTTGCGCAGCCCGGCCAGCAGCTTCACGCGCTCCAGCGTCTCGATCTCCGAGTGCATATAACGGCAGCGCACGCCGACCTCGGTGTAGTAGCCCGCCAGATCCTCGGCTATGCGCTTGGTCAGCGTCGTCACCAGCACCCGCTCGCCCCGCTGGGCCCGGTCGCGAATCTCGCCCAGCAGATCGTCGATCTGGCCCTTCACCGGGCGAATCTCAACCTCCGGATCGACCAGCCCCGTCGGCCGAATCACCTGCTCCACCACTACGCCGGCCGAGCGCGTCAGCTCATACGGCCCCGGCGTCGCCGAAACGTATATCGTCTGATGAATCCGGTTCTCAAACTCCTCAAACTTCAGCGGCCGGTTGTCCATCGCCGAGGGCAGCCTGAATCCATAATCCACCAGGTTCTGCTTCCTGCTCCGGTCGCCAAACCACATCCCATGCACCTGCGGAATCGTGGCGTGGCTCTCGTCCACAAAGAGCAGAAAATCGCGCGGAAAATAATCGAGCAGCGTCGGCGGAGCCTCGCCGGGCAGGCGGCCTGAGAAGTGTCGCGAGTAGTTCTCAATGCCGTGGCAGTAGCCCATCGACTTGATCATCTCCAAATCGAATCTGGTCCGCTGGTTGACTCTCTGCGCCTCGACCATTCGCCCCTGCGCCTCAAGCTCAGGAATCCACGCATTCAACTCGCCCACGATCGAGTCGATCGCCTGCGACTTTTGCTCCGGCTGCACCACATAGTGGCTCTTGGGATAGATCGGCAGGCGCGCGTACTTCTGCTTCACGGTGCCGAAGAGTGGGTCGATTTGGCTGAGGCTCTCAATCTCGTCGCCGAAGAGCTCGATGCGATAGGCCGATTCGTCGTAGGTCGGATAGACCTCGATAATGTCGCCGCGCACTCTGAATGTCCCGCGCCTAAAATCCGCATCGTTGCGCTCGTAGAGAATCTCGACCAGTCGCCGCGTAATGTCCTTGCGGCTGATGCGCTGGCCCTTCTCGAGCAGCAGCAACATCCCGTAGTAGGCCTCCGGCGAGCCCAGGCCATAAATGCAACTCACCGAGCTGACGATGATCGCATCCCGCCTTTCAAAGAGCGAACGAGTAGCCGAGAGCCGCAGCTTGTCCAACTCCTCGTTGATCGTCGCTTCCTTTTCGATATACAAGTCGCCGGCGGGAATATACGCCTCGGGCTGGTAGTAGTCGTAGTAGCTGACGAAGTATTCAACGGCATTGCCGGGGAAGAACTGCTTGAACTCGTGATAGAGCTGCGCGGCGAGAGTCTTATTGTGCGCCAGGATCAGCGCCGGCCGGTTCGACTGCTCGATGATCTTGGCCATGGTAAAAGTCTTGCCCGAGCCGGTGACGCCGAGCAGCACCTGGTGCTTTTCGCCGGCGGCGAGGCCTTTCATCAGCTCGTCGATGGCCCGCGGCTGATCTCCCCGCGGCGTGTAGCTAGTGACCAACTGAAAGTCCATGGGTGCATTATAACTGAAAGGCGAATAAGAAGCGAATACGCAGAAGAGATTTCACGTAGAATGGAGGCTCGGTTGCAAGAATGCGTATTGTGATGGATACGTCGGCCCTCGTTGCAGGACTGCGCTCCCGGCAGGGTGCCAGTGCGGCGCTGCTCAGGGAGATTGGCGCGAGCCGGGTAGCGCTTGTGGCGAGCCCCGCGCTCTTTCTGGAATATGAGGCAGTGCTCAAGCGGGAAGAACATGGTCTTCCGGCGCAATTTGTGGACGGCTTTCTTGCCGAACTGGCGCTGTGTATCTCTCCGGTGGAAATTCGATTCGTCTGGCGGCCTCAGTTGCGCGACGCCGACGACGAAATGGTGCTCGAAGCGGCGATTAACGGGCAGGCCGAGGCAATTGTGACGCATAATGGAAGAGACTTCGAGCGGGCAACCGAACGCTTTGGGATTGAGGTCTTGTCGCCGGCGGAATTGCTTGAGCGGCTCAGGCGGAAAGGGAGGGAAGCATGACGCGTGTATTCGATCTGCCGAATTCTCTCGTGAAACGCGCAGAGGAGTTGGCGCGTGAAGATGGCGTCTCCCTGGATGTTTGGGTGACCTCCGCGCTGGCGCAGAAGATTGGCGCGGTGGAGACCGCCGCTGAGTTCTTCCGGCGCAGGGCGCAATCCGAGGGCGCGAGCAAGGGGCTGAGTTCCTACCTCGACCTCATTCCGGATAACCCTCCCATGCCGGGGGACGAGCTGCCGATAGCTTGAAGCCTGCTCCCCTTGGTTTCAAAGTCGAGACCCGGGGCACCCGGCCCCCGGCGATTTTAGTGGCCGTTCGCTTGGGACATTGGAAGCGAGGATATATGGCCGTCATGGCTTCTTACGTTGACGCCGCAGGCGGCCCTTTTGAATTGGCAGTTGCTCCAACTGCAATGGTCTCAACCCCCGAGAAGTGGCTAGAGTTTGATCGGGAATGGAGCGCATGCCTGGATAGTTATAAGGTGAACGAACTCCACATGAAAGACTTTGCACATTCTTGCGGGGAATATGAAGGCTGGAAGCAAGATCAGCCTAAACGAAAACGGTTTCTTAATAATCTTATGTGGATCGTCGAAACCTACATCGAATACACAGCCAGCGATGCCGTTTATATGGAAGCATACAACGCGCATGATGCGCACTTCCAACTCAGCGAGCATGTGCGCCCGTACACTATGGGATGCTTCTCAGTTGCCGGTCACGTATTCAAATGGGGAAAATCGCGAGGGATTTCTCGCGATGATTTTGTCTGGTTATTTGAGAAAGGCGATACAGATCAAAGCGATCTGCGAAAGCGGCGGGACAAGGAATATCCCGACGCGAGGGTAGATCCCATTTTTCTCTCTAAGAGGGATAAGTATCCGGACCCTAAGATTTGCAAGCGTCAAAGACCCTTTGAGGCTGCGGATTTCGTTGCGTATGAAAACTTAAAGGTTCATAAATTGCTTAAAGAGCGCGGAGACGAACCTGTCTACGAAGATGAGTTGCGTAAACCGCTGCAACGAATGAAAAAATGGCCAGGTGCAAGCGATTGGGGATATTTCGGCGACGATAATATTGCTCGTGTCTGTAAGAATTACTCCATACCCCCGCGCATAGCCGCCGTATAATTGCAGCCATCATGACAGACAAAAAAATGGTGCTGGAAGTGGGCGAGCAGATTACCGCCCTTGAGCAGGAGATTACTGGACTCAAGGCGATTCTGATGAGCACGAAGCAACCTGATGGAAGTCCTATTCCTTGGCAGTGGCTGTTGGAAGAGGACATGCCGACACTTCTATCCAACCATGTTTACGAACGAAGGCTTTGTGCGCTTCGGCAAGCTCTTGGCACTTCTTCCGATTGTACGTCTCTTGTCCGCAATTTCCATTCGCACATTTGTAAGTAACGGTTTGCATTTGGGCATCGAGAGTAAGAATGGCATCCTCCTCCACCCAGCGTAGGCGGGTGGCCACGATCTCAGGGGGGCAGATTGTTCAACTGAGGGTGCCCCCGGTCCCTCGCATTTGGGGACCGGGGACTACAGATCACTCAGCTCTCGCTCTTGAGACCTGACGTTCCCTTCATCCCAAACATTGCAAAAATGGTATACTTGCTCTATGCCATAGTCTGTCGGATTCCTCGATGAGGAGACGAAGGCTGCGCTCGACGAGGTCAAATGAAGTCCAGATTCATCCCCGTCGAAGAATCCTTCAAGCAGTGGAAGAAGGACCCCAAATACCTTGCGGCCTATGACGCGCTGGAGGCCGAATTCGCCCTCGCCTCGGCCATGATCAAGGCGCGCGCGGACGCGGATATGACCCAGGAGCAGGTCGCCGAGGCCATGGGGACGACACAAGCCGTTGTCGCCCGCCTCGAAAGCGGCAAGGTCCTCCCATCGACTCGAACCCTGGAGCGCTTCGCCAAAGCCACACACACCCGTCTCTGCATCAGCTTCGCCAGCGAACTACTGAGCCGCGAGGCGACAGGTTAACACCGGCTGCCTCCGCCGTGGTCCTCTCGATAAGAGCCTATTCGGCCTTCTTCAACTTCTTTGGCGGAACTTTACGCTTGGCGCGCGGAGGGATGTAGTGAAAGCGGATGAGATAGATCTTGTCGCCCTTGCCGTGTTTTGCCACTTTGAGCAAGTCGAGGACGCCGGAGAAGCCTGATTCGTGGGCCAGCTCCGGCGTGATGTCGGGGAAGCCGATCGGCGTGATGGACTCGATCTCGATTGCGCCGTCGCCCATCGCGTAACGGCCGCCCTCTTTGACGTGAGCGGCAGTCCAGATGCGGACAGTGCACGTGATCTCCCCTCGAATGACTCCCTCGCGCAGCCGTTTGGCAAAGACCATCGCTGCGGGCCTCCTTTCCGTTGAATTCGTCATAGAGCCCAGCCCGTAAATGGGTAGTGCCGACCTCCAGGTCGGCTGTTCTGTGGGTCTCCAGACCCACAGAGGTTTCTGGCGGCGTGGACGCCGCCAGTACTGCCGGTCAGGAGACCGGCGCTACATTCCGTTCATGATTTACCGATAAGCATCGGTATTCTTTCGGGGTTATTGGCTTAGGCCCACTTCTTTCCCTGCGCTGCGAGGTCCGCGCGGCCGAGCTCTTCGGGCGTCATGGCAATGCGGAATTCGACTTCTGCATTGAATTGAAGGAACCAGGGTTCAGCAAGTCTGGCAACATCGGAAGCGCCATCAACGTTCACAACAAAGATGGCGCCGCGGTGGCCATCCCGTTCTGTGAAGTAGGCGGACTCGGGTTTGGTGGCGTCGAGAATCTGGCGCATCTTCTCTCCCACCGTGCCGTTCCGGACCAAAGTGTTAAACGGTTCAATGGGGCATTGAACCAGCATGATCATGCGCACAAAGACCTCCAGGTGCCGTGAAATCGCGCTCTGGGCGCGCCCGGCACAGCGCGGATTCTACCATGCGCCTGGGTTGGCACACTTTGTTTCATCTCTCCAAAAATCGCAGAATACTTGCTCCCGCCGTGAAACGCGCGCGCATCGGCCCCACACGATCTTGTGCACGATCTCTCGGCACGCCTTGTGGAAAGATTCCTCTTTACTGCCACACCCTTCGTCTGTAAAGTAACCGGAAGAAAGGGGATGTGACGCATGATCCTCGCGAATCTTCCACAAGCTATCACTGCAATCGGCGGGTTGGGCACGGCGGCCTTCGGACTGCTGGAGGCCATCAAGCCGGTTTTTCCTGGGATCAATCACATGGGATTTGGCCGGATTCGCACGACGATTTCGAGCCTAACGCCGAGCGAACCCGGCGCTCATCCGCCGCTGAATGCGCTGCCTCAGTCGAATGTTCTCGACTCGCTGCTTGCCAATTGGGTCAACGGCACCGACCTCAACAGCCAGAAGTCGATTGCCAAGTCGCTCATCAAGCTGCATCTGAGCGCGGGCAATGCACCGGCGCTGGCGGCGGCCACCAATGTCGATCCAGCTCTGCTCAGTGAAGTTGCGCGGAGCATCGCCTCCTCAACGGCGCTCACTCAGCCACAGAGCGACGCCTACTCGCGCTTCGACCTGATTGTGACGGCGATGCTCGATGAGGCCTACCAACATGCCGATCAGGTCTATCGCAACTCGACCCGAGGGCTCGCCGCTCTGCTCGCGGTGGCTCTGGCCTTTGCCGGGGGCTTGAGTCTGGCAGGCTCGGCCGGAGGACTGGATCTGGCGGGCTCATTGAAGGTGTTCTGGTGGAAGCCCGACATGTTCCTCTCGTTGCTAATCGGCCTGCTCGCCACACCACTGGCGCCCATCGCCAAGGACATCTCCAGTGCGCTCTCGACGGCTGTGAATACCATGCAGGCAATTAAAAAGTAGGTGCCTATGACTGTATTCCTCGATCTGCGTCTTCAGCCGGTCGGCGGAGGCCTGGCGGCCTCAGTGAGCGTCAACCAAGGTACGACTATCGCTGACTACACAGGTCTGAACCTGAGTGACCTGCATGAATCGATTCAGGGCCGGCATGTGCTGATAGCAGCGCACGGCTTCAACGTGAATCGCGCCGACGGGATTGCCCACTTGTCGAATTGGGGCAGGCTGCTGCAGCTTCCACAGCCGGGCTCCATTTTCTTGGGTCTGCTGTGGCCGGGCGACTCGGTGTGGGCTCATGGACTCGACTATCCTGACGAGCCGAAGATCGCCGACGAAGCGGGTGGCCTGGCGGCTGAGTTCATCGATGCCAACTTCCAGGGGGCAGCTAGCATCTCATTTGCCTCGCATAGTCTGGGAGCCCGCGTGGTGCTGGCGACGATCTCGCATCTGAGCCTGCCGGTGCGCCGCGTGATGCTGATGGCTCCGGCTATCGACGACGACTGCCTGAACACGGAATTCCAGGCCGCGGCCGGAAACGTCGAGGCAATTTCTGTCCTAGCGTCGAAGGAAGATGAGGTACTGTCGGCGGCCTTTCCACTGGGCAACTTCTTCGCCGGGATTATCGCGGCGGGACATCCGTGGTGGCACGCCGCGCTGGGCCATGCCGGTCCCACCTTGCCCTTCCCCACGAACTTCCAGGCGCCCTTTGAGATTCCCGACGACTGGAAATTCGAGCACGGCAACTATCTGCAAATCACCGACCCGGAGCCGCCCGCAAGGCGGCTGCCGGTGGATGTGCCGCCCCAAACCACGCCAGCACCACCGGGTGTGGGCTGGCAGGAGTCCTTCTCGTCGGCCTTCGTGTCGACGCGTTTCCGGTAGAGGCGGAATTTCAGGGCGGCTGAAATATTTATCGCTTTTTCTTCGCTTTTTGGGTAAAGCTGTTGTATGCTGGTTTCGCAACGCAGGAGGTTGCTCAAATGGACTTTCAGAGAGAACTGATTGCCGAGTACGACCGCGAGACCGCCAAGACCCGCAAAATGCTTGAGGCGATCCCGGCCGACGTCGATTTCACTTTTAAACCCCACCCCAAATCAATGAGCCTTGGCCGGTTAGCCGGACACCTCGCGGAAACCTGCGGAGATTGGGCGAAGACGACCTTCACGACCGACAAGCTGGAGTTCCCAGCGGACCACAAGTTCGAGGCCTACATCCCCGCATCGACCGCGGCACTTTTGGAGCGTTACGACAAAGAGGTCGCCGAGGCCAAGACGGCGTTTACTGAGTTCGCTCCGGCAAAATGGGATGAGAACTGGAAGTTCGTTGCCGGCGGCCAAGCCTGGATCGACGACTCGAAGTACCGGGTCTTCCGCGACTGGGTGATGGACCACCTCATCCACCACCGTGCACAGCTGGGCGTCTACCTGCGACTGCTCGACAAGCCGATTCCGGGAGCTTACGGGCCTTCGGCGGATGAGATGCCGGGGCAGTGAACAGCGGATAGGGAATAGAAAGAGCCATGGATGACTTGGCGGACGGGGTGGTCTCTTCCCTGGCATCTATTCCCTAATCCCTGTTCCTTCGTGATCTATCCTTATTCCATGTCCTTCACATTTCCAAAGATCTATCCCATCCTTGATTCTTCTTTCATTCCGACCGCTGATCGGGGGCAGTTTCTGCGACGGCTTGGCGGCGAGCTTACAGATGCCGGCGCGACGTGTCTCGAGTACCGCAACAAAAGCGGCTCAGATGCTGAATTGGTCGCGGACGCGGAGATCCTGCGCGCCGCAATGACTGCTGGAAGGGTGAAGTTAATTCTAGATGACAGAGTTGATCTTGTTGAACTGATAGGTTTTGACGGTGTGCATGTTGACGTCGGCGACTTGACGCCGGGTGAGGCTCGGGCATTGCTTGGGCCGGATCGCATTATCGGCACCTTTGGCGGCGGGGCTGCCGGGATGGTTCCTGGGATTCTTGCGACCGCAGCGGATTACTTTTCGATTGGACCGGTCTTTGCGACGCGCACCAAGCAGACGAGTTTGCCGCTGATCGGGATGGAGGGGGTTCGGCGGCTGCGCAAGGAGGCTGGCGCTGGGCCGGTGCTGGTTGCGATTGGGGGCATTAAGCAGGCCACGGCAGCCGAGGCGCTGGCTGCCGGAGCCTCGGTTGTGGCTGCAGCAGGGGCGATCTTCCGCCACGAGAACCCAGCGGGCGAGTTTCGGCGGTGGATGGCGGAACTGGATTAGAGATGGATGGTGGGGGTTTGTGGCATCCCACCCTGGCCGCAAGAACAAATACGCGGCGAGGGTGGGGCACCCGAAAGGCGGTCGAGGGGGCTGGGCAACAGAGTTCAGGCTGCGGCTTGAACCTCATTGGATTTCGTTCTAAGCCGATTACTGGTTAGGGTGCTGGTAATGATGGTGATGGTGGTGGTGATGGTGGGGATGTACTACCACCACAACCTGCGCCTGCGCCGCATAAGGTACCGCGAGACAGAAGAGAAGCATCGTTCCAAACAGAAACTTTTTCATACCTTAGGATGACCCTCGGCTCGGTCATTTGCTGAGCTACTATGACCTACTCGACAAAGTCGGGCTGAACTGCGCATAGTATGCTTCTTCCAGTGATGAACCGCAACCTCATCTCAAACAAGGAGACTGCCGTGGGGGAGCGCGATTTGGACAATAACCCGGCCAACGCCACCCGGTTAGTGCAGAGCCTTGGTCTCTTCAGTGCGACTGCAATCGTCGTTGGGTCGATGATCGGATCGGGGGTATTTATTGTCGATGCGGACATCGCGCGCGGCACCAACTCGCCGGCGCTCTTTCTGGGCGCATGGGTGCTGACAGCCATTCTGACGATGACGGCCGCGCTCAGCTACGGCGAACTGGCGGCGATGATGCCCAAGGCAGGAGGGCAGTACGTCTATCTGCGCGAGTCGCTGGGGCCGCTGTGGGGCTTTCTCTATGGCTGGACGCTCTTTCTGGTGATCCAGACGGGCACAATCGCCGCCGTCGCAGTAGCTTTCGGCAAGTTTCTCGGCGTCTTCTTTCCTGCAATCTCGACGACGCACTGGCTGTGGCATATCGCGCATGTGCCACCGCTTCGCGTCGGTCCAATGGTGCTGGGCAATATGGACATCGGCGTCAGCACGGCGAACCTGACGGCCATCGTTGTCGTCGTCTTTCTGGCCATCGTGAACATCTTTGGTGTGAAGCTCGGCGCGCTGATCCAGAACATCTTCACCACGGCGAAGGCTTTAAGCCTGGCCGGGTTGATACTGCTGGCCTTCACGGTGGGACACAACGCCACTGCATGTGCGGCCAACTTTGGTGTCGGCTGGGGCGAGTTCTGGCGGAATGCAGGCTGGAGTTCGCTGCATCCGGTCGAGGTGGGTGTCGGCGGGCCGATTGTGCTGGTAAATATGTTCGTGATTCTCGCCGTGGTGCAGGTGGGATCGCTTTTTTCCGCCGATGCCTGGAACAACGTCACCTTCACCGCCGGCGAGGTGAAGAACCCCCGGCGCACCATCCCGTTGTCGCTGGTCCTCGGTACGGGGTTTGTGCTGACGGTTTACTTCCTGGTTTCGCTGGGCTATCTGCTGGTGTTGCCGATGCACGGCGATGCGACCGGCGCGACGGTGATGTCGCGGGGAATCCAACACGCGACGGAAGATCGTGTGGCGACCGCTGTACTGGAGCAAATCTT
The DNA here is from genome assembly GCA_964525655.1 of uncultured Occallatibacter sp. Lineage (GTDB taxonomy): Bacteria > Acidobacteriota > Terriglobia > Terriglobales > Acidobacteriaceae > Telmatobacter. The sequence continues at coordinate 36,644 of CAZGHZ010000039.1, forward strand.
CCACTCGGGCGGCGCATACCTCATGGCCGCAGCGATTCTGATCTCGACCTTCGGCTGCGCCAACGGCATGTCGCTGGCCGGGGCGCGGGTCTACTACGCGATGAGCCAGGATGGTCTGTTCTTCAAGACCGTAGGCAAGCTGCACCCGCGCTACAAGACACCGGCGGCGGGGTTGCTGGTGCAGGCCTGCTGGGCGACGCTGCTGTGCATCTCGGGCTCCTATGGCCAGTTGCTCGACTACATCATCTTTGCGGTGCTGGTGTTTTACATTCTCACCATCGTGGGGCTCTTCGTGCTGCGGTTTACGAAACCGGACGCGCCGCGGCCATACAAGGCGCTAGGTTATCCGGTGCTGCCCGCGCTCTACATCGCACTGGCTGCGTGGATTTGTATCGTATTATTGCGATATAAGCCCCAGTACACATGGCCGGGCTTGGTGCTGGTTCTGCTCGGCATTCCCGTCTTTCTCTTCTGGTCCAGGAAAACTTCAGCGGGCCCGCAAGCATAAGGAGTAGCCCATTCGAATGGCGAATCTCTTCAAGAGGAAACCTCTCAGCCTGATCGTCACCGAGGCCCAGGAAGAGGGCGAGCAGCATCTGGAGCGCGCTCTGGGGCCCGTATCGCTGACGGCGCTGGGAGTGGGCGCGGTGATCGGCGCGGGCATCTTTGTGATGGCGGGATTGGGCGCGCACAGGGCAGGGCCGAGTCTGATGCTCTCGTTTGTGCTGTGCGGCATCGGGTGCACATTTGCAGGGCTCTGCTATGCCGAGTTCGCGGCGATGATTCCTCTAGCAGGCTCGGCATATACCTATGCCTACGCCACGCTGGGCGAGCTCTTTGCGTGGATCATCGGATGGGATCTGACACTTGAATATGCAATGGGCGCCAGCACCGTGAGTTCCGGCTGGTCGAACTACTTCATTGAGTTTCTGAAGATGTTCGGCATCAAGTTTCCACTTTGGCTCAGCTACGATCATTGGACTGCGATGGCGCAGGCTACCAACAGCGTGGCGCGAGAAATGGTTGCCACGGCGCACCCTGAGCTTACCCCCGGCTCGCCGGGATTTCTGAATGCAGTGACGAGCCTGCTGGCCCACCCAACAGCGCAGATGGCTTCCGCAGCGGATGCGCTGCTCGCCGCGCCGCGGCTGTTCGGGGTCGAGATCGGCTTCAATCTGCCGGCCTTCATTATTGCGCTGATCATTACCTGGATTCTCGTAGTGGGCATCAAAGAGAGCGCCAGATTCAATGCGGCCATCGTCACCATCAAAGTCTCGGTGGTACTGTTTGTGCTGGTTTTGGGGTCGCACTACGTTCATCCTGCCAACTGGGGCCACGACTGGCACAGCTTTGCCCCCTTTGGCATCGC
>CAZGHZ010000040.1:0-37523 GCA_964525655.1 uncultured Occallatibacter sp.
GGCGACATGCACATCCCGAACGGCATAATATTCGTCATCGGTATGTGATCCATGATGTTCGCGTCGGGGACTTCGCTGGTGAAAACTCTATTGGTGGGCAGGACAACCAGCGAACTGGGAGCCATTCCGAAACTGCACATCATCGTTGCACCCATGCAAACCTGATTCGGCATTTCCACATACCTCCCCGCAGTCGATGCCACAGATAAGAATCCACGGCTATTCCCAACGTAAATAGAGTACACTTGTGGCGCTCGGCCCAATAGCTAAATCTACGCCTGACCCGCGACCGTGCGAATGGGAGGCAAGACAATTCCAGAATCAGTTCGCGTTGGTGATGGAGCTTGTCGAAGGCAGAGGCCCGGACAAGCTGGCTGCGCACTCCCGCCTGCCCCTCGTTTATCGATCTCTCGCCTTGAAGGCAAGACCTTTTTGGGAGACGCCGATCGATTGAATGCGCTACAAGTAACTTCGCGCCAATCCATTCTTTTGAAAACTACCGGCTCGATTACAGGCTACTGGGAGGTCGAATCCCAGATCTTCAACAAAGCGGGAGATACATAAGATCGCACGGGACTGTAATTGGCTTTTCGGGCCTCCTCGAATGCCGACAACGCGTCCTGGGAGGGCCCCTGCCACTGCCCTCGCGGAGTCTGCAGCATCGACCTTTCGATCAGTGTTGCTCCCAGGTAAAAATCGGCCACGCCTGGATTCGTAGCCGTCTGGGGGGCTTCAAGATAAGTCATCAGCGCCCGCTGCGCATCGTCGAATTGCGAATGGTAGAAGTACCTGATTGCCGCTATCAGTTCATTCCGGGCAGCCGTTGGATCGTTCTTAATCAACTGGTTGATTCTCGCAGTATTGCTCTGGGCGTCCTGATTGCCTGGCTGAAGTTTCAGCACCAATGCGTAAGCGTTCAGCGCATCTTGCAATTGTCCCTGCTTCTCGTGATTCCGCGCATCGTCGAGCGCCCTGCTCACCTTCTTGGCGATCTCCGCGCTCGAATCGGCCCCAGGCTTGGGAGCCGGAGCGGCCGGAGCGCTCTTTGCCTGCATGACTTTTTCGAGATCCGCGATCTTACCAGCGGGATCGTTAGGCCCGTTGGGGTTCAGATTTTTTGCCAGGGTCAATTGCCTGATGGCTTCTTGCGGATTGCTGCTTTCTATCTTCTGGGCCTGATCGATATAACTCTTATAAACACCGACGTTGTTGACATATTGATTCGCAGCGGAGCGGATATCGGAGTCGGTAATGCTCTGTGCCAGCGTGTTGACGGCCTGGAAGTCTCCTCTGGTCCAGGCTGCCTGCACCTGGATCTGAAGCTTCTCATTCTTGATTCTGTTGAGCAAGAACGCTGCCTGGCCTGATAGCTTGGGGTCATAACTCGTAACCAGCCTGGCCTGGGATTCCGCCCTGTCCAGATCGTGACCCTTGTAAGCCGCAATGGCGCTTGCCAGCCAGGCTGTATCGTCCTGCATCAGACCCGAGCGATTACTATTGCAGGTTTCACCGAGCTTCTTGTCTTTTGGGTCTAGCTGCGCTGCCGCGCAATAATCCCGCACCTGCTGGGCGCGGTCGTTGCCTTCGTTCTTCGCTTTTTCAGCCAGATCCTTCGACTCTTGCTTCGGCTTCTCTTCAGCATTCACTCCCAGCGGCAGCGCTCCGGCAATAAGAAGGCAAACAATGCGACCAGCTCGTCTCAGAATCATTTGGCGCCTCCAATGATCTCGTCGATAGCATGGTCGTCGATCGGCTTCAATTCGATGCTGCAAACCTGCTCGGGCTGAGTTACCTCGCACTGCTGCTTTTGGGTGGTACCATCGGAGCCCTTGAAGTTCACACTGTATCTTCCCGCCGGAATCTGGTCGAGGCGCATCGGAGTCCAATGATCTCCGGCAGGCAGTGCAATTGCGGTTCCTTTCTCCGACGTGACGCCCACCACTTCGGCATAGGGCGTGGCGTTGAGTTCAAGCACTCCCAGCACCGGGGCTGGCGCGGGGCGATGGGACCAGTACCAATATCCCGCGCCTCCAAGCAAGAGTAGAACGATGATCGCAATCAAAAGCGCATGAGAAGAACTTGACTTGGCTTTCGCCGGCTCAACGGCGGCCTTGACCGGGGCCTGCGGTTTAGGTACCGCTGTTCCTGCTTCTTTGGCCACGCGTTTCAGGCTGGACTGCAATTCGGAGTTGGCAAACTCGGCGGCATCGGCAACTCGGTTGAGGGTCTCGACTGCGCGGGGCCGGTCGCCCTGCTGGATCGCTTGTGTGGCCGACTCGATCGCCGTGGTCAGCAGTTCGTTGGCAATTGTTGCCCGCCCGGCCTTGTATTCGGCGATGGCCGTGGCAATGCGCGGGGAGTCGCCACAGGTGCGCTGTGCCGCTTCGAGTCCAATGAGGCCGCTGCGCAGATCCCGGCTCGTGAGTGCTTCATCTGCACCGCGGATCGCCTCGCCAATCTGCCGCTCGCGCTCGTTGCCGGCGTCCAGCTTGGCGCGCGCCTCCCGCACGCGCGGATGCCGCTGAATCTGCTCTGGCTGGCTCGACAACAGTTGCAGGGCCTGTTCGATATTGCTCTCGCCCATGGCCTGTGCGCGGCTCACAAGCGCGTCGACGCGCCGGTTCAACTCGGTAAGACTCGCGGTCGCCTGGCGCAATAGTTGCTCGATCGACGCATCCCCGGTCTCTGCGGCAGCCCGCTGCAGTAATGCGATGGCGGCTTCAAAGCTGCTGGCGCCGATTAGAGATTGAGCCTCTCGGGTTGCATTTGCAACAGCCTGACTGACTTCAATCCTCCGCTTCTGCTCCCTGGCATACGTCAGTAGTGAACCAATCTCTGGAACATCGGCATACTCGATCGACGCGGATTCCAGAATCTGCACGGCCTGGTCGAACTGTTTTGCATCGATGGCTTCCTGCGCCCGCTTCAGAAACTGAGCCTTCCGCTCCCCGGTGGTCGCCTTTTGAACTTGTTCGGCAACCTTCTCCTCAAGAACAATCAGCCTGGGATCCCCTGGCATTTGTTCGAGCGCCTCACGAACAACGGCTAAAGCCTGTTGAGGATCGGTGGGAAGCAGATCGTACACTCGCAAGGATGTTTGCTCGACCACCTTCTTTGCCGCTGATTCGCGCTGCTTCGTTTCCGCCTCGGCCTTTAACCGCAACAGCACGGCCTCTCCAGGCAGGCGCTCCAGCGTGCGTTGGATCAGCGTGCGAGCGCGCTCGTATTCCTGGGCTGTGATGCATTCCGAGATCTCGGCAACGATCTGCTCGATGATCTTGCGCCGGCGCTGTTCCTCCTGACGCTCAATTGCGCTTTGGTAGAGCTGCTGTGTCTCGCCGTCGGTAGGGTCGATCTCAAGCGCCGAGCGCAGATTCTTGATCGCTTCTGTGTACTGCCTTGCGGCAAGCTGGCCTCGCGCGGCCTCGCTGTACTCGCGGCGCGCGCGCTCCCTCGATGCGCGCTCCGACTCCTGGACGATCCTCGCGCGCTCATTGCGAAGATCCGTATTGCGCTCATCGAGCTGAAGCGCCTTTTCGATCAGCTCGCCCGCCGCGGCGAAGTCGCTGCGCCTGCGCGCTTCCCTCGATTGTTCCAGCAGCGAAGCGACCTTTTCGGCCTTCTCCTTCAATCCGCGAACATGTTCGATCTTCTGGGTGAGCTCGGTATTTCCCCTGTCGATGGCCGCGGCCTGATTGTAAAACTCAAGCGCATCCTTATAGCGCTGCGAGAGAACGGCCTCCTCGGCTTCTCCCAGCAGTTGCTGCAACTGCATCGTCTTCTGCTGGCGCGAGATCTTCTCCTGCACCTCACGGAGCAACTTCTTCACTTCAGTGTTCTGAGGGTTGAGGCGCTGCAAGTCGAGCAGAACCGGCCGGACATTGGTCCACTGTTCCCGTTCGATCAGTTGCTTTACATTGCCCAGCGCCTCATCGACGTGTTCGCGCTTGAGATCGTCGTTGACCGCCTCGATATCCGCAGCCATCTCTTCCCCCGTCTCGTAGCGGTCGAGGGGATCCTTGGCAAGCGCGCGGTCGATCAAATGATCCAGTGCTGGCGGATAATCCGAGCGAATCTTCGATACCGGCTCATGCGGTTCGCGGATGACCCGGTGCAGAGTGGCGGGGTCGTCGCCGGGAAAGGGCAGGCGTCCGGTCAGCAGTTGGTAGAGAATGACGCCCGCGGACCAGATGTCGACCCTGCCGTCGGCGGGCTTACCAAGCAACCGCTCCGGAGAGATATAGTGGAAGGTCCCGATGACCATGCCCGTCTGCGTGTGGCCCGATTGGCTCTCCAGCCGGGCAACGCCAAAGTCGACGATTTTGATGCTTCCATCCGGCTGCACCATCACGTTGGCCGGTTTGATATCCCGGTGCACCACTCCATGCTGATGCGCATAGCCGAGACCTAGACAGACCTGGCGAACGATCTCCAGCTTCTCGATCAGCGTGAACGTGCGTCCGCTGCGGAGCAGATTCTCCAGAGAATCGCCCTTGACGAATTCCATGACAATATAGGGGTTGCCGTCCTGTTCGCCGAAGTCGTAAACCGTGACGATATTGGGGTGATTCAGGACGCCCGATCGGGCTTCGAGCAGGAAGCGCTGACGCAGCTCCTCGGTTGCCTCGGTGAGCGTCTTGATCGCCACTTCCCGGCCCATCGACTTGTCGAGCCCACGATAGACGACACCCATGCCCCCGACGCCTAAAACGCCCAGGATCTGGTACTTCCCGATCTGAGTGACGGTCGTCCCTGAATCCATGGCCCTACACTCGCTTGCAACAGACTTCAAGCCTTCAACGAGGCAATTCTCCAATGAATCCGCACCCACCTGGCGGATCTTTCAGAAGATGCTAAGAGGGCTTGTTGTTCTTCGTATGTACGATAGCGATCTTCGTCTTCCCGTCATTCTCCGACGCCTTCGAGGAGACAGTCACCATGACCGACTCCTGCTCGCCCTTCTTGAGCGTCAGAATCGCAGCATCTGACATATCCATGACGGATGCATCGCCGCCAAACTTGTTCTTGTAAAAGTCGACCACCTGTTCCTTCGAATCGGTCGTCAGGAACATGCCGGTCACCACTGAACCGGTAGGCATGCTCATCTTCATGCCCCCCTTGATTGACTGTGCTCCGGGATAGAGTTCCGTGCCCAGTTCGGATGCGCTGAATGTCTGCTCGGCGTTGAAGTTGACCGTGCCATTGGGCGTGCTCATGGTCAGCTTGTCCCCGCTGCCGCTTACGCGCAGATTGTGCGCGACATGCCAGATTCCGTACCCGACGGTGCCAACTGCCAGAATGCCCAGCCCAACGAAGATAGCGACGACGATCAGGATGATCTTGAGCGCGCTGCCGCCGGACTTGGCAGGGGGAGCGATTGGTTGAGCGAAACCAGCAACAGAAGCGCCAGCAGCCGAAGCTGCACCACATGCCGGGCAGAATTGGTTGTCCGGAGACAACGCTGTACCGCACTTCGCGCAGAAGCTTGCCATGACGATCTCCTTGCCATTCACCTTGCAGCCTTGATTACGATCTCGTTATCGCGGCTACGAGCCAATATACCTCAAGAAGCTAACGCCATGGTAGTCAATTTCCACTCATTTATCTTCCGTAAATCTATGAAAATCTAGGCTGAGAGACGCGGGCAGATCAAGGCGGTTTTTACCTAGGTAGCCGGCTAAACCGCGAATGCTGAACAGAGATACTAGTAAAAGTTGCGAGGAGCATGTCGAGATGCAACCACGCTAGACGGTCTCCGACGTCATTAAGAATTCGCCCGAAAGCACGGCAACGAACGGGAAGGTCAAAACCCCGAAAGTGCTCCACAAGCAAATGAGGGCGGGGATTGCTCCCTGCCCTCATGAGTGTCTGCTAGATTCTGCCGGAATCCGGCCTAAGGGTTTAGAGCGGCTGCACGTCGGCAGCCTGCCAGCCCTTGGGTCCCTTCACCACGTTGAACTGCACCGCCTGACCTTCCTGCAAGCTCTTGAATCCGCTTGAGTTGATAGCCGAGTAGTGCACAAACACATCTTCGCCGTTCTGGCGCGAAATAAAACCGAAACCCTTCGCGTCATTGAACCACTTCACAGTACCTTGTTCCATTTTGATCGTGTTTCCTAAATTGAATTGCGCTGGATGAATCGGAGCGACCACTGGCAGAATCTTGCTTGGTTGGGCGAGTACTGCTCACGCCCGGTTCGGCTCTAACGCTGCTGATAGTGTAGCATCCTTCGAGTGATTCCGGCGGGGAAATCGCTGCTTTTCATATCTTTATGCTTTTCCTGCTTCCGGAAATCTCTGATCCGTTTAGTTTTATAATGGGGCTATCCACTGTGATACGGTAATAGGTCGCCATGCCGAAGGATCCGGTTCCTGAACTGCTTTCCCGCGCTACACAATTGCTCGAAGACCAATTCGCGGCTTTACCCCCCTTTGATTTGGCCCCGGAATCGGCAGCCGATCCGGCGGCAATCGAGCGGATTCTGGCCGGTGTAGCGCACCGCCTCGGCGACAACTACCCCTACTTCCACCCCCTCTATGCCGGGCAGATGCTCAAGCCGCCACATCCGGTGGCGCGGGCTGCCTATGCGCTGGCCATGAAGATCAACCCGAACAACCACGCCCGCGACGGCGGCCGGGCCAGCTCGGAGATGGAGATCGAGGCCGTCCGCGAGATCGCCGGCCTTTTTGGCTGGACGGAGTCTCTGGGCCACCTCACTTCCAGCGGAACTATGGCCAACCTTGAGGCCCTGTGGGTCGCCGGGCAGCTTGCCCCCGGCAAGCGCATCGTCGGCTCCAACCAGGCGCACTACACTCATAGCCGCATCTCCGCCGTTCTAAAGCTGTGCTTTACTGCTGTTGCTTCCGACAGCCGCGCCCGCTTGAGCATGGAGGCTCTCGAGGCCGAACTGCGCAAGGGCGATGTGGGCACGGTGGTGGCAACGCTGGGTACGACAGCATTGGGCGCAGCGGACCCGCTGGACCAGATCCTGGCGCTGCGCGACCACTACGGCTTCCGCGTGCATGTCGATGGGGCCTACGGGGGTTATTTCCGTCTGATTTTGAACGAGTTGGACGAACCGGCGCGCCTTGCCTATGCGGCGATCAGCCAGGCCGACTCCATCGTCGTCGATCCTCACAAGCACGGCCTTCAGCCTTATGGCTGCGGCTGCGTGCTCTTTCGCTCGCCTGAGGTAGGCCGCTTCTACAAGCACGATTCTCCCTATACCTACTTCACTTCAAAGCAGTTGCACTTGGGTGAGATCAGCCTGGAGTGTTCGCGGGCCGGAGCGGTTGCGGTAGCCTTATGGGCCACGCAGCGGCTCTTGCCGCTCAAGCCGGGCGGCGACTTCGCCCGTGGCCTGGCTCGCGGCCGGGCGGCTGCGCTGGAGCTCGACCGGCGGCTTCGCGCCGATCGGGCCGGGTGCTTCCAGTCGCTCGCAGCCGGAGCGCCGGAACTCGACATCGTCGTTTGGAAGCTGAAGGGCGAGACGCCCGAGCGCTCCTCTGAACTGGCCCAGAGTGTGTTTGATGCCTGCGCCGCTCGTGACCTGCATCTAGCGCTCGCGCAGTTGCCGCTCCACTGGTTTGAGCCGGAGGGCAGCGCAACCGGCAACACTGGATCAGTGACCTGCCTTCGCTCGGTGCTGATGAAGCCCGAGCATGAGGCTTGGCTCGACGCGATCTGGGAGCGATTGACCGCGGCCTGCGCCGACGTTATGTAAAAGAAGTTTGGTAAACGGAGTAATCGCCATTGCCGGAGCAAAAGAAAACGTTATCATGGAGGATAGGAATCTGTTCTTGAGACTCACTGCCCGACTTCAAGGGCAAGATAACCCCCGTTTTGGGTCGAAAGCGTTTGGCCCGCATCGGTTGGCGCGCCAACTGTTCACTATTTGCTGAGCAAGAGAGTTATATCCATGCATGATCCAGCCCTACTCCGTTCCATGCACCGCGCTCGCTACCACGCCGATCCGGCGATCTTCGCCGCACCGGGCCGCGTCAACCTGATCGGCGAGCATACCGACTACGCCGAGGGATTTGTCATGCCCGTGGCCATCGACTTTGCTACCCTGGCAGCCATCTCGACACGCACCGACGGCAAAATCGTCATCTTCTCCGAGAACTTCCGCGAAGAGAAGAGCTTTGAGACGGCGGCTCTGCCGTCCCACGCCGGCAAGCACTGGAGCGATTACCCGCTCGGAGTGGTTTCAATCCTGCTGGCAGAGGGCCACCCGATCCCCCCCTTCAGCCTGAGCTTGTGGGGCGATGTGCCGCTGGGGTCGGGGCTCTCCAGTTCCGCCGCGCTCGAAGTGGCGACGGCGCTGGCTGTTCTATCGCTCACCGGCGCAAGTGTTTCAGGCCCGGTGCTTGCACGCCTCTGCCAGCGCGCTGAGAACGAGTTTGTCGGCGCCAGTTGCGGAATCATGGACCAATTCATCTCGGCTAACGGCAAAGAGAACCACGCCCTGCTGCTCGATTGCCGGGATCTCAGCTTCAAACTGGCCCCGATCCCCGCCAGTGTCGCTCTCATTATTGCCAACACCATGGTCAAGCACTCCATCGCCGGCGGCGACTATAAGACCCGCCGCGCCGAGTCCGAGGCCGCCTGCGCCATCATCGCCAGCCATCGGCCGGGAGTGCCTTTTCTCCGCGATGCCACTCTTGAAGATCTCGACAAATGGGGCCACGAGATGGCGCCCAAGTCGCTCCTGCGCGCCCGTCACGTTATCAGTGAAAACCTGCACACCGTTGCCGCCGCCGAGGCACTGGCCACGGGCGACATGGCCGAACTGGGCCGCCTCATGGCCGAGGCGCACCGCAGTTACAGCCAGGACTTCGAGGGCAGTTGCGTCGAGGCCGACACCATGGTTGCCATCGCGCAAGATCTCCCCGGCCTGATTGGCGCGCGCCTTACCGGCGGCGGCTTTGGCGGCTGCACCATCAATCTGGTCGAGCAGAGCGAGGCTCAGGTCTTCGCCGAAGCTTTGGCCAGCCGCTACGCCGAAAAAACCGGCATTCAACCCCAGATTCACATTTGTCACGCCTCGGGCGGCGCTCACCGGCTGGAGTAAAGCGCGGCAGATGGGCGGTGGCGCAGCTTTCGGTTTGCCGGTTACTCGCCCTGAACTTTCGATAGACTTCGACGAAAGAGCTGTCTAAGGGCGATACCGCCTATGCTCGGGATTACCGTCAGCATTGCACCAACTGCCATCTCACGAACATCGCCTCTGGAAACGAGGTACAGGAGCAAGACAAGATTCAAAATGGCTGCTCTCAGCCAAATGCTACCAACGGTGTTTCCTCGTGCGATTCCTCCTGCGAACGCGAGCAGCGGAATCGGAATTAGCCAGGGCTCGATGAAGCTGAAGCCTCCAAGAGCGAGGGCCAGGGGAATGACCGGGATCAGGATGAGGAATCCGACCAATGTGTCTATAACGGCATCGCCTGGAGAGTATCTCTCTTCCTCCCGCTCGGTATTTAAGATTGACGGCACGTCGGTATTCTATGCTTCTGCTCGCGTGGAGGAGAGTGCGTAACCAACGAGCCACTTGCAAAGTTCCTTGGAGATTGCAAGAGGCTCCAACGATTGCATTTATTGAGAAGTCATCTTCCGGTTTAACTGCGTTGGCGGCTTACCTTCTTTCTGGCCAAGGTCGGATTGCCGGCTGTTCGAGAACTGGATTGCTGTCCATAAACACGGACGCTTTCCAACCTGACCCTCCAAAAGCTGCCAAACCGCTGTCCGGTAACGCCGGAGAACCCCCTACTAAGGCATTTGCTCTACGGCCGCAAGCCCCATGTCTACCGGGTGATTTACCGGGTGCTCAGTGATGAGAAACCTGTCGATATCCTTCACATTCGCCACGGCGCGCGGCGCGAATTCAATCCCACCGATCTTGAACAACGCTGAACCGACGAACGGAAGTGATCGAAGATGAAACAGGTTCCTCGGCAGCGTTCCTTGCTAGAATCGTATGGACCCCTGACACGATGAAGATCGGGAGGGATGGCTATAGCCCGTTCAGCATCCGGGGATTCCTATTTCCAGAGCTTCCCTTCTAATTCAGGGTCGCAGTGGGGACACCAGCAACGATGCAACCGACTTCATCCAAGCCATTTTCCTACGAAACCTTTCCCGCTTCCGGCCTTGTCGCATACTTCTCGATGGAGATTGCGATCGACCCCGGCATGCCCACCTACTCCGGCGGCCTGGGCGTTCTTGCCGGGGACACGCTGCGCTCCACCGCCGACCTGGGCGTGCCTCTGGTGGCCTTCTCGCTGGTTCATCGCAAGGGCTACTTCCAGCAGCATCTTGACGCAGCCGGTATGCAGAGGGAGGATATCCAGCCGTGGAATCCGTCCGACTTCTGCACCGAGGAGAAGGCTCGGGTTACGGTTTCAATCGAAGATCGCGTCGTGACGATTCGCTGTTGGCGTTACGACCTGGTGGGCCGCTACGGCCATGTGGTGCCCATCTACCTGCTGGATACGGATCTGGACGAGAACTCGGGCTGGGATCGCGGCCTCACCGACCACCTCTATGGCGGCGACACCAACTACCGCTTGCAACAGGAGATCGTTCTCGGCATGGGCGGCGCGCGCATGGTTCATGCGTTAGGCCATCGAGTCAATGTTTACCACATGAACGAAGGCCACGCGGCGCTGCTGACGCTGGCGTTGCTTGAGCGCCAATTGGGCGGCGGACCGCTGGGCGCGGCTACCGAAACCGATATGGAGCAGGTGCGGAAGCGGTGCGTCTTCACCACCCACACTCCCGTACCCGCCGGCCACGACCGCTTCTCCACCGAGCAGGCCATTCGCATTCTGGGCGGCGACCGCACCGCGCGCCTCGAGAGGCTCGGCTGCTTTCGCGACGGAATGCTGAACATGACGCTGCTCGCGCTGCGCTTTTCGCGCTATGCCAACGGCGTGGCCATGCAACATGCCAAGGTCTCCCGCGAGATGTTCCCGGAGTTTCAGATCGAGTCGATCACCAACGGCGTTCACGCGCCCACTTGGGTCTCCGAGCCCTTCCAGAAGATCTTCGACGAGCAGTTGCCCTCGTGGCGGCGCGACACCCTTTATCTGCGCAACGCCATCGACCTCTCCGATCAGTCGATTCTTGCCGCTCACGCACTTTGCAAGGAGGCCTTGCTCGCCGAAGTGGCCTCGCGCACCGGCCTGGCGCTCAATCCCAAGGCCCTGACTCTCGGCTTTGCCCGGCGCGTGGCCACCTATAAGCGCGCCACGCTGCTCTTTACCGATCCCAAGCGACTGGCGGAGATCGCTGAAGTGGCCGGCGGTTTGCAGATTCTCTATGCCGGCAAGGCCCATCCTCAGGACGAGCCAGGAAAGGCGCTCATCCAGCAGGTAGTCGAAGATGCCGCGAAGCTGTCGAACGAACATCTGCGCATCGTCTATCTTGAAAACTACGACTGGAGCCTGGGCGCGCTGCTCACGGCGGGCGTCGATGTATGGGTGAATACTCCCCGCCGCCCCTACGAGGCCTCCGGCACCAGCGGCATGAAGGCCGCTCTGAACGGCGTTCCCAGCTTATCGATCCTCGATGGCTGGTGGATTGAAGGCTGTATTGAAGGCTTCACCGGCTGGGCCATCGAAGACGGCGCAAACGACTCCGAGGAAGCCAACTCGCTTTACCACAAGCTCGAAGCCGCCGTGGTTCCGCTGTTCCTGGCTGCGCCGGAACAATGGGCCCGCCTGATGCGCAGCACGGTTTCGATCAACGGCTCCTTCTTCAATACCAACCGCATGGCCCGCCAGTACGCCCGCAACGCCTATTACCCGGTCAAACTGATCGACAAGCCCAAACCACAGAAACAATAGCTCGCGGACGAAGGAGCGGCGAATACCCTATCCTCGCCGCGCTCTTGCCAAGCACCATCAAATCGTTGCGATTCTCGGCCGGAGTCCCGACGGACGGGTCTTGGTCCTTGGATTGGTCCATCGCGCACCCCTGGCAACTCGCAGCCGCTTTCTCCACCGAGACCTTCAGACCGAGCGCGCGTCCGCGTCAGTGGTCGATTCAACCTTCAGCACGCGAATCTGCTCTGCTTTTTCAAGACGCGTCAATGCCGTTGTGCCCCCATCCTGAACTGCGGGCCTGCGGTGATAGCCTAGACCCTTATGGCAGGGTCGTCGCGGGTGGATTTTCTGGTGATGGGAGCGGGAGTAGCCGGGCTGCGCGCCGCAGTGGAACTGGCGCGCCACGGCGAGGTTCTGGTGGTCACCAAAGAGTCGGTGGCCGAGTCGAACACCCACTACGCGCAGGGCGGAATTGCGGTTGCGATGGAGGGCGACGCCGACGTGGCTTTGCACCTCGAAGATACGCTGAATGCCGGCGATGGGCTGGTCCATCGTCCCGCGGCCGAGGTGCTGGTGGCCGAGGGGCCGGTGCGCGTGGCGGAGCTGATCGAGTGGGGCGCGGCCTTTGACGAAGAGGGTGGCGAGCTGCAGCGGACACGCGAAGGAGCGCATTCGCTGCCGCGCATTCTGCATGCCAACGGAGACGCCACGGGAGCCGAGATCAGCCGCTCGCTGGCCGCCTTTGCGCGCGTGCACAAGCGCATCCGCTTTGCCGAGTGGACGACAATTACCGGCCTGGTTGTGGCCGATGGACGCGTTGTTGGGGCCGATCTGCTCTACTGCGACCGGCGCCCCGAGCGCGACCTGCATCGGGACAGGGAGCGTGTTGGTGCGCGGGCCGTATTGGTGGCAGCCGGCGGCGCGGGTCAGGTTTACTCCGACACGACGAACCCCGCTGTGGCAACCGGCGATGGCATTGCGCTGGCCGCCGAGGCGGGCGCGGACCTGGCCGACATGGAGTTCTACCAATTCCACCCCACGGCGCTTTCTCTGGTTGGCGCGCCGCGCTTCTTGCTCTCTGAAGCGCTGAGAGGCGAAGGAGCGATTCTGCTGAACGATCGCGGCGAGCGCTTCATGGAGCGCTATCATCCGCTACTCGAACTGGCTCCGCGGGATGTGGTGGCGCGGGCGATTACGCGCGAGGGGATGGGTTCTGCGCCGGGCGAGTCACGGGTCGTGAATCTCGACATGCGGCACGTAAAAGATATCGACCTGCACAAGCGATTCCCCGGCATCAGCGCTTTTCTGGCGAAGCACGGCCTTGCTCTCGACCGCGACCTCATCCCCGTGCGACCGGCAGCGCATTATCTGATGGGCGGAATCAAAACCGATCTCTTTGGACGCACCACTTTGCCGGGCCTGTATGCGGCGGGCGAGGCGGCCTGCACCGGAGTTCACGGCGCGAACCGGCTGGCCTCCAACTCGCTGCTCGAAGGGCTGGTCTTCGGCGCTCGCGCGGCGCAAGCGATGCTGGATGACGGACTGACGAAAGGACAGTTTAGCGGCGTGTCTCCGGCCTGTCCTGAGCCAATGACTCCCGAGGAGAGATCACGATTGGAGGAGATCGTCGCGCGTCTGCAAGCGGCGATGTGGGTCTACGCCGGGTTGCTGCGCGAGGAGTCCACGTTAAAGCGGGGATTTGCCGAGCAGGAGGCCTGTGCGGCCGCTCTGGCCGAGTTGGCCGGAGATGGCAGGAGCAGCCGACGCCTGACCGAGGCGCTGGCGATGAGCCGTGTTGCCCAGTCCATTCTGTCTTCGGCGCTGGCCCGTGCCGAGAGCCGCGGCGCGCACTTCCGCAACGACTACCCGAAGCGCGACGATGAGCGGTTTTGCAGGCACTCGGTCTACAGCGGAGTTAATGTCGCGTTTGAGAAGTGGTGAATTAATCGAGGTCGATTGTATAATCGCAGCTAAAGCTCGATCCTCGGTGAAACTCGAAAGGCAGTCAAGCGCAAGTATTCCTTTCTTCTGACCTTTTGTTTTCTCGCTTGCGGACAACGGCTATCGGTCGTGCAGACATTCGCTTTGAACCAAAAGAAAGCTGCCGATGAGATTCCGACCATCATCTTGTCAGGCGCGGCTGAGTTCACATCGTGACTGTTCCCTGGTCCCCATTCCCTAGTCCCTGCTTTTCAACGCCGTTCCTATGCCTGCCTCGACAAGCGGCGCCATGATTGCGTAGCCGGCCGGGAGCGGATGGACTCCGTCATTGCTGAGAGTTGGCGGCAGTCCGCCCCGCTCGTCCTTCATGGCCGTGTAGTAGTCGACGAAGACGTGGCCCCGCTCCGCGGCGTAGGTCTTGATCCACTCATTCAATGCCACAACCTTTGGCGCAGGCGTCATCCCCGGATGCCATGGAAAATCATAGGCCGGCAGCACCGAGCACATCACGACGCGAATGTGGTTGGCCGTGGCCAGCTCGGCCATCGAAGCGAGGTTGCCCTCAGTCTGCTCTAGCGTCATCGGTCCCGTGTTGGCGGCGATGTCGTTGATGCCGGCGAGAATCACCACCGCCTTCGGCTTGAGGTCGATCACATCCTGGCGGAAGCGCACCAGCATTTGCGGAGTGGTCTGGCCGCTGATGCCGCGATTGATGTAGGGCTTGCCTTTGAAGGCCGCCTCAAAGTGCCAGCCCTCGGTGATGGAATCGCCCATGAAGACCACGCGATCCTCGTCTGCGGCGGGCGGAGCCAGTGCCACATCAGCCTCCTTGTACCTCACGAGCCATCCGAAATCCGTAAGCAATCGCTCGTCGAACTGCCTCTGCCAGACAGAGACCGGCGCCGCCGCTGGAGCGGGCACTGCCTTGGTCTCAGGCGTTGGGGCGGGCGCTTGTGCCGTGAGATCTGTCGCTGACAGCAGACCGGAGAAAGCAAGAGATGCAAAAGCTATATGCAAACTGATTCGATACACGGGAAGTCAACCTCTCTTCGCGGGCTGAAACGCTCGGTCCCGCATTGTCTCAATTGTAGGGAATGCACCCTTGAATCTTCGCGGCCTTGTGGAGACGTGCCCCGCGAGCTTTTCCACAATGGGAGACTGGGGATGCACCGCCGTCGCCAACTGGCGAGTACGCTACCCTTGGAGAGATGAGCGCATGCGCAATCTGCGATGGGGTGGGGCTGGTGCGGGTGGTCAACAGCCAGGGCCAATGGGTCTCGCGTCCCTGCGAGTGCCAGGAGATGGAGCGCGAGGAGCGCCGCCTGGCTGCCGCCCATATCCCGGAGCGCTATCGCCATTGTTCCTTGGATACCTATGAGACAGCTTTTCGGGGAGCCAACGCCTCGCTGGCCAAGGCGCACCTGATCGCTCGCAAGTTCGTCGAGGCCTACCCGGCCAACACCGTGGGCAATGGTCTTCTGTTTGTGGGAACGGCAGGCCTTGGCAAGACTCACCTGGCCGTCGGCGTGCTCCAGCGGCTGGTGCAGGAGCGAGGAGTCCGGGGCCTCTTCTGCGACTATCGCGAGCTGCTCAAGAGCATCCAGAACAGCTATAACGCGCAGGTTCAAACCACGGAACTTGAGCTGCTCAAGCCGGTCTTTTCCGCCGAGGTGCTGGTGCTCGACGACCTGGGCGCGCAGAAGCCCAATGAATGGGTATGGGACACCGTTGCACTCATCCTGAATACGCGCTACAACGACAAGCAGACCACCATCATCACCACCAACTACCCCGACCAGCCCGCGGGCGCCGGCTTCAAGGTCGACAAGAACGGCACGCAGCCCGCCAGGAACGAGGATACTCTCGGCGACCGCATCGGCGACCGCATGAGGTCCCGTCTGGCTGAGATGTGCGTCCGTGTCGAGATGAACGGCGAAGACTTCCGCCAGACGGTCAAGCGGGCTCGTTTTGGGTGAGTGAAACTGCGGCAGTGTTGCGGTTTCCGGACGGACGACTACGCGTACTCAGCGCCGTTCAAGTCAGGTTGGGTAAGAGTGGCCGACAAACCACTCGGGACCGCCTCAAGACTGAGGAAGTCTGGGACCCTCAAGAAAGCATCCTCCATGCACTGGGTCTGGCAGAGCTGAGGTCCGGTGTAGGGTGGCCCGCTGATCAAATCCGTTGCGATGAATATTCCCCGTCCACACATCCTTGATCGGGTCGAGGACAAGTTCAATGTGAATTTCTGAACCGTTCAAACGGTCGTGATAATGGACTTCGAGTCTCCGATTTGCATAGACTGTAGAACCATCTTCAGACCCCGGACCGGTCCAACCGGTTACAAAGAAGTTCTCGTCGCCGCAAGCGATTTTCTTATGCTGCCTCTGGAAGACGCCAACCTGTAGGCGAGGACCCAGTGGATTCGGTGTTCCTTCGGGGTAGACTGCGTCCGGCACACGCGCTGGTACCGACGAAAGATCGATGCCAATTACGCTTCCATCCGGTTGTTCGGACTCCCACACTCCGATCGGTAACCGCTGTCCATCCGGTGTATTGGCGATTGATTGCTGCGATGGGAGAATTCCACCGCATGCCAGCAACGCACTGAAAAGAATGCAAAAATGTACCTTGCGGAGTTCCATTGTGCACCTCGCCAAAAGCCAGGGACCGTAGAAATTATAGACACCTATGGGAGATTGAAAAAGCCTCGCTCGAATGGGCGGCATTCTTGGTGTGTTACCGCTAGCCGGTGACTGCACCAAGACCGAGATTGCCGGACTGCTGTCTTCTTTTCGATACAATTGAGGCGAAGACACACCACGCATCGAGCACGCGGCTTGTAGCGTTTCGAGTCACAGTGCATCGTCTCGAAAAGGTCGTCCTGAAAGGAATCCATGCGCAAAGTGCTTGAGACGCTCAGCCTGGCCTGCCTGGCGGCGATGGCCTGGATCACCTATGAGGCGTTCAACGGGCCGCAGCCGCTGCCGGCGCGCATCCCGATCCACTTCGATGCGGCGGGCAACGCCAATGGATGGGGTCCGCCCTCGTCGCTGGTCTTGCTGCCGGTGGTCGCCGCGGGACTCTATTTGCTCATCACCGTGATCTCCCTGTTGCCCACCGGCATTCGATCCGCGGTCAAGTTGACGGCCGAGAGCCGTGAACGCATCCAGGCGCTGACCCGGCAGATGCTCGCCTGCATCAAAGCCGAAATAGTCGGCCTCTTCCTTTGCCTTCAATGGTTCATTCTGGCGGGTATCAGGGAGAGTTCGAATCGGATACCGGCAATTGCGCCGCCGGCATTCATCGTCCTGATTTTTGCCACCGTGGGATGGCACCTCGTGGCGGTCTTTCGAGCGATGCGGACCGCATAGCCTTCGCTTAATTGCTCTTGGATTACGCCAGGGAGCCTCAGATCTCAAAAGACCCAGAGGCTTGCCAGTACCAGCAGGATCGCGGCGACCGTGAAGGCCTGGTAAGCCCAGTCTTGGTTGGCGCGGGGAAACTCGATGGCGACGGCGGAGGCCTGCCGTGAAACTAATGCGTTAGGGGAAGTGCGCTGCATTTCGAGCCTGCCTTTCTTTACCTGGGCACCAACTATTACGGATCCCGGGTGCGATCGGTTCTCATGTTGAAATGTTCGACGCTCGGCCTCATTGAAAGTTGGCAAATAGAAAGGAAAAATTGAAGGACAGTTGCGATGTCCCGCCTATCGGCAAAGGACTGCAACTCGTTCACCCTTCTTGAAATATGGGAAAGAGCCGGATAGTTCGAGCGGTAACGGAAATAGTATGCACTCGATGAGGTCGAAGCTGGAGGGGCTAGTCGAGGCAGCGGAACTTTACTTCTTGCGCGATAGCCAGCCGAACGCCCGAGCAAAGGGGCTTGACGGGGGCGGTTCGGTGAGTTCTGCCAGGTTTGCGAGAGCATCCTTCTCCGCGTCGGACAGTTTCGGAGCATATTCCGACGAGTGTGGAACATAATTCTTGATGGTTTCTTCCTGATCAGAGAGGATCTCAGTCACGACCGGGTCTTTGGTCTCGCCTCTGGCCGCCCGTTCGAACTCCTCTGCTCGATCCTGCCGGTCCTTTGCAATATCCCTCAGCAGCCTGGCCTCTTGCTCGCGGCCCTCGGCCTCTGCCATGGCGGCATTCTCCATCATTTGCTTGACTTCCCGGCGATGGATGCGGGCAACTTCGAGCAGTTCGTCGCCCGGAGAAGTACCAATAAATGTGTAGGATGGCTTGTTTTCCCGCTGATCTTCAAAATCGTCGTCTGCCATTTTGCCCTCCTGCCCGGCAAAGATCGCCGAGGCGCTCCATTGTTGAGTGCCGAGCAATTATAGCGCGAGGTCCATTGTGTTTGCTGCTGGCCAAATTTCAGGGAAACTCTTTGGCCAACAGGTGTAAAATCCGCTCGTGAGCACTGGACCTCAACTTGTCCGTCCCCGAGAGAACGAAGAGCGCAACTTGCTGCCGGCCATTGTGGCTGCCGCGGTCGTCCTGTTGGTTGCCGCCGGCGCTTTTCTGATTCTGGAGCGCGGTAGCGGCCGGGGGAAATCCGCGATCACACCCATCTCGGCGCCTTTGGATTCCTATGCGGGTAGCCTCTCGATCACCAACCTGGCCATGAGCGAATCCAGCAACCTGGCGGGAGGCAAGGTGACTTATCTGGATGGACATATCGCCAACCAGGGAACGCGCACCGTCGCTGCGATTACGGTGCAGGTGCTCTTCCGCGATTTTGCCCACGAGGTGGCGCAGAACGAGACCCTGCCGCTGAAGCTGATCCGCATGCGCGAACCATATATCGATCTGGAACCGGTCTCCGCGGCCCCGCTCAAACCTGGAGCCCAGGAAGACTTCCGACTGATCTTTGATTCGGTCAAGCCCGATTGGGACGGCGCCTACCCTGAAATCCGCATCCTGCACGTCGAGACGAAATAGGAGAGCGCCGGATTTACCGGGTAGAAAGTACAGCTTCCAGCAATAATTACATATCTACCCTTCCGAAATGCCCCTTCGGCGATCGTTATCAACCACTACGTCTCATCTCTAAACTAAACAAATCAAAGCATATTCTCAATTTCCTTGAGTTCCGATGGGTTTGGCTCGTCCATTGCTATATCTATGAGCGAGCAGACAGAACAGCTCAACCCGCGGAAGGATTGCGGAGAAAGAACCTGAGGGGTATCCACGATGATGAATTCGGTCATACCGCATCGCATCTTGTTCCCTTGCCGGCTTGCTCTTGTTCTGCTGGCATCTGCAATTGCAACTCCCGCTTTCGCGCAACAAGGGCAACCGCGGTCCACGACAGACTCGCCGAGCACTCCGTCTGCCGCTGTTCAACAGCAGCCCTCCCCTATGACCTCCCAGATGCCTTCCTCCTTCGCCGCACCGGCGAAGGAGGGTTTCTGGGGCCGGGTCAACCCATTTGCGCGCAAGAAGTGGGTCAACAACCGGGTGGACCCCCTCAGGAGTCAGCTGAACGAGTTGGATGAGGTCAATGCAAAGAACGCGCGCGACATTCAGGATGTGGATGGCAGGGCGCAGGCGGGCATTCGTCAGGCACAGTCAGCTGCCGATGCAGCCAACCAGACAGCGACTCTGGCCGGAAGCCAGGCGCAGAAGGCCAGTTCCACCGCGCAGGGCGCGTCGACGCATGTGGATCAGTTGAATACCACCGTCTCAGGGCTTGATGAGTACAAACAGGCCAATGATGTCGAAGTGAGGTTTCATGGCGGTCAGCCCATCCTATCGTCTGCTGCCCGCAAACAACTGGACGAATTCGCGGCCAACCTGACCGGCCGCCAGGGATACATTCTGGAGATCGAGGGGCACTCTCCTCTGGCCAGCACGGCTGGCATCCAGAGCTCTGGGCGACTGGCCGAAGCGGTCAAGCGCTATCTCGTCACAGAACATCAGATTCCCGTCTATCGGTTGCACACCGTGGCTCTCGGCAATGCTCCCGCCGTGAGTGAGGAGGAGACCCAGAAAGTTAAGGCCAGCAGCGTGCATATCCGGTTGATGGAAAACAGTTTGGCGGCCCGGGAAGCCTCGTCCCCCCACGACATGGCTTCCTCGACCGGTGCGGAGCGGCCTTAAAGCCGCAGCCCCTCCCCCGAGGCTCCCTCCCGCTACCCGCGGCTCCCCCGCCGTAGGCCGCCAATCAAGCTCTCGCAGTTGGAGAGAACCAAGGCAACTTGGCCCCCGCTAATCACGGGGGCCGTTTTTTTTTGAGTGAAGGAGGCTTTAGGACTGCCCTGTTGACGCTACGGCTTCACTTCTTCTCGTCAGGCGGCTCCGGCGGCTTGGAGGGATGCAGCTTGCTCATCTCCTTGGCTCCGGTCGCCGCATCCACAGGCGTCAATTTAATGCCGGTGGCCATGGCCTCCGCTGTCCATTTCAGGTAGTAGCTCTTGTTGGCCTCGGTGTCAAAACGAGCTCGCTCATTCTCCCTTTTTCTTGCCTCGGCCAGCGCAGCACCGACAGATTGGGTCACGCCTCCGTAGTACATTTTGGGCAACCCCGAGATGACCACCGTGCCCGGCGCCACCTCCGTGCACATGTATTCGCCATTGAGCAGAGTGCCCAGCAAGACTTCGTTGACGTAGAGAGCGTCATGGGAGGCGGAGCCCGTAAACCGGTAAACGCGGTAGAGGCAGACCAGCGCCTTGCCGGCCGAGGGCGCGGAGGGCGGTTTCGCCGTGTCCGCGACTGCCGTGCCGACTGGGGCCATCGCGCAGCAGGCAAGCAGAAGGGGTGTCAGGAAGCGGAAGAAGCCCTTGGCGCGGCAATCCGTGGCGCCACTCATCGCGGTGTGATGCATTTGAGCACTCCTTATCTGAAGCTTGGATTCTGGCGAACACTCTAGCAGGTTCAATCCCGCCCGGTAAAATCATCCTTGTATGATACCCATCGAACCAATCCGCGCCGCCGATGACCGTCCCGACACGATTCTCGACGGCAGCCGTTTTATCCGCGCCTGCCTGCGCCGCCCTGTCGACCGCACGCCGGTATGGTTTCTGCGCCAGGCCGGCCGCTACATGCAGGAGTACCGCGAGGTCCGCAAGCACCATACGCTGGTCGAGATCTGCAGGCAGCCTGAGCTGGCTTCTGAGGTCACCATCACCGCAGCCGAGAAACTGGGTGTCGATGCCGCTATCATCTTTGCCGACCTGCTATTGCCGTTGGAACCGATGGGGCTGGACTTTGAATTTCAAGCCGGCGAGGGGCCCGTCGTTCATCGTCCTGTCCGCACTGCCGAAGATGTGCGCGCCCTGCGCACCGACCGCGCCGACGATCTGGCATATGTGGCCCGCGCCATCGAGAGAGTCGCCGCCCACTTCCGCGACCGGCTCGGCATCATCGGCTTCTGTGGCGCACCGTACACGCTGGCCAGCTACATGATCGAGGGCGGCGGTTCGCGCAATTACATCCACACCAAAAAAATGATGTACGGCGACAGTCTGTCGTGGCGGCTGCTGCTCGACAAGCTCGTGAAGGTGCTCGAGGAGTTCTGTCACCTTCAGGTTCAGGCCGGGGCCGACGTGATTCAGATCTTTGACAGTTGGGTGGGCTCGCTCGGCTTGGCCGATTACAACGATTACGCATTCGAGGCATCGAAGCGCTTGATCCGCGCAGTCCAGCAGATGGGCGTGCCGGTGATTTACTTTGGCGTCGAGACCGCGGGACTGCTCGCGCAGATGGCTGCGACCGGAGCCGATGTGATTGGCCTCGACTGGCGGCAACCGCTCGATGAGGGCTGGCGAGCCGTCGGCCACGGACGCGCAGTCCAAGGCAATCTCGACCCCATTACACTCTTTGCGCCGGCTGAGGTTTTGGAGCTTCGCGTGAAAGAGATCTTGCGCGCCGCCAACGGACGCCCCGGACACATCTTCAACCTCGGTCACGGCATCGTTCCCGGCACGCCGGTCGAGAATGTTCAGGCTGTCGTAAAGACAGTCAAGGAGTTCCGCCTGGAGAAGGCCAATGGCTAATCAGGCCGTTTTGCTGCTCGCTCACGGCACCCCCGAAACCGTCGAGCAGATCCCGGAATACTTGCGCAACGTGACGGGTGGCCGTCCGCTTCCGCAGGCGGTCGTCGAAGAGATTCAGCACCGCTATGCGCTCATAGGCCATAGTCCGCTGACTGAGATCACGCAGGAGCAGGGTCGCGCGGTGGCTGCGGAATTCTCTGCCTCGGGTGAGCCTGTTCCGGTCTATGTTGCGATGAGAAACTGGAGCCCGTACATCGCTGACGTGGTCCGCCAGATGCGTGCCGACGGAGTGGAAGAGACCGCAGTCATCTGCCTCGCTCCGCAGAACTCGCGCACAAGCGTCGGCCTCTACCGTCGCGCGGTCGAGGCGGAGGCCGGCGATTTGCGCATCGACTTCACCGAGGGCTGGGCGCAGCATCCGCTGCTTATCGAGGCCTTTGCCGAGCGCCTGAGGCCCGCCTGGAAGAAACTCAGCACGGAGGCCGGCGCGCCGGTGCCGGTGCTCTTCACAGCGCATAGCGTTCCGTGCCGCACGATTCAGGCCCCGGCGGCGAGCACTGACGGCGAGGGCGGCGACCCCTACGCGGAAGAGGCAAAGCGAACGGCAGCGCTGGTCGCGGCAAGCGTGCAGGGGATTCCACAGTGGTGCTTCGCATTCCAGAGCCAGGGCGCGAGCGGCGGCAGTTGGATCGGCCCCACGGTCGAGGCAACTCTAGAATCGCTTGCCGCTTCGGGCGTGAAGACGTTGATGCTTCAGCCCATCGGCTTTCTCTGCGACCACGTCGAGATCCTCTACGACGTGGATATTCTCTTCCGCGAGTATGCGGAGAAGCTCAAAATGCGACTGGAGCGGCCTGAGTCGCTGAATGCCTCGGTCACTTTGGCCAGGGCGATTGCGGATCTGGCGCGACAGGGGCTGGCGCGGCTTCGTAGCCAGTGAGACCCTGTTGATGCCATTCTCGACCAGGTAGGCCATGTGCAGACGCCAGGTGGTAGCGCGGCTTACATTGACACTCGCACTAAGGACAGCTTTCATTGCTTGTCGAGCCGCCGCCATTCTGTTTACGCTTCGGAGGCATCCTCAGTTTTCCCGAGATGTCTGAAATCAGCGATGAGGCTTTGGCGTTTTAAGGTCCCCTGTGCGGGCCCGGTCAACCGTCTTATGGGAGGCGCGTCTAACCGAGTGAAAGTGTGTACACTTTGACCGCTATGCGAATCCGATCAGCTTTTGGCATCTCTGCTGCGATTTTGGCTTTGAGCTTGCTTTCCGCGGCCAACCCTGACCAGAAACCAGCCTCCGGCCAGCCCGCCGCCACCTTGAAGATGGAGGCGCGCGAGGTGGTGCTGCCGGTTACGGTGCGCGACAAGAAGGGCGCGCTGGTCGCCAGCCTGAAGATCGGCGACTTCACCCTGACCGAGGACGGCCGCCCGCAAACCATCAAAAGCTTTACCCGCGAGACTAACCTGCCCTACCGGCTGGGCCTGCTGGTCGATACCAGCCGCAGCGTTTCCGGCGCGATGGAGGACGAGCGCAAGGCGGCTGGCAAGTTTGTGGATACGATGCTGCCCGAGAAGCCAAATTCCACTCCAGACCAGGCCTTCCTTATCCACTTCGATCGGGAAGTCGAGCTGCTTCAGGACTTCACCCCGTCGCGGGAGAAACTGCACCGCGAATTACAGGATTTGGGGCCGACCCGGCAAGAGCGGAATGACTCCCAGGGGCCTGAAACCACCGGGGACGACCGCGGCAGTGACCAGTCGCATCACGGGCGTGGCGGCACACAGCTCTATGATGCAATCTTTTTGGCCGCCGATGAGCTGATGAAGCCCAAAGACGGCCGCAAGGCGCTGGTCGTCTTCTCCGACGGAGTGGACCGGGGCAGCAAAGACACGCTGAACGATGCGGTCGATGCGGCGGACCGGGCCGGTGTGGCCGTCTACACAATCTACTTCAAAGGCGAGCAGGAGCGCAGCCAGACAGGCTTTCCGAGCGGCGGTCACCATGGCGGAGGCGGCTGGCCCGGTGGAGGCGGCGGAGGGGGCGGTTATCCCGGTGGCGGAGGCGGAGGCTATCCGGGCGGCGGTGGCAGGCGCGGCGGAGGCGGTCAGAGCGAGTCGGAAGTCGACGGCAAGAAGATCATGGAGAAGATCGCCACGCGCACCGGAGGCCGATTCTTCGAGGCTAAAAAGAAAGACAGCCTGGACGAGATTTATGGTCAGATCGCCGAGGAGCTGCGCGGCCAGTACCTGCTGACCTATACGCCCGACATGGTGGACAATGAAGGCGGCTTTCACAAGGTCGCCCTCAAGGCCAACAAAGACGACCTGACCGTCGTAACCCGCGAAGGCTACTACGCACCGGGCGGCGACGCCAAGTAGCGGCTGTAGAAATCTCGGATTTACCGATTCGCAAATCGCTTGATACCCGTTCGGTACAGGAGACTCGACATGCGTCCGGCGAGTCTGATCGGCCTCGTGCGGCTTTTGCCTGTCCATCGTTTGAAGGAGACGCCCGGTAGAGGGATCTTCTCGCCAAGTGTCAATCTGGAACGCCTTCGGCGTAGAATCCAAATAGAGCCATACATTCGAGGCATTCGGGCAGATTTCGATTCCTGGGTATCAAGCGAGAATTGCCCCCGCGTGTCGTCGTTGTTCGGAATTGCCATGCATTGCCAGGGTTAGTACGCAGAAGGGTATGGGGTCCAGGAAGGTTGCTTCCTCCCCCGTGAAGGTGGCGAAATGTTGTCTGAGACTGCACGACCGAATGCGGTTCTTCATGCGGGCGAGCCTCAGGCCGGTTGTCTTACCGCGAGGCTCCTCGCTCCGCAGTGGTTTGCCGCCTCCACCTCGCCCCGACACGAGAAGCGCGTGGGCCAGTACCTGAGCATGAGAAAGATCGAGCATTATCTACCGCTCTACCATCCTCGGCGCAGGTGGGCCGATGGCTCGATAGTCACCCTGGACCTACCGCTCTTTCCCGGCTACATCTTTGTCCGCATTGACCGCGGCGAGCGCGTGCGGGTACTCGAAGTGCCGGGAGTTGTGACCTTCGTCGGCGGCACCGGGCGTCAACCGGCCTCGTTACCCGAGGAGGAGATCGAAGCATTGCGTTCCGGCCTTCGCCTTCGCCGCGCCGCGCCGCACCCATTGCTGACCGTAGGCCAGAGGGCCCGGATCAAATCGGGCGCTCTCGCGGGAATGGAGGGCGTTGTGGTGCGGCAAAAAGGCGGCGTCCGCATTGTTCTCACGGTGAACCTGACCATGCAGAGCGTTGCCGTTGAGGTGGATGGGACTGAGTTGGAGCCCATCGATTCCAGCCAGCCCGCCATTGCTCACAGCCTCGCGGCTTGGTCCGGTCATCGCACGACCCAGGGATCTTGCGGCAGCGCCGCGCGGCTTGCCTGGTCGCTGAGCAGGTAAGCACGAACCAGGATGGCTCTCCGTGCCAGACCAATCCCATCCTAGAGATAACCCGCCCCATTCATCCCACCATTCCCGCCCCTCATCCGCTTTTCAAACCCCTCGTCAGGAATCCCGCGCGCGCCGGGCCTTCTCCGCTTACCTTCAAGATGAACAAGACCACACAGAGGAACGGCCCATGCAAGAACTCGTCAACGTCGAAGCAGTCAGCCGAAGATTCGCCCTGGACAACGGTCAGGCCAGGCACCCTGTCCACAGTTTTGTCAGCGCCCTGTCAAACGCCAACTTGCACGTTTCAGCCGGGGAGTTCCTGGCTATCTCCGGTCCCAGCGGCAGCGGCAAAACAACCCTTCTCAACTTGATTGGATGCGTCGATCAGCCAACCTCCGGCCGGATTCTCGTCGATGGCGTAGACACATCGAAGCTGAAGCCAGGCAGCATGGCCACGCTGCGCCGCGAAAAAATCGGTTTTGTCTTTCAGACCTTCAACCTGATTCCAGTCTTTACCGCAGCCGAAAACGTCGAGTATCCGCTATTGATCCAGCAGGTCGGCAGTCGCGAGCGCCGTTCGCGAGTGGCCGAGGCTCTGGAAAGCGTCGGTCTTTCGGCCCGCGCCCAGCAACGTCCCGATCTGCTCTCAGGCGGCGAACGCCAGCGCGTCGCCGTGGCCCGAGCCATCGTTCATCGTCCGGCCCTGGTGCTGGCCGACGAACCCACGGCCAATCTCGATACGCACAACGCCACTCAGCTCATCGATCTAATGCACGGCCTCAACCAGCGTCTTGGCCTCACCTTCATCTTCTCAACGCACGACGCCCGCCTGCTAGAGCACACCGAGCGTATCGTCCGCCTTTGCGATGGTGAAGTGGTTTCAGATAACTCGATCGACGGAGGCAGCCGTGGCTAAGTTTCTTCTTCTCGCATTTCGCAACATCTTTCGCAATCGCCGCCGCACTCTGATGACTCTTCTCATGGTCGGCGGAGGCGTGGCCGGATTACTGCTGGCTGGTGGGTACTTCGCTTTCATGACGCACGGCCTTCGCGAAGACACCATCAACAGCGGCCTCGGCCACTTGCAGATCTTCACCGCCGAGCACTTCGAACGCGACGAAAATCGCGTGCTCGACACCGGAATCGACAACTGGCGTCAGGTGGCCGCAAGCGTCAAGACGGGCGAACACGTACGCGGCATTGCCCCCCGCATCGATTTCTACGGCATGGTCTCCAACGGAGCCAAGGCCGTCGGATTCATGGGCAGCGCTGTTGATCCCGAAGCGGAGAAGAGCCTGGGTTTCGTTTCGCGCATCGAAACAGGACGCGATCTGGACCCGAAGCCTGGCGGCGAAGTCGAGGCGCTCATTGGTAAAGAACTGGCCAAGTCGATGAACGTCAACGTCGGCGATGGCTTGACGGTGCTGGCCATGACCTCCGACGGCGCGCTCAACGGCGTCGATGTTCAGATCGTCGGTATCGTCAACTCCGGCGCACCGGAAAGGGACGCGCGTTATCTGCGCATCACATTGCCTGCCGCACAGCGCCTTCTGCAAAGCGATCGAATTACCAATCTAGTGGTAGGTCTCGACTCCACTGAGAACACCGATCAGGCCTATTTCGAGATGATGCCGCGCCTCAACGGCCTGCCGCAGCGGATGGAACTGAAGAAATGGATCGATCTGGCCACTTATTACAAGCAAGTCAATTCCATGTTCAACGGTATCTTTCTCTTCATGGGCATCATTGTCTTCTTCATGGTTCTCATGTCCAGCGTCAACACGCTGTTGATGAGTATGTTTGAACGAACGCGCGAGATCGGGACCATGCTGGCCATGGGCACGCCCCGCGCATGGATTGTGGCTCTGTTCATGCTCGAGGCCACGCTGCTCGGCGCGATGGGCGCGGTCATCGGCTTGGCCGCCGGCAATCTCCTCGGCATGCTGCTGAACTCGTCGGGACTGCACATGCCGCCGCCTCCGGGCTACAGCGTTCCAATGCCCTTCAGGGTTCGTCATGTGCCCGTTCAGATGATCGGCTCATCGCTGCTGGTCATTGTCTCGCTGGCGCTTGCATCTATCCTTCCGGCGATCCGCGCATCCCGGTTAAGAATTGCGGAGGCTCTATCTCATGTCTAGAATCAACTGCGCATTGCGAACATTCCTGCTTCTCTTCGGCTTTCTCGCCGCATTCGCGCTTGTCTGCCACGCAGCAACTCCGGCAGCTCCCGATGCCGAAGCCCTGCTCAAGCGTTCCGACATTTATCGCAACGGATGGCCCACTTATGTTGTGCGGGTCAAGATCACCCACTATGAATCCGGCGAACAGGACGAAGACAAACTCTACGAAGTCTCGCAGAAGGGAACCGAAAAGAGTTATGTCGAGTTTCTAAGTCCTCGCGAAAAAGGCCAGCACCTGTTGATGCTCGGCGACGATATGTGGATGTATCTGCCCGACACCAGCCGCCCCGTCCGCATTACTCCGCTTGAACGCCTCAGCGGCGACGCCTCCAACGGAGATGTGGCCCGCACAAACTACGCCGTCGATTACTCGCCCGTCTATCTTCGCACCGAGAAGGTTGGCAATGAAGATTGTTATGTTCTGGATCTTGCCGCCAAGCGAAAGGCCTCAACCTATCAGAGAATCCTCTATTGGGTGCGCGTTGAGGATGCACGCCCGGTGAGAGCGGAGTTCTATCTCACCTCCGGCAAACACATCAAAACAGCCATCTTCGATGAGTACGCTTCGGTCGGAGGCAGAATCCAGCTTCGCCGCTGGACGCTCTACGACGAAATCCGCCATAACTCGCACAGCGTTCTCGAATACTCCGGCACCTCGCCGCGCGAGCTGCCCGACAAGCTCTTTTACCAGGGCCGCACGGACAGGTTTTAAGACTCACCTGCCAGTTAGAGACCACATGTGAAAAAAAGCTGAATGGAGCATACGATGAACTTATCGAGAATAAAAGGCTACCTCTATAGCTGTTTCTGGCTATTGGTGCCAATCCTTATCTTCAACCTGCTCTTTACGCACCGGCTTCCCGCCGCCTATCAGATGAATGTCTTCTGGAAGGAGATTCCAAGGATAATCAGTTATCCAGAGAACCTCCTGCGCATGCTCGTCATGATCGTGCCGATCTTTATGCGGCTCCGCGTTTCCAACTCGGGTCAGAAGCTCGGCCTCGGTCTCTACCTCGCGGGCCTGCTGGTCTACTTCGCATCTTGGGCCGTCCTGATCGTTTTTCCTCAATGTGCATGGAGTACGAGTGAGATCGGCTTCCTAGCGCCTGCTTACACGCCAATCGTCTGGCTAACCGGAATTGGCTTGATCGGCGACGAGCTTCTGCTTCCGCAAGTTCCTTTCAGACCATGGATGTATTGGTCTCTCTCGGGGCTTTTCCTGTTGTTCCACAACCTGCACGCTGTCTTAGTCTCTTCCAGAGGTATTTGACGGCGACCGTTACTATGAGCCTCGGTTGCTATCAAAGAGATTCAACCCAACTCAGGCAAACTCGATGAAACTCGCGCAAACATCTCCGATTCTGCTTCTTCTCGCTGCCGCGACATTCGCCTCTGCGCAGGATGACCTGCCGCCGGAGCCCCGCAGCGACTTCCGCTATTCCGTTTCTGTTATCAATGATGCAACACTCGATTTGGACCTCCAACCGCCTCTGCCGTCATCTGCGAGCATGCTGAAGGATCCATCGGTCACTCTTCTTCAAAATCAATTGCTGCTGGAGCCGTCATTCACACTTCGCTATCGCTCTCGCTGGAGTCTCGCATCGAGTGTGGTGGGCCTGGCCGATTCGTTTCGAGGTCTCTCTGCCGCGGACTTCAATCTTCCACCGGGTAACATCGCCGTCTCAACTGCCCTCAACTCCGCGCTTGAACCCTACATGGGCACGCGCACCCAGTTTCGCGTGAAAGAAACCTATGCTGGTCTCTCGGCGGGTGACTTCGACCTCATGGCGGGCCGTAGAATTGTGCGATGGAGCACCGGTTATGCATTCACTCCAGCCGGGGTGCTCGATCCACCCCGCGATCCCACCAACCCCGCAGACCGGCTAAATCTCAACCAGGGCCGCGACATGGTCAAGGCCGATTATGTACACGGTCCTCACGCATTGTCACTGGTCTGGTCCTCGGCCGCGCTTGCTCCGGCGACGGCAAACCTGCATGACACCGTTGCTTTCCGGTATAACATTCTGGTGCATGGATTCGACACTTCGCTGATCGCCGGCGACGACCGCGGCGGAGACGCCTTTGGCGGTCTCACCTTCACCCGCGTATTCGGCCAGGCATGGGAGTTGCATGGCGAGGCCGCATGGCGCGAGCAGGGCGCGGTACTGTTGGGCGGGAAATGTACCACGGCCGCCGGTGTTTCCTTTATCGGCGAGTTCTATTCTCCGCCCAATATCCCGTACTATCGTGACAGTTCAATCTCTCCACTCGCAGGCCGACAGCACTATGCGTTTTTCACCGCCTACAAAGATCGCTTGCGCGAGTTACCCGGCTGGAAGCAATGGGATCTGGGCGGATCCGTGGTCACAAACCTCGACGATCGGAGCTATATCGCCATCTTTGACGCCACGCGGCGATACGGCAACCACTTCTCATCCTATTTGCATTTGCAGATACCGCAGGGAAGCAAGACATCGGACTACGGTGCGACTCCATATACAGCTGCTACTTCAGTGGGGGTTCGATTCCAGCTATGAACCTCGCAATCGATAAGCTCATGCCGAAGCTCACCGAAGATCGCCGCCGGCCCGGCGCGGTCGCAGCCCATCTTTTCAGGGCCGTTACGATCGCGGTAGCCTGCGCGCTGCTGATCTTTCTTCTTTTTCTCTCCTTGGGAAGATTTCGCCTATCCGCGACTGGACGCGAACTTCTGTTCGTATTCACTTATTGCATTCTGATCGCATTCCCTTCCATCGCACTTCTCACGCGGATCTCTCAACGCTATACCGAACGTTTCCCCCGGCTTATTGTTCTCATGCAGGCTCTGGTTTTGGCTTGCACGTCGATTACAGGCAGTTTTGCCGCCGGTCTGGTTTTCCAGATCCTCCATCTTCTTCCCCACAGCGAGTTTTGGAGTGAATTCCGGGCATCGGCGCCCTTCAGTGTAGTGATCAACCTCATGTTTGGCCTGAGTATCTCAGCGTTTGAAACGTTGCGCTACAAGTATCAATTAGCCCAACTCGATCTTCGCACGAAACAGGTCGAGCAGGAGCGTGCCTACAAGTTACTGGCCGAGGCGCGGCTTTCCGCCCTCGAATCCCGCATCCATCCGCATTTTCTCTTCAACACTCTTAACTCGATCGCCGCTCTCATCCCCAGAGACCCGCAGTTAGCTGAGGACACTGTCGGCAAACTCGCCTCGTTGCTCCGTTTCTCGCTCAATGCAAACCATAGCGGCCTGGTTCCGCTGAGCCAGGAACTCAAGATCGTCCGCGATTATCTCGAAATCGAGAAGACGCGCTTCGGCTCGCGCCTGAATTACGAAATCGCCGCGCCGGCGGCACTGGGCGAGGTAAAAGTTCCTCCACTCGCCCTGCAATCGCTGGTTGAAAACGCCGTGAAGCATGTTGTTTCCAAACGGCAACAGGGAACCACAATCGAGATCGTCGCAACCGGGGATTCCGGCCGCATTGTGCTCGAAGTCGTCGACGACGGCCCGGGCTTCTCGCTCGATGCCATCACTCCCGAGCACGGCCTGGGCAATCTTATCGCGCGTCTCGAGTTATTGTTTGGCGCCGACGCCAGGCTTGAAGTAACGCGCAGAAACGTTAAAACAGCCGTCAGTCTCTCGTTTCCCGCATAATTGGTTTATCTATGGATGACTCCACACTTCGGGTTTATCTCGTCGACGATGAACCGCTGGCCATCGAGCGGCTCGAACGCATGCTGGCGAGGACGGACGGCCTGAGCATTTCCGGCAAGGCAACCGATCCGGCTCAAGCCCTTGAATTTCTGAACAGCGAAGAAGGCGAATCCGTCGATGTCCTTTTCCTCGATATTCAGATGCCGGTTCTCAGCGGCTTTGACCTGCTCTCGCGGCTTAGCCGGCAGCCCTTCGTCATCTTCACCACTGCTTACGACGAATACGCGCTGCGAGCATTTGAGGTCAACTCGATCGACTACCTGATGAAGCCCATCGAGCCCGAACAGTTGCGGCGCGCGCTCAAGAAACTCGAGCGGCTTCGTCCTTCCGCCAAATCGGAGTGGCAGCGCAATCCAGATCTGGCTGGTTTGCTCAAAGAACTGGCCGCATCGCTGCGCGGAGAACCCGTCGACTATCCGCGTCGCATCGCCTCGCGGGTGGGCGAGCGCATTCAGTTTCTGGACCTCGACGCGGTCACTCATTTCCTGGCTCACGAGAAGCTCACCTATGCCGTGGCAAACGGACGCCAGCACTGTGTGGATCAGACGATCGCCGAGCTCGAACAGCGGCTCGATCCGGCAAGGTTTCTTCGCGTCCACCGATCCGCGCTCGTGAATGTGGAGTGGATTCAAGAGGTCAACTCGTGGTTTGCCGGCAAGGTCATTCTTTCTCTCAAAGATCCTCAACGCACCCAGATTCCCGTCGCCCGCGACCGTGTCCGCTCTTTGAAATCGCGCCTGGGGATCTGAAACCAGTCCTCCAGATAATCCGTAAAACGCACATTGTGGAAAAGATGGGTACGTCTGAAGAGTGCGGGCGGTTGCGCGCCTCCCTAGCCAGGGTGCGGCTTTTCGCGCATTTGCCCGGAAGAATCCTTATGCCATCCTTATTCGAGATCAGCCACCCGCGTGTTAAAATTCGTGCAATCTCATAAATCAGAAGTGTCAGGAGCACGGCCCGATGAAAAACTCCGTGATTGCTGTATTGTTTGTATGTTTCGCATCCTTCCTCGCCTGCAACTCAAGTGCCCAGACCTTCCGCGGGAGCATTCAAGGCACAATCACGGACAGCACAGGAGCGACCATACCGGGGGCCATGGTAAAGGTTTTCAGCCCTAGCACCGGCTTGAGCCGCACCGTCTCAACCAACGACCTTGGCGGGTACGTCGCCTCGGAACTGCCGTTAGGCACCTACAACATCACGGTTGAGAAGGATGGTTTTGGCACCACGACGCTAACCGACATCCCCGTCAGTGTCGGTTCGCCGACGCGCGCTGACGCCAAACTTGCTGCCGGCGCGGTCCAGGAAGTCGTCCAGGTCACCGCCGAAGTGCCCCTGGTGGAGACGGCCAGCAATACAACGGGCGGCTCGATCGAAGCCTCCCAGGTTGCCGAGCTGCCGGTGAACGGACGCGACTACACCAAACTGCTGGAATTGGTTCCCGGCGCGACGAGCGATCCGGTGGGATCGACCGAATCGGCCGGCTCGTACGGACTCTTCAGCCTCAATGGCAATCGCGGCCGGTCGAACAACTATTTGCTAGACGGCACCGACATGAACGATGGCTACCGCAATCTGCCGGCGGTCAATCAGGCGGGCGTGTGGGGTTGCCCTGGAACCATTCTTCCCGAGGACGCTCTGGCCGAGATTCCGGTAACAGGAAACTCCGAGGCTGAGTTTGGCCGCAGTTCGG
Source organism: uncultured Occallatibacter sp. (assembly GCA_964525655.1). Lineage (GTDB taxonomy): Bacteria > Acidobacteriota > Terriglobia > Terriglobales > Acidobacteriaceae > Telmatobacter. The sequence continues at coordinate 32,754 of CAZGHZ010000040.1, forward strand.
GAGCGACCGTCAACATCGTGACCAAGAGCGGTACGAATGAGTTTCATGGCAGCGCGTTCGAGTATTTTCGCAATGACTCACTGACCGCGCGCAACTACTTCAACACTGTCGATCAAGCGAAGAATTCCTTTACCAACCATCAATTCGGCGGCATGGTTGACGGACCGATTATCAGGGACAAGTCGTTCTTCACGCTTGCCTATGAAGGCCAGAGAGAAAACGGCGGACTGCCCCAGTTAGGCGCGGTTCCAACGCAAGCCGAGATCAATGCCTTTACATCCGGGGGCGGAGTCATTAACCCGGTGATCCAGAGCCTGCTGAACAGCAAGCCTTGGGGAACCCTGCCGCTGACCGCCGAAGACCAGACCTTCACGACACCCTTTAGCAATGTCAGCGACAACGTCATCGTCAAGGCCGATCAGCATCTCAAGCTCTTCAGCCCCGGCGACCTGCTGACCGCGCGCTACTTCTATGCTCACGGCATGCAGAGCTTCCCGCTGGGCATGCTCTACACCGGCGCTAGCGCGCCGGGATACAACACCCTGACGCCGACGCACGTCAACATCGCTTCGCTCTCCTATACATCGATTCCAAAACCGAACCTGATCTTCGAGGTACGCGGCGGCTACAACCGCTTTATTAACCAATTCCTGCCGCAGGATATCGGCCTCAACCCGGAAGCCGCGTTTGGCCTGGATTCTCTGCCGCCCGGCTACACCAGGTACGACCTGGGATTACCGACCATCGACGTGTACCACACGACGGTCAGTGGCGCCCCGTCGGGTGCATTCAGCCCGATCGGTGCAACCAACAGCGATTCGCGCAGCCGCGTCGACACCAACTATCAACTCTTCGGCAACGTCTCGCTCACCAAGGGCCGGCATAGTTACAAGGCCGGATACGAGTGGCGGCGCACATTCATCAATAGCTTCATCAATTCAGGGCACCGCGGCAAGCTCGTCTTTGACAGCATCGACGATTTTCTGGCGGGAAGCGTGAACCCCAGCTCGTCCAATTCCGCCGCAGGCGCCGGCACGCGTTATTCGTATCAGAACGACAGCGGGGCCTACTTTCTGGATTCATGGCATATGAGCAGCAGAATCACGCTCAACTATGGCCTGCGGTGGGATTACTTCGGGGTGATCGGAGCCAAGAGCAACGCATTCAGCCTCTTCGATGTGAAAACCGGCGGGCTTGAAACTGTAGGCGTAGCGGGCGGACCCTCCACACTCTATCCGAAGGACTGGCACGATTTTGCTCCGCGGTTCAGCGTCGCCGACGATCTGCTGGGCAATGGTAAGCTGGTTGTTCGAACCGGCGTGGGCATCTTCTATGACAGCGCCTCGCAGGACTTTTTCGTAGGCAACCAGGCCTATAACACCTACGGTGCGGATGCCGGGCCGGCCTTCAACAGCATTGGCATCGCTTGGCCTACAGCCAATGGGACTGACGCAGCGGGCAATCCGGTGATGACGATCGCCCCGAACACTCCTATCTTCAGCGCGAGTAGCTACGCGCCAAATAGCATCTTTACAGTGGATCAGAAATTGGTTACGCCGAGGTATGTCTCTTACAACCTCAACATCGAGTCGCAGCTCACTAAAAAGATAGCTCTACAGCTCGGGTACGTCGGTTCGCAAGGACGCCACCTCTTCCACTTCCGCGATCTCGACCAGTTCAATATCGTCAACGGCAGCATCGACCAGTGCGGAAATGGCCAGACGATCACCTATGGCAACCAGTGCTTCCCGAATTACCTTGTTGGCCCGTATGCCGGCGATGCCCTGTGGTACGTGAACCAGATCGAAACCAGCGCGATCTCCAACTATAACTCGCTACAGACCACGCTGAAGATGCTGAACTTGCACGGCCTGACCTCGACGTTGAATTACACCTGGGCGCACTCGATCGATACGGCCAGCGACGGCCTGGACTTCGTTCCCAACGCGGCGATGCCCGACGACAGTTGGAATCCCCACGCTGAGCGAGCCAGTTCCAACTTCGACGTTCGCCAGCGCGTGCAGTGGTTCTGGACCTACAACCTTCGCAGCTTCGATCGCGCCGGGAAGGTCCTCAATGGCTGGGCGGTGGACGGCATGTACAACTATGCCACCGGCCAGCCCTACACGGTGAGCTACATCTTTGAAGGCAACTACAACGGCAGCGGCGAATATGTTGGACGGCCCGACATCATCGGCGATCCTCACAAGGGCGTAACCGGCCGCGCCAATCTGCTGAACCTGGCGGCCTTCGCCGCGCCATGCACCGTGGATGACTCGGGAAACTGTAGCAATGGACACCCCGGAAGCGAAGGACGCAATCCTTTCACTTCGCCGACTTTTACGAATTACGATTTCTCGTTGACCAAGACGACTCACCTGACCGAAAAGGTAGCGATGGAGCTTCGCTTTGACTTCTTCAACATCTTTAATCACCCCAATCTCAGTAACCCGTTGATGCCTAACTTCGGCGCCGATATCTTCACCAGCAGCTATATTCCCAACGGGGGAAATCGCGTGATGGCCGGTGCAGACCCGAGCATCAACGGACCCCAGTTCCTGTCGACAACAGCAACGCCGGATGTGGGCACCGGCAACCCGTACCTAGGCGGAGGAGGCCCGCGCAGCATGCAGATGGCGGTGCACTTCACCTTCTGAATTTGAATCTTCGAGCGGTCTTTTCTCGTGAAAATCGAATGGCAGGCGCGAGGATCGCGCCTGCCATTCTTTTTCAGAGTAGTTTTGTGCTCTACTCCGCGTTGTCGATCTGGGCACGTTGCAGTTTGTTGGAGTAATCGACGTAGACGGCCTTCCATGTGGTGAAGAAGTCGATGGCTCCATTGCCTTCGCGGTGGCCGTTGCCTGTGTGTTTCACTCCGCCAAATGGCAAATGAACCTCGGCGCCGATGGTGGGTGCGTTGATGTACGTGATTCCCGATTCCAGGTCGCGGATGGCCGTAAACGCGCGATTTACGTCCTTTGTGTAGAGGGCGGTCGAGAGGCCGTAGTCGATGGAGTTGGCGATCTCGATGGCTTCTTCAAAGCTCGCGAACTCGATCAGGCTGACAACCGGGCCAAATACTTCCTCGCGTGCAATGCGCATCCCCGGTGTAACTCCGCCCAGCACCGTCGGCTCGAAGTAGGTGCCGTGGGCATAACTCCCTTCCGTCAAGACATGTCCGCCCGTGAGTAATTTGGCCCCTTCTGCTAGAGCGATCTCGACATATCTTGTGGATGTTTCAATCTGGCTCGGATTGACCTGCGGGCCAACCTCGACTGACTCATCGAGACCATTGCCCACTTTGAGTTCCTTGGCCCGTGCCACAAACTCGACGGTGAACTTTTGAGCGATACCTTTTTGCAACAGGATGCGGCTGGTGGCCGTGCAGCGCTGGCCAGTTGTGCCGAAGGCTCCCCATAGAGCGCCATCCAGAGCCAACTCCAGATTGGCGTCGTCCATCACGATCTGGGCGTTCTTACCGCCCATCTCAAGCGAAACCGGCTTGAAGGCAACGGCGGCACGCTGAGCCACCAGCGAACCCACCGCGCTCGAGCCAGTAAAACTGATCGCGCGCACATCCGGGTGCTCGACGAGAGCCGTGCCGACGGCCGAGCCCGAACCGGCGACGATGTTGACCACCCCAGGTGGCAAACCTGCATCGACCAGCGACTGCACGAGATTGTAGGTCGAGAGCGGGGTGTCGGTGGCCGGCTTGACGACGCAGGTGTTGCCCGAGACCAGCGCCGGGAAGAGCTTCCACGAAGGGATCGCCATGGGGAAGTTCCACGGGGTGATGAGGCCGACGACGCCCAAAGGCATACGGACGCTCATCGCGAATTTGTTCTGCAGCTCCGAGGGCGTGGTCTGGCCAAAGAGCCGCCGTCCCTCGCCGGCGACGTAAAAGGCCTCATCGATGGCCTCCTGCACGTCGCCGCGGGTTTCGGTGAGCACCTTGCCCATCTCTCGTGTCATCTCGCGGGCGTACTTTTCCTTGCGCTCTTTGAGCAGCAGGCCTGAGCGAACCAGAATCTCAGCTCGCTTGGGCGCGGGAATCAGCCGCCATTTGGCGAAGGCTTTCTTCGCGGCGTCCACGGCCAGAGCCACATCTTCACCGTGAGATGAGGGAAAAGCTCCGACTACGTCCGCATGGTCGGCGGGGTTCAGGTTGAGGATGGTCTTGCCGCTCGCCGCAGGCAGCCATTGGCCGCCTATCAGATTGTGATATGTGGGGTGGGACATGGAAACCTCGAAAAGCAGGGACTAGGGAATGGGGAATAGCGGTCCAATAACCCAATTGCGAGTGCCCGACACCCGATTCCGGGAAACAACTGAGTTTATCGCACTTGCTCCGGAAGTGGCGCCTCATTTTGCCTCCTGCGCGGCCCCGCGATACGGCTAAGGCCCTTGGGCCGTACAATAAGCCTTGAGGTATTACCGATTTTCCGATGTCATTGAATGGATACCCATCTCGCTCCCCGCGGTCGCACGGACTCCGCTCGCTCTTCAGCATGTTTTCCAGCGATCTGGCCATCGATCTCGGCACCGCCAACACCCTGGTCTTTGCTGCCGGCAAGGGCATCGTGGTCAATGAACCCTCCATTGTGGCCATCAACAAGAACACCGGCGAAGTAGAAGCCGTAGGCAAAGAGGCCAAAGAGATGCTGGGCCGCACGCCCGGCAACATCGTGGCCATCAAGCCCATGAAGGACGGCGTCATCGCCGACTTCAAAGTCACCGAGAAGATGCTGAACTACTTCATCCAGAAGGCGC
>CAZGHZ010000041.1:0-37217 GCA_964525655.1 uncultured Occallatibacter sp.
TGAGTGTTCATATTCTGCCTCTGCGATTGATCACTTGCGTCTCAAATCTCCCACTGCTATCACGAGGAAAGTTGTCGCGTGATCTGGAATTCGAGTTATTCCGGTCGCCGTTCTCCCACAGAGATTCAGGTTCGATGTGCGGTGTGCCGGTACAGCAACTTACAAGCCATTTGCGTAGCTCCGCAGCGAGGAGATTGGGCAGCTGTCTGAGTGCTGAAGGCAGTTTATCAGTCAAGACCCAAGGTCTCTGGGAAATCAAGAATGGCCAAATTCCTTCGATCCACCGACCAAGATGGCTCTTACGTTACTCGTACGCCGCAGTGGGCTATCCGATACAGCTTTAGGCTGCCTCCATGAATGCATAGAGTGAAGTAAGTGGATCGTGAATGTCCGCAAAGAGAATCGATCTTGAAATCGGGCCACGCCGTAATTGCAACGATCGGGAAGAATCAATAGGATACGAGAAGATGGAGACGGCATGGATCCAAAAGATAAAAATCTAACGGATCGTCACCTTTCGCTGTTGCGAGCATACTTTCTTGTTCTGCAACGGGTCGACAGATTCTCATGGCTGATCTGGATTCCGACCGGCTGGCTTGGATTTATCCGAGTTCCAGTATTGACAGTGACCGTGCACGTCTTTGTGTCAAGTCACATACTGCGCGTGCTCGAGTCGCTTGATCGAGCCTACCAACGGCGTTTGGCGATTGATGAGGCGAGTCCGGACGGAGACGACTGGAAGAAACTGCACGAGCAGGCAGAGTCGATGGTTGCAGGCTTGCGCCCTTTCCTGTTGGCAAAGTGGCTGTTCGCAACCCTCGCCTTCGTTCTCGTTTTGCTTGTTGCGCAAAGCCTCCCCCACGGGGATTTGATCATCAAGATGGCCGGCGCTGTTGCGACGGCCAATCCAGGGAAACTCGCCGAGTTGACAACGGAGCCTTTTGCCCTGGAAGCTCTTGGCAGGCTGGCTGTTGTGATGCTGATGATGTTTATTGCGCTCACTCCCATTCTTATTTATCACTTTCGTTTCAAGCGATTGTTGTTTAACCGCCCTGGGTTGCTGACTGCGCCTGAACTCAATGTGGAATTCGGGACTGTTTGGGGGGAACGATCCATTTCAGGGGAGAGCCTGTACGTGCTTGAACGGGATGTATCCTCGGCGCTAGGAGATCCGGCTCTGCCAGAGATGCCTTTGGACCTGCTGGCGGTCGTGATCGCTTTCCTTTATCACGCCGCCGGACCAGGTCTGGCTGTCGGAATTTTTGCGTGGCAGGTTTACGCAGTTAATCAATCAGCCGGTCGCCAGCTTCTCTTCGTCGCCGCTGTCTGCGGTATGATTGGCCTTAGCTCCGCTTTGATCTGGGTCGGAAAGATTAGGCAGAGATCGAAAGAACTGGCGGAAGCGTAATTGCTTCTGGTAGTGGTCCTCGTCGCAAACGGCGTTTCGAGGAGTGATTCTGCCCGCCGAATTGAAATCGATCGGTCCCGGTTGCCGGGACACGGAAAATCAACCGGCGCTGGCCCCGAATTCCATTATCTATGGCAGGTATTGTCCAAGCGGCAAAGCTCGAATCACTCGCTCTCCGCGGCACCAATCAAGAACATGGATTCCGATGTCGAGCACGCGCCCGAGCCCTCTGCAACAGATAGATTCTGCTGCAGAGTATCCCTGAAAGCGGAGGAAAGGGCGGCTCACACGCAGCCGCCATTAAGGAACGAGGGTGAACGCCGAACCAAGGTCCTCGGCTCCCTGGTAAGTGGCCGTCCCGTACAACAGGTTGCCGTGTAGATCCACGAGGCTGGTATCCGGAGTCTGCCCGCTGTTGCCCCAGTCGTGCAGGATGGTTCCCGTCCACGAGCCAACGCCTGAGGGTGGCGCGAGTTTGAAGACCGTGCCGCAGCCGAGGTAACAAGCTGTCGAACCGCCAAAATCAGTCGTACCGTAGAGGTTGCCGCTTGCGTCGATCGCCATGGTCGATGCGGGGGTGGTCCCGTCTCCGTTGAATGCGGGGAAGGTATGCAGCACGTTCTCAGTCCAGGCGCCTCCGGATTGCGCGGGTGGCGTCAACTGGAAGACGACTCCGCTCTCGTTCGCTACGCCGCTGTACGAGGCGGTGCCGTAAAAGATGCCGTTCGGGCCGGGCGTAAGAGTTCCTCCTGGATAACCGCCGTCGCTGCCGCCGGTGAAGTTGTGGAGCACGGTTTCCGTCCAAGCTCCACTGCCGCCGGCGGGTGGACTCAACTTGTAGGCGATGCCGTAATGCGAGGTCCCGCCCGCTCCAGTCACGCCGTAAAGGTTGCCCTCGCCGTCGGCGACGATATCCCGACTTGGAGTTGTTCCGTCCCCGGTGGCTCCGGGAAAGGTATAAAGAATGGACTTAGTCCAGGCACCGCCTTTTTGGGCGGGCGGGGCAAGCTCGAATATGGTGCCACAGCCGGATTTGATCTTTCGGTTGGAGTTGCATAGGACAGCCGGCGTTCCGCCCGTGGAGGTTGGGCCATAAAGAGCGCCATTCGACTCGATGATCGCGGCGCCGGGCTGCGCTCCGTCGAAGCCTCCCTGAAATGTGTAGAGCACGGTGTGGGTCCAGGCGCCGCCGGATTGCGCTGGGGGCGATAGCTCGAAGACCGTGCCGCATCCGCCGCCGCAAGCCTGGTTGTTGCCGCCATAGGAGGTTGTTCCGTAGAGATTGCCGCTGGCGTCGAAGACTACGCCGGCGCTGGGTTGCCGCCCGTCAGCATCTCCGGCGAATTCGTAGAGGATCTTCTCGGTCCAGCCACCTCCGGATTTGGGTACGAGTTCAAAGACAGTGCCGTTGTATCCGCTTCCCCCGCCCGCGGTGGTGCCGTAGATATCGCCGCTGCTATCGAAGGACAAATGTCCATAGGGAAAGGGATATTCTCCGTCTCCGCCGGCCCCGGTGAAGGAATAGATGTTGTTGAATGTCTGAGCTTGCCCGAGAATGCTGCCGGCAGAGACAGCGACTGCGGACAACACTACTGCACGAAAGAACAAGTTTGCGCTGCGCACTTTCATGGCATCTCCTTGACTTGATTTTTGAAGAGGAGCCGGGCAAATCGAACGCCGACGCCGGCCAGATTATAGTCGAGAGAAAGTACACAGGTTTTAGCGCGATGTCATTGAGCTTGTAAAACCTTGTAAAATGAAACATGCTTTGATCGAGGCGCCATTAGTATTGATACTGAAGAGTTTGTTTGATAGATGTCCGGTGCGCAAGGATGCACGATCAGCCATGGAACCGGTCGAAGTGTATCGCCATTCCACGGCTGCGCATGAGAGAGATCGGTGACTCACCGATTTCTCTTCCCTTCAATCCGAGCATCGACGAATTTCATCAAGGTTGAAATCGAGATACATTGGCATACCTCCAAAACTGCAAGCGCCTTATTCTTTTACCACCCATTCATAGTTCCTTCTTGCATCCTTAATCTCCGAGCGACCGGAATATGTAAGTTCAGAGCTCGAAGGGATCCATGGAAACATCCCGATTTTCGATCACTCTCTTGCTTACCGCTACGCTGGTCTAAACGGCAGGATAGGCAGGTCAGGCAATCATCCAAATGGCGATCCCAACCACTTTGATCTGCTGCGGATCTTGCGACATATCACTGGCAATAGTTTTGATTAGCGTCCGATGTTTCGGAGATACGAGCCTGCGGACCAGCCACTAAGGGGATTAACTCTTGAGTGTCACGATCAATCGTGTGACCAAAGAGTAAGGTAGTCACAAACAAGGTCTTCGCTGGCAGGACCGGCAGAAATTGGACTCGCCCGGCTCTTTCGCCGGAGATGCAACCGCAGTCTTGCTTGCCCTCTAGAAAACATGTTACCTTGTGGTCAAACCCCGATGATGGGAATGCGCGCTGCGAGGATCTAAATCCTCCAGGCTCTTTGAAACATTGATGTTGCTTTAGTTGCTTTGGTCACGGGAGGCATTATGCGTCGTGTGACCAGCCGTTCTTTTTTGTCATTTGCTCTCTTCCTGTCTCTGACCGTCCTGACCGGATGTAATTCCTTTAGCGGGCGATCTTTTCCTTCCGCGCCGACCATTGTCAGCTTTGCGGCCAATCCAACAGCGGTTACCGCAGGAGAGTCATCGAGTCTGACCGGGGTCTTTTCGAACGGCACGGGCGTCATCACTCCAGGAAACATCGCCGTCACGAGCGGCACGGCAGTAAGTGTTTCGCCCGCGCAAACGACGACCTATATTCTTACGGTCACGAATAGCACCGGAGGTTCGGCCGAGCAGGCAGCGACGGTGACGGTGAATCCGCTCGCGCCCTCGATTACCAGCTTCACAGCCAATCCCACGACGATCACAGCGGGCGGATCGGCGAGTCTGACCGGGGTCTTCGCCAACGGCACGGGCATGGTTACGCCTGGCAATCTCTCAGTCACCAGCGGCACGGCGGTCAGCGTCTCGCCCACGAGTACCACGATTTATACCCTGACTGTGACGAACTCCGCCGGAGTCAAGGCCTCAATTACAGCCACGGTTACCGTCCTTGCAGCACAAACGATCACCTTCGCCGATCCGGGGGCGCAGGCAGTCGGAACACCGTTGACACTCGTCGCCACGGCTAGTTCCGGATTGACGGTTTCTTTTGCTTCGACGACACCGACCGTCTGCACGGTTAGCGGCACGACGGCCAGCTTCCTTACAACTGGCACCTGCACAATCCAGGCTACACAGGCAGGCAACGCGACTTATGCCGCAGCTACGCCGGTCCCACAGAGCTTCGCCGTGAACGGGTCCAGCCTGACTCAGCAGACTATTACCTTCGCCAATCCGGGCACCCAGACTGTGGGAACACCCCTAACGCTTGTCGCTACGGCAAGTTCCGGATTGCCGGTCAGCTTTGCCTCAACAACGGCCAGTGTTTGCACAGTGAGCGGCGCCACAGCCACTTTCCTCATAGCCGGCAACTGTTCGATCACCGCTTCGCAATCCGGCAACGCCACCTACGCGGCTGCGACGCCGGTTGCGGTGAACTTCACGGTGGTTGCGGCGACTAGCGGCAACTCGATCGCTTATTCAAGCTGTCCAACTCCGGCCGGTTCGGGCGTTACGTATACCATCGGCATGCTTGATGGCTCTGGCCAACCGAGCGGCCCGCAGACGATTGCAGCCTTCACTCATTGGAACAGCCTCAATCCTGGCGACGTCGTCTGTATCTACGGAAAGAGCACGCCGTACGCTGAGCGCCTTGTTCTTACGCAATCTGGCAGCGACGATCAGCATCGCATTCGCATCGTCGGCGTTATTCAGGGAGGGTATGAGCCGATCCTGACCGGCAAGAGCGCGACCACTGCCGACGCGTTTAATTATGGAGCAGAGATCTCTGATTACTACGAAGGCGGAGAAGTGTCGGTCACCGGTCTGAATTACGGCACGCCCGTCGCGTACTTGAACATCGAGGGGCTTACCATACAAGGCGCGACGACCGCCGAGGTCGGTGGCACAGTCGCGAGCCCGACCTTCTCTGTCAACACCTACAGCGATCCAAACATTAACGGGGGCGCGCAGAGTCCATGGGGTTGTGGTTCCGCCGGCATCAATCTCTTGCGCTCCGATCACATCTCCATCATTCATAATCGCATCAAAGACAACGACAACGGGATCTTTGTCAATTCGAACAACGGCAATACGTCGTCCAATATCCTCGTGGAGTCCAACCACATCTACGGCAACGGAGTTTTTGGCGAACAGCAGGGCGCATGGAACCCAGGCAAATGCGGAGCCGATGCACACGGCACTTACTCTGAGGCCGAGAACATCACCTACCTTGGCAATCGTTTTGGTGCACTGAGGCAAGGGGAGGCCGTGAACCTTCTCAAGGACCGCTCGAGCGGCCTTGTCGTCGCCTACAACCTCTTCTTGTCAGACGGAATCTTCGAGGCGTCGTTGGGCGATGGACTCCTGGTCGGCTCTGCTCCGGGACCGATCGGGCACCTCCTCGATCTGGTCGAGTCGTACGACACGAGCGTGGGCCCTCCAGGGGGGCTGCAAAGTCTCGGCGCCGTTTACAACAATGCGAGCGTTTATGGAAACATCTTCTTTGACGATGGCGCAGCTGCCAATGGGTCGCAAGGGGCTGAAAACGCGGTGCACTTCGGCGGCGATCAAGGGAATTCGGCGGTATATCGCAAACATCTCCACTACTACAACAACACCGTCGTCGCCAGGCGCGCCGATGGCGTGGGGTGGCTCGAGATGGAGCCTACTACGGATGCAGGAGCGTGGAACAACATCTTCTATGCTGCTTATGTGGGCTCTTCGACGACCCCGGCCTTCAACCTTCTCAGCACCTGGTGCTATGACAAGCAATACGGCTTCACCTGCGGTACGGTGAACTACCTCAGCCAGAACTGGAACAGCCCCATCTGGGGGACAGCCGGCGTCAACGGCAGCGACTCAACACCAAGCTTTGTCAACCTGGCTAACGACGACGTACATATTGCAGGCAACGACCCGACCATCGTGGGGAACGGTCAAACGGGGGACTCAACCTACCCCGCAAACTCGACCACGATACCGATCGAGTATCAGGACTTCCTCTCTACGGTCGCTAGGCCATACTCCCAGGCCAAGATCGATCTCGGCGCGCTGGGATACTCCGCTGCAGCTTCGCTGTTACCGCAGACGATCACCTTCGCCAATCCCGGGACGCAGACGGTCGGCACGCCGCTGACGCTCGTCGCAACGGCCAGCTCCGGCCTCACCGTCTCCTTCACTTCGACCACCACCACGATCTGCACGGTGAGCGGCACAACGGCCACCTTCCTCGCCGCAGGCACCTGCACCATTAACGCAAACCAGTCCGGCAACAGTACCTATGCGGCAGCGACAATGGTCCCGCAGAGCTTTATGGTGAATATCGGAACGGCCGTCTATTACACGCTGCCTGCCGAGCGGATGACAACCTGGCAGCCCGGCGTCACGTATAACGGCGGCATCCCGACGAATCGAACCCAGTGTGGCGCGACGGTCACGGCGAGCGGAGATACCACCGGCGTCAAGGACCAAGCTAACATTCAGACGGCGATCAACAACTGCACGGCGAACCACTATGTTCTGCTGGGGCCGGGGACGTTCTACATACAGGTGCCAAGCGGAAACAACGGCGGCCTGTACATCGAGCAAAGCAACATCACGCTGCGCGGATCGGGCGCCGGAACGACTGTACTGGACCAGGTCGGCTCCAGCGCCACCACTTTCGGCATTATCATCGTCGGCGCTGAGTGGTATCACTGGGCGCAGGATTCCAACTGCAATGGCCTGTCAAATTGCACCGATACCGCAGTCGGAACGGTGACCGCGGTCGATGGGCTCATCCCGCTCACAACGGATACGGTGAAGGAGTCCTACACCGCAACCGTCGCCACATCGGACCTGAGCGTGTTGTCGAAGCCGCTGGCTGTGGGCGAACTTGTGCAGATCACCGAACAGTTCGATCCGAACTATATCTGGTACAACCCAGCGCAAGATAATGGTCAGTGTGGTTCAGCACCGGGAGCCACGAAAGCCACAGGCTACTGCGGATGGGGCGAGGATGGCGACGACAACTCGCTCGGGGCGCAGGAGATGTTGGTGGCGCGCCCGATCGGGCAGACTAACCAAATCACCACGATCTCGACCAACGGCGCAACCACCACGATCACCTTCGCGGCGCCGTGGCACCATGCCTTCCGCGTCTCGCACGCGGCGGATATCGCGCGGCCAAGCGGTGTGCAGCAGATGCTTACCGGCATAGGTATCGAAGACCTGACGGCGGCCAACGGCGGCGGAGGCGATGGGGGCGGCAATATTGTCTTCTGGGCGGTCTCCAACAGTTGGATGAAGAACATTGAAAGCTACAACGGCGCCCCCGCGGTTCACTTTGACGGGTGCTTCCGCTGCGAGCTGCGCGACTCCTACGTGCATACCGCGGCCAATCCCAATCCTGGCGGCGGCGGTTACGGTATTGAGATCGACACCTACACCTCCGACAGCCTCTTCGAGAACAACATCTCCTGGAGCTTCAACAAGGTGATGGTGATGCGCGGTGACGGCGGCGGAAACGTCATCGGGTACAACTACTTCGAGGATGGCTACGGCGCAGGCTATGGCGGCTGCCCGAGCAGCGGCATCAATCCCCAGGGCGGTCAGCCTTATACCAGTACCTGCGACGGCATCCCCGAGGTTGGCATGAATGCCTCTCACATGACGGGCACGCAGTATGCGCTCTTTGAGGGCAATCAGTCGTTTAGTATCTCCGAGGACAGCACGTGGGGCAACGCCACTTATATCACCTTCTTCCGCAACCATGCGACCACGTTGCGCAGGAACGTCAATAACGGCGCGGGCACCGACAACGCCGACGGGCCGAACTGCTCCACCTTTGACTGTTTCGGTCCCGTCGTCCAGCTCTCCGACACCATGGGAAGAAATGGAATCAACGTCCCCAAGGCCCAATGGTGGCACAGCTATGTCGGCAACGTACTCGGATATCCGAACAACTATCTTCAGAACCCGGCGATCGGCTATGCGTACCCGGCGACGTTCAGTGCGGCGCCGGGAACCGCACCGGGCAGCCAGGCGCAATGGTACTTCGAGTGGAACGGCATCCACAACGGCGGAGCCTCTCCTGGCCAGGATCCAAAGGAGTACTGGACGTCGACGCTATGGGAGATTGGAGATAGCGGCATAAGTTCACCCGATGCGCCCTCAACCTTACCCGGAGCCGGCGGGCAAACCGTGCTCAACTCGGTTTTGCGTGACGGCAACTTCGATTACGTGACCGGCAAGACGCATTGGATGGGCACCAACAATCTTTGCAATGCGCCGGGAGACGCAGCCTGCGCGGCAACGAATACCGGAAACATCTGCACCGACCCCCTTCTATGCGCGGGGCAGTACGAAACAGCGCCGACCGTCTCTGCCTTGCCAAACTCGCTCTATATTCCCGCCAATATGCAGCCACCGCCATTCTTCAATGGCAGCACCTGGCCCTGGATCGACGGCACCAATCCCTCCAATCCAATCCCTGGAACACTGCCAGCTCGTACACGCTTCGATGCTGGAACACCAAACATGGTAGCGACTAGAAGTGGTGGCGGGCAGACGCAGTCCATCACCTTTGCCAATCCGGGGGCGCAGACAGTGGGTGCGCCGCTGACGCTTTCAGCGACGGCTAGCTCCGGCCTGACAGTCTCCTTTACGTCGACCACGACCAGCGTCTGCACCGTCAGCGGGACCACGGCCACCTTCCTTACCGCCGGCACCTGCACCATTGACGCAAACCAAGCGGGCAACAGCACCTATGTCGCTGCCACGCAAGTCTCGCGGAGCTTTACTGTCAATGCAGAGAGCGGCGGCACGCTGACGATTACCACAAATTCGTGCCCGGGCGGAACGCAACTCGCGGCCTATGCAGGCTGTACCGTCAACGCCAGCGGAGGCACTCCACCCTATACGTATTCGCTCAGCACGGATGTCATCGACTATCCACCCTTGCCCGAGGGGATGTCTCTCGATGCAACAACAGGGGTCATCAGCAGTTCGCTGATCGGCGGTCAAGGCACCTACATACCCGAATTTGTCGTTACGGACTCGAAAGGCGCGCAGGCAATTCAGAGCATCAGCTTCGCCATCAATGGCAGCAACGCGTTCCTGGCCAGCATCTTCCCATCTAACTCAATCTTTCATCATCGAGTGGACGTAGCCACCACCGGCCTGCCCGTGGATACTTCCCCCGCTGCGCCCATGTACAGCGCCTATTTGCCGGAAACGATCAAACCATTCTTCGGAGACGAGTATGCTAACTTCCCGAATGGAATCCCGGCGATTGAGGTTCCCTACAACCAGCCGGACGTAGCGGTCAGCACCACCTTGTATCAATCCGATTACACCTCCGGTCCGATTCCTGCGTATGCTCCGATCGAAGGCACCGCCAACTCAGTTAGCCAAGGTGGAGACGGGCACGTTCTGGTCTACCTCGAGGCGGGCGGCGGAAACAAACCTGCCGAATATGAGATGTGGCAGGGAATCTACAAAAGCGGCCCATGGACCGATTCCTCGAATGCGCTTTGGCCCGACCTAACTTCGAATGCGCTGACACCGCAAGGCGGTGGAACAACGGATGCCGCGGGACTTCCGGTAGCGCCGCTGCTGGTCAATGCCGACGAAGTGATCGGGACCGGCACACCCAGCGCGCCCAACGGCACGGTGCAACATCCCATCCGGTTCACTCTCAACCATATGTTGAATTACTGGGTATGGCCTGCTACGCAAACAGCGGGCACCGGGTATTGCACGACTACGGGAGGGGCTGACATTCCAACGGAATCGGAGATTGCGCAATCTGCAAGCACGGCAACTTCAAGTGTTCCTTATCCCGCAACCTGCAACATGTCGGGAGCGGCGGGCGAGATCTACCGTCTGAAGGCTTCCGTGGCGACTCCGTCTTGCGCCACCACGAGTCCGCAAGCAGCGATTATCATCCAGGGCCTCCGGGACTATGGAATCATCCTGGCCGACAATGGAGAGAGCGGGGGGCTGATCGGCACGCCCGACGCACGTTGGAACAACGCCGACCTGTTGTGTCTGACGAATATCCTCTTGGGGGACTTCGAGCCGGTGAACGTTTCGAGCCTCATGGTCAATGATGACAGCGGTGAAACCGTGAGTTCCGGCACAACCGTGCAGACCATCGACTTCCCGGCCATCTCCACGCAGACGGTAGGAACGCCACTTACGCTCGTCGCCACGGCTAGTTCTGGCCTGGCGGTCTCCTTCACGTCGACCACGGCTAACGTCTGCACGATCAACAACGCAACCGCGACCTTCCTAATCGCCGGCACTTGCACCATCGACGCGAATCAGGCAGGCAACAGCACCTATGCGCCGGCTACGATGGTTCCGCGGAGCTTCACGGTCAATGCATCGAATGGAGGCGACCCCACCAGCGGCGTGCTGCCGTCTTACAACGACACCTACGCAAACTGGAAGAACGCCGGTTTGGCTTTGGTTGGCGGCATTCCAAACCGCACCACGATTTGCTCGACGGTCAATCCGAGTGGAGGCGACGACTACACCAACATCCAGACCGCGATCGACAATTGTCCAGCAGGCGAGGTGGTTCAGCTTGGTGCAGGCGCATTCAGCATCCATCTAGCCGATATGCCTATCCATATTTCGAAGGGGATCACGTTGCGCGGAACGGGCAACTGCGGCGGTACCACCTCGCCGTACTGCCAGACCTCCATCACCGTGACTGATGGCATTCTCGCTTATCAAATCAGCGGCTTCTCACCTCTATGCGGCACCAGTTCTGCGACTGGAACCGCCTGCCCGAATGGCGGGGAGCCGGAGGTTTTGATATCGCCTGTTTTACCCGATTACAACTACAGTTGGGAGACATGCAGCAACGCTGGCGGAAATGTCGGGACAGGCTGCGGCGCGACGCCTCTGGCCGCTGACGCCGCACAGGGCCAAACTACGATTCAAGTCACCAGCACAAGCAATTTCACAGTGGGCTCGTGGGTTTTGATCGATGAGGCGTCAGGAGCCAGCTGGCAACCCGATCCTATGAATAAGACGACGGGCTATGTGAACGTGTGGGCTGCTCCTGACTGGCTCAGCTCATCGGGCAGCCCGGCGACGGGACGTGTCGAGTGGCCGAAGTATCAAATTGGCGGCCATGGAAGTGCGCCCGGCGATTTCGGCGTCGGCTCCGATGACGAATACCCCTATCAGGCTGGTACGCCAGGCTGCTGGTTCTCCTATTGCGACCGTCCGACGGCGGAGTTGCACAAGATCGCTTCGATCGGCGCCGGTCCGTGCCCAGGGACCAACTGCACCGTGACATTTGACGATCCGCTCACGATCGCCTTCAGGCAGAGCGGAGGACATAACGCTCAGGTCTACGCAAGGCTTTATGGGAATAATTCAGGAACCGGGTCACCTATTTCCTTCCTCGAACAGGCCGGCGTGGAGAATGTTTCGCTTCTCCGTTCTCCAGAGGGGGGGCTGGAGATGGGACTCTGTGTCAATTGCTGGGTCAAGAACACCGAGATCGGCGACTGGTACAACGGAGGGTTGAGCATAGAGTACTCGGCTCGTAGCGAGATCAACACGGTCTACGTCCACCATTGCTGGGATTCGGTCAACAGCGGTGGCGAATATCCGATCGACCTGCGATCAGGCTCCACAGAAATGCTGATCACCAACAGCATTACCAACTTCGGCGGAAAGGGAATGACCGCCAGATCGGGCGGTGCAGGCTCGGTTGTTTCCTATAACTATATCGACGACCAGATGTACGATGATAACTCCGGCATCGGCGACTACTGGCTCGATATGTCGGTGAACGCGAGCCACGAGGTCGGGCCCCACCACATTCTGTTTGAAGGGAATTGGGGCGACAACCTGGATAACGACAATACGCACGGCAACTCGACTTACATCACATTTTTCCGCAACCTCAGCACCGGGTTGCGAACGCCAATCGACGATCCTAGCATCGGCAGCAGCGCGCTTGTGGATGACTACACCGGGAAGGCCTATTATTGCCCGTCGGGTTTGGCCTCCTGCGTATCCAACCCTTCCGGGCCTTTGCGCGCTGCCGGGCCGATGGCGTTCAACTATTGGCTCGCTTTCGTCGGCAACGTGCTGGGCGTGTCGGGAACGACGACCGCGGCGAATGGTTGGACTTACAGCGGAGACTTTACCGGACACCCATCTTCATGCTTGGGTGGAACGGGGAAAATGGCGGTCAGGATCCGAACCTGACCGGCGCCACCGGATCGTACATCTTCATCAACGGCAACTACGACTACCTCAACAAGGCCGTGACTTGGCAGGGCTCGCCGGTTACACTTCCTAACTCGTTCTATCTTTCGAGCAAGCCGGCGTTCTTCACCGACGGCAGCGGCTATCCTTGGCCGTGGGTAACGCCCACTGGCTCGGAGCAAATCCAGACCGGCCCGTCCGGTTGCGGCGGGACGTGCTCCGCTCTGCCCGCTCAGGCTCGCTGGCAAGCAGGGACGCCTTTCGTGCAGCCCTAACTTCCGGTAATGTGGGACACCATCTCTTTCCGCCGCCTCTTCTGCGGCTCATTCATTCGACCGCACCTGTGACAAGGCGGCTGATGTGTTATCGCTGCTCACGCAGATAGGTCTGTTGCACCAACTCAGCCATTTGCACATACGGACTGATCCGGCTGATGGCGATTGTTCTCAGTGGCAAAAACAGGCTAGGAAACATCGTCCGAAAGCAGATCAGGTTCCCTGTGCTTGCCTATTCCCGATTCCTTGCTTCCACCCATCGCTCCAAGAAACCCTTCAATTCTCCCGGCGGTTTCAGCCAGATCTCTGCTGCCGTCTCGCGCCGCTCGCGGCGAACCAGCACGCTCAACCCGCGAGGGCCAACCCGGTTGACCGCGCGAAAGGCCGCCTCGTCGCTGAGATCGTCGCCCAGAAATGCAACCGGCTCGTCTATCCCACCTTCAGCGAGAATCGCCTCGACCGCGCCTCCTTTGTTGCGGCCCACGCGCAGCTCCAGGCCGGCCTCGAAATCGAGAAGCGCCAGGCCCTCCATCTGCGCCAGCGGCTCGAAGAGCTCGCGCGTTCGCCGTTCGATCTCTTTCGCCTTGCGCCGCGATGCGCCGCGCCAATGCATTACCACTCCGTTGGCCTTGTCTTCGAAGAGCCCGCCCAGGCTGTCGCGCCGCAGATGCGCCCGCAGTTCTTCAAGCCGCGCCTGGGTCGCCGGCGGAGCCTCTTCGAGCACCCGTCCTCCATCGGGATAGAGCCTCTCAGCCCCATGCAGCCCCCAGACCTCCAGCGGCGGATCAAGGCGCAGCATCGGAGCAATCTCCGCGGCGGGGCGACCGGTGATCACCGCCATCCTCGTCCGCCCTTGCCCCTGAATTCGTGCCAAAAGCTCCCGCACTCCAACCCAAGGCCTCGACGTGAAGCGGTCCACGCGGAAGGGCGCCAGCGTTCCGTCGTAGTCCAGCAGCAGCGCCGAGCGCCCCTGAGCCGCAATGCCGTTAAAGAACCTGTCCAGCCTTTTGGCAGCCTGTGAGTTCAATCCTCGCTCGCTTTCAAAGTCAGTTTACCTTCTACTGCATTCGTCATCTTTTCTCCAACCCTGAACGGGTGGCTTAGCAACGCCGATTTGCCCCACAGTCCCGAATCCCCGGAGGCCATCTCATACACCATTCCCCCGTACACATCGCGCCTCCCAGGGCTAAAACCCGCAGTTATGTTGGGCATAGTGCGACACGGCTGAAGCCGTGCCCTTTCAAGACCGGTTTATGGGATAGCTTCTAGTTCCTGGCGCCCCCATGCGCTATCCTGTCGATGAGAGCAGCCCACCTCTCCGCCTCTAGAGGACAGCAAACGCGATGGCGATCCGGATGATCGAAAACTACGCCAAGAACATCGTCCTCACCGTGCAGGACTACTCGCTTTTTGCCGCGCGTGCTTTTACAAACCTCTATCGCCCTCCCATCTACTGGCCCGAGTTTCTGATGCAGGCCGACATCATCGGCGTAGGATCGCTGTTGATCGTGATCCTCTCCGGTGTCTCCACGGGCGGTGTGCTGGCGCTGCAATCTGCCGCCACTCTTTCTTCCTTCGGCGCCACGGCGGTCACTGGGCAGTTCGTCGCGCTGACGATGATCCGCGAACTCGGCCCCGTGCTCACCGGCGTGATGGTCTCCGGCCGCAACGCCTCTTCGATGGCCAGTGAGCTGGGCTCGATGGTGGTGACCGAGCAGATCGACGCCATGCGTGCCCTGGGCGTCGATCCCATGCGCAAGCTAGTCACTCCGCGCATCGCCGCCTCCATCACCATGCTCCTCTTTCTGACCATCGTAGCCGACGCATGCGGCATCTTCGGCGGCGGCCTCGTCACTGTCTTCATGAACCATCAGAATGGAACTCAATACCTGGATATGGCCTGGGAACATCTTCGCTATCCCGACATCATTCAGGGTCTTGTGAAGCCGCTCTTCTTCGGCTATATCCTCGGGTCCATCGGCTGCTTCTATGGCATGAGAACCACCGGCGGAACGCAAGGCGTGGGCCGCTCTACCATTCAAGCCGTCGTCTGGTCTTCGGTGCTCATTATCTTTGTGGACTTCATGCTGACGCAGTTGCTGCTCACACTCTTTCCCCCGCTATGAGCCACACACCCGCATTCGCCCAGCCTGATCAGGACCCGAATCTGCCCGGTGACGCCGGGCCCGTCGTCGCCTTTCGCAACGTCTCAATCTCCTTCAACGGCCCTCCGGTACTCGACGACGTCAGCTTCTCCGTCGCGCCGGGAGAGACCCGCGTTCTCCTCGGCCCTGCCGGAGTTGGAAAGAGCGTCCTGCTCAAGCTGGTGAACGGGTTGCTGCGCCCAGACGCGGGCAGCATTCGGCTCTTCGACCAAGAGATCGCCAGCATGCCCGAGGAGCGGCTCTTTCCCCTGCGCGCTCGCACGGGCATGGTCTTTCAGGAGGGAGCCCTCTTCGACTCGCTCACCGTCCGCGACAACGTGGCCTACCAGCTCATCCAGGAGCGGGTTCCCGACAGCGAAATCGATCGCCGCGTCCGCGATGCCCTGCGCTTTGTCGAATTGGAGGAGACCTTCGGCCTCTATCCGGCCAGCCTCTCCGGCGGAATGCGCCGCCGCGTAGCCATTGCCCGCGCCCTCATTAGCCAGCCGGAGCTGCTGCTTTACGATTCGCCCACTGGAGGCCTCGACCCGCTCACCTCGACGACCATCATGGAACTGATCGTCAAGGAGCGCGACGTCTACCACACACCCTCTCTGATGGTCACCCATCGCATCCAGGACGCATTGATCCTTTGCAACCACCGCTTCGACCAAGGTCTTGGCCGCATGGTTCTGCTGCCCAAAGGCCAGACCGATCCCGGCACAACCTTCCTGATGCTGGAAGAGGGCCGGCTGATTTTCGACGGCACCCTGCACGAGCTGGTCAAGAGCCAGAACCCCTTCGTGCGCGAATTCCTCGCGTAAGCCGAGGGTCACAGCTCCCGTTCGTCAGTGTTTAAAGAGCGCGAGATCGATCGTCTCCCCCATTGCGCGGTAACCGGCAGGGTTCGGATGAAGATGGTCGCCGCCGTCGTATTCTGCTGCCAGATGATCGGGATGTTGAGGATCGGCCAGAGTCTTGTCGAAATCGATCACTGCATCGAAGTGCCTGACTGCGCGTATCCATTGATTGATGGCCTGGCGGTCGGCTTCGTTGCTGGCAGGCGGATGGTAGTACCCCGAGTCAGTGTAGGGCAGAATCGTCGCGCCAATGACCTTGATATGAGCCGCGTGAGCGCGCTCAATGATCTGCTCATAAGCAGCGACGATGCGATGCACAAAGGCATCGTGCGCGGCCTGCGGCGGATCGCCCTGGCGCGTGAAGCCTCCAAGATCGTTGACTCCCTCAAACACAATCAGGTACGTTGCGCCTGCCTCCGCGAGCACGTCGCGGTCAAAGCGTGCCTGCACGTTGGGCCCGAGTCCATCGGCCAGAAGATTATTGCCTCCGATGCCGTGATTGACCACGCTTAGATTCTTCGTCTTTGAAGATGCCTGCAGGCGTTGCGCGAGAATGTCAGTCCAGCGGTCATTGCCGTTGGTGGTGGCACCGTGCCCGTCGGTGATTGAATCGCCCAGTACAACGATCGCTGCGGCCTTGGGTGCAGCAACCACATCAACGCCCGCAAGCTGATACCAGTGATCGACGTTCTTCGCGCCAGGAAGGTTCGCTGCCGAAACCGCATCTCCGTGAACCAAATAGGAAGTGGCGCGAGAACCGGGGTGTCCGGTCTGCTGCGCCGGAGGTTCGTCATAGTGAATGCTTACCGCCAGGTCGCTCAGTGGCTTTACGGGATACTCGACTGGGTCGGAGAGATAATCGGCTCCGGCCGGGATGATCACATCGTTGTTTCCGGAAAAAGTAAGCGCCTTGTCGCTCGCCGGATCGATCTGCGCCGCCGATGCTGAAAGCGGGCGGGCGACGTGCACCGAGGTGAGATGCAAAGGTGCAGTGCCAAAGGCATTCGTGATGTGCACGCGAAGTGCGGGGCCACCCAAGGAGAGATGGACCACCTGGCGCAGAGTTGCATCGCGCAGATCTTCGCTTGCCAGCGCATTATGCGGCTCGGGAATCTGCTGCGAGGCAGCCCAGGAACCAACCCAGTTTTGCGTAGAAAGAGCGGATTGGGCCAACATGTGCGAGGGAAGTGCAAAAAAGACGAACAGAATCGCGAAGACTGTCGTGCGGGATCTCATAGCACCCAGAATAATTCGCCTGACCCACTTCGTATAGCCAAGGGGCTCGTCATTGGAATGGAGCGCCAGTCTCCAGACCGTCTGTACCGGTGGCGTCCACGCCGCCAGACGCAACCCGTGCGTTTGAATATCCACAGGATAGCCGGCCCGGAGGTCGGCGCTCCCAATTTACAGATAGGCCCTAAGGCGGGCTCGTATCCCCTGACGAGGCGTGTGTGCGATCGACGGCTCAGTCGAGTGTGTTATTCCTGATATCGTTTGGCGGTGAGATCCAGATGAGCAGCACCAGGGATGGTACTGCCGCCACGGTGGTTAGCAGGAAGAACCGTACCCAGCCGATCTTCTCGGACAGTACACCTCCTGAGGAAGCAACCACCGTGCGGCCGAGCAAGGCCAGCGAGGAAAGCAGCGCATACTGAGTGGCCGTAAAAGCGGGCGAGCATAGACTGGAAAGATAGGTCACCAACGCAGTTCCGGCCATTCCGCCAGTAATGTTCTCGACAGTCACACACAATGCAAGATAGCCAATCCGATGCCCACCGACAGCCTGCAGAACGTAAAATAGGTTCCCGGCTGATTGCAAAATACCGCAAAGGATCAGCGAGCGCCGGATTCCGAATTTGGTCGTCACTACGCCGCCCAATAGAGCCCCTGCCACAATCGAGAAAAACCCGAAGACTTTCGAAACGGCGGCGATCTCAGGGAGTGAGAATCCCAACGATATATAGAGGGGCGTTGACATCACTCCCGCCATTGCTTCGCCCAGCTTGTATCCAAAAACGAAGATCAGGATGACCGGCCAAAGCGGCCGGCGCATGAAATCGCTGAAAGGGCCCGCTACTGCTGTGGCGAACGCCTGGCGGACTCCCTCCCATCCGGCTGCCCTGGTATGTGCACTCTCCGCGGCCACTTTCGGCTCGGGGCCAAACAGGAATACCAACATCCCCACGCCGAGTAGCACCGCCATCGTGGCATAGGCCGTGAACCATCCGGCGCGTGCCGCGATCAGCAGGGAGCCCGCTCCAGAGACCAGCATGGCAAGGCGGTAGCCGGTTTGAATCATTCCCGCACCGGGACCTTGCAGGCTCAGTCCCAGCACCTCCACGCGCCAGGCATCAATGACAATATCCTGGCTCGCGGATAGAAACGCGACGAGCAGCGACAGAGCGCTCATGAGAACCAGGTTGTGCCTTGGATCCATCGATCCCAGCGCGAGTATTGCGCCGATCAGGAGGATCTGGATCGTGATGCCCCAACCGCGCCGACGCCCCAGCGGCAGCGGCGGCCGCAAGCGATCGATCAGCGGCGACCAAAGGAACTTGAACGCATAGGGCGTACCCACCAGTGCAAAGGCGCCGATCGTTGCACGCCGCACACCGGCTGTCGCGAGCCACGCTGACAGAGTCGAGTACGTGAGCAGCAGCGGCAGGCCGCTCGAGAACCCGAGCGCCAATACCTGCAACACCCGCTTGTCAGTGTAGGCCGCAACCGAGCGATGCCAGTTGCTCGCGGCGCGCTCTTCGGTGATGCCGGGTAGTTCCTTCATCGTGATCGTTGGGCGCTCCGTGTCAGCTTATTGAATGAACGATTGGGCGAGCGGTCGCATTGCCGATCAGTCCATGGCTCAAAATGTCGGCCTGTCCACATTTTATGCATTCGAGCTCATTGAAGCCCAGCCACGTCGTGAACTCCGAGCATGCCACCGCCAAAACTGGAAATGGCGCCGAGACCAAACCCCGTGTCCCTATTCCCTGCCCTAGCCCCCGTCTGCTACCCTTGCCTGTCTTGACCGATCCCAAGTGACGGCAGGTGTAACCATGGGCTTCAAGTTTCAGGGCTTCGACATTCTCCACCTCGACTCCAGTTTCAGCGAAGACGAGCTGCTCGTTCGCAAAACTGCCCGCGACTTCGTCGAAGACAATCTCGTCCCCATCATCGAAGAATGCTTCCGCACGGAGCGCTTTCCGCGCGAATTAATCCCGAGCATGGGCGAGCTGGGCTTCTTCGGCGCAAATCTCGATGGGTACGGCTGCGCCGGCATGTCCAACGTCGAATACGGGCTTGTGATGCAGGAGTTGGAGCGCGGCGACTCGGGCTTTCGCAGCTTCG
Source organism: uncultured Occallatibacter sp. (assembly GCA_964525655.1). Taxonomy (GTDB): domain Bacteria; phylum Acidobacteriota; class Terriglobia; order Terriglobales; family Acidobacteriaceae; genus Telmatobacter. The sequence continues at coordinate 19,419 of CAZGHZ010000041.1, forward strand.
TCAGCGTGCAGTCCGGGCTGGTGATGTACCCCATCTATACCTTTGGCTCCGACGAGCAGAAGAGCACCTGGCTCCCGGCCATGGCCTGCGGCGCAAAGCTCGGCTGCTTCGGCCTCACCGAACCCGGCGCCGGCTCCAACCCCGGAGCCATGACCACCACCGCCCGCAAGGTAGGCGACGAGTACGTGCTCAACGGCGAAAAGCTCTGGATCACCTCCGGCAACCTCGCCGATGTTGCCGTTATCTGGGCTAGAGTTCCAGAGGAAGACAACGAGATCCACGGATTCCTGGTCGAGACCGATCGTTCCGGCTTCAGCGCCTCTGAGATCCACGGCAAATGGAGCCTGAGAGCCTCAGTCACCAGCGGCCTTTCATTGCAAGAAGTCCATATTCCCGCCACCAATCACATGCCCGGCGCGGTCGGTCTCAAGAGCGCACTGATGTGCCTCAATCAGGCCCGCTACGGCATCGGTTGGGGCGCAATCGGCGCAGCCATGGACTGCTACTCCAACGCCCTGCAATACGCCAAATTCCGCAAGCAATTCCACGGTGAGCCGATTGCCAGTCACCAGATCGTCCAGGAGAAACTGGTCTGGATGGCCAATGAAATCTCTAAAGCCCAATTGCTCTCCCTCCACCTCGGCCGGATGAAAGACTTGGGAACTGTGGGCCATGAGCACATCTCGCTCGCCAAGCGCAACAACGTCTGGATGGCCCTGGAGTGCGCCCGCAAGTCGCGCGATATCCTCGGGGCCAACGGAATCACCGAAGACTACCCAATCATGCGCCACATGATGAATCTCGAATCGGTGATCACTTACGAAGGAACGCACGATATTCACACTCTGATCGTCGGCCAGAACATCACCGGGATCGCAGCATACTGAGGGAAAGACCGCAATGAAACCGGTCTAGTCTTCTTCGACAAAAAGAAGGGGGACAACCGGCCTGCTCAGCCTGAGATAATTGATTCTCAATCGATCTTAAAGGTAGTAGGATAAGGCGGAGAAAAGGTTTACATCCCAAAAGGGGTGCCCAGACTGGCGAGGAAGTTGTGCCCTTAAGGCGATCCGGACCCGGACTCCCTGTGAGACCAAGTGTCAAACTCGTAATTCTGCGGATTGGAGCTCGACCGATGCTGCGAAAACCTACCATGAGCGATGTTGCCCGTCTGGCGGGCGTCGGTACGATGACCGTTTCACGTGTGCTGAGTGGAACGGTGCATGTCTCCGAAGAGATGGCGCGGCGCGTGCAAACTGCGATCGACCAGTTGCAATACCGCCCCAATGAACTTGCTCGCGCCTTTCGCGGCCGTCGCAGCCGGTCTATCGGTCTCATCATTCCCTATCTCTACGACCCATTCTTTGCCAATTGCGCCCAAGCCGTGACGACTGTCGCCAAGGAGCATGGATACTCGGTCATCATCACGACTTCCGACGGTGATCCGGATTCCGAATATGTCGAGGCGGAGCAGATGCTGCGCTGGAATGTAGACGGAATGGTCCTGATTCCATCCCCCTCGCGGCGGTCGCGGCTCACCAGAGCATTGTTTGGCAAGACTCCAGTTGTGACCTTTGACCGCCCTCTGGGCGACCCGGCCTTCGATGTTGTGCTGGTGCAGAACACCGCGGGTGCGCGACGCATGGTCGAGCATCTGATCGGGCACGGGCATCGGCGCATCGGCTTTATGGGCCTCGGGCGCGACCTGTTTACGATCAACGCCCGGTTTCTCGGCTATCGGCGCGCAATCCAGGATGCGGGCCTGAAAGAGGATGCGTTCTTTGGCTGCGAGTCACAGCGAGAGACACTGCAAGCCATTAAGGACAAGCTGCAAGAGACCAATCCGCCGACGGCCTTTTTTTCATCCAACACCCTGGCGACGCGTTACGTTCTTGCCGCCCTCCTGAACCTGGGTGTGAAGATGCCCAACGATCTTGCCTTCGCCGGCTTCGACGACTTCGACCTGGCGGAGCTGACCTCACCGCCACTCACCGTCGTTCGCCAGCCGACACTGGAGTTGGGCCGGGTAGCCACCAACCTGCTCTTTGATCGGATCGAGCGCGGAGAGTTGCCCTTGACCGGAAACCGGATCGTCTTGCCTGTCGAGATCGTCTTGCGCCGCTCCTGCGGGTGCAAGCGCCGCGCCCCGGTTGTCATTCATTAATGAAGGGAACTCGGGCGTGGTTACGCTCGCAGAATTCAATCGAACTCATTCCCAAGAATTCGGTGTATGATACCGGTAACAAAGCCACCATTTGCGAGGTCCCCCGTGGCCGCCAAGCTGGAGAACACCGTCCTGGTCTACGATGTCGGAGGCTGCCACGTCTCCTCAGCGCTCTGTCTGGATCGAAGCTATCGCCTCGGCCCGATCGTGAGCGCGCCGCATCCGGCCGAACAAACCAGCGACGCATTCATCCACCTCATTCATTCCTTAGGAGTCAAGGCATTAACCGGCTTTGCGGCCGTCGACGGCGCCGAGTTGGCCGTGCCCGGCCCCTTCGACTTCACAGCCGGAATCAGCCACATGAAGCACAAGCTGCCTTACCTCTGCGGCATTGACCTCCGCGGAAAACTCGCCGAACGCTTCGGCTGGCAGACCAGCCAGGTTCGCTTCCTGCTCGATTCGGCTGCCTTCCTGCTCGGCGAGATCGGCGTTGGTGAGGCTCGCGAAGTGCATCGCGCCGTCGGCATCACACTGGGAACCGGTATCGGCTCAGCCTTTGCCGTCGATAGCCTAGTAGTGACCGAGGGCTCCGGCGTTCCTCCCGGCGGAGAGATCTGGAATCTGCCCTATGAGGGGGGAATCGTCGAGGATTCTCTATCCACCCGCGCCATTCAGGGTAACTACCAAAAGCGAACCGGCAAGCTCCTCGATGTAGCCAAAATCGCCGCGAAAACAGCGGACGATGCGGATGCGGCTGCCGTCTTTGCCGAATTCGGCCGCCATCTGGGCCTTGCGATGAGTATGAAACTCTCAGAGTTCGCCCCGGATGTAGTCGTCATAGGCGGCGGAATCTCGCGCTCCGCGCATCTGTTTTTGCCCGCAGCACTCGATGAACTGAAGGGCCTGAGTCTCCAGTTGCGAGTCTCCAGGCATCTCGATCATGCCGCCTTGGCTGGCGCGGCTAGGGAGTGGTTCTCTGCTGCCAAATGAAGAGCCGGGCCATCGAAATTGCGCTCATTCCGCACTGATTGACCCGGCCAGTGATAGCTTGCCAGCAGTTTGCCGTCTGTGCCGTTAATGCACCTCGTCCCTTAGACCGCTCGCAACCGTCCACGATCCGCCCCCCAGCCCGATCGCAATGAAGAGACTTGACCACTCATTCGGATCGGTGAACGCACCGGGAATGCTATAGAAGCCGAGCGTGCGGGGTACGTGGAGCGTTACGACCCAGATTGCGAACATCAGGCCGATTGCGATCCAGCACCAACGCTCAAGAAATCGCAGGCCGATTCCGATGCCGCAGGCGATAAACACCAAACCAAAGAATGCTACCCAGAACGCGTGCCAGGGAATCCAGCCCGGAAGCAGCGAACCAATGAAGCCGAGAGCCAGAAAATGGTCCGCGCCGAAGACGATCATGGCAATTCCGACGACTGCGCAGCAGGTGCGACCGGCCCACGCCGGGATAGCCGACGGGCCGGGCAGAAGAAGCGCAATGCAGGCCAACGAAAGCGGCTCGAAGACGATTGTGCGCAGCCCCATATCGCCCGGCTGCGCGATATATTTCGGTACAACGTTACCCAGCGTCCACGCGATGTAGAGAGTCCCCAGCGCAAACGACGACGCGCGCATCCAGCGCTCAATGAGCAAGCCAACGCCACAGGCGACCCAGATGATGCCGAAGAGAATGGCCAGCCACGGAATTGGAGGCAAAAAGGGAAGCGCCGGGATGCCGCCGGGGGAGTGAGCGCAGACCACGTTCTCCGCGCCGAGGGCAACGACGGCGAAGGCGAAGATCCAACGGCCTCTGCGAAGCATGGAAGTCATCATCTGTCCCATGAGGCTCCTGAGCTATCCAGGCCGCGCCCGGCAGCCACGCAACTCCCGGCAAATCACTGGCAATCGATTTAGGAAATGAGGAGACGTTCTCTTAAACCGAAACATTCTACACCGTCACAATAAAGCTATCTTCGGTACGAGTTACGGCGTTGTAGAGCGTGTCGCGCTCGACCGGCACTCGTCCTGCCTCGGTAATCAAACGGCAAAGCTCTTTGCGGGTCATGCCCTGGGGCGTTGTGGCCCCGGCGTCGTGGTAGATCTTCTCCTCGACGACCGTCCCATCCAGATCATCGGCGCCAAACCGAAGCGAAATCTGCGCAATCTTCGGCGTCATCATCTGCCAATAGGCCTTGATATGCGGGAAGTTATCAAGCAGCAGCCGGCTGACCGCAACCTGTCGAATGTCTGTGAGGCCAGTCGTCGCCGGCAGGTGGTCGAGCGCCGTATTCTCCGGATGAAAGGCCAGAGGAATGAAGGTCTGGAAGCCGCCAGTCTCATCCTGCAGAGCGCGCAGCTTCAGCAGGTGGTCCACGCGGTCTTCGTCGATTTCAATGTGGCCATACAACATCGTCGCGTTGGATTTGAAACCGAGCTTGTGAGCCAGCCGCGCCGTCTCGAGCCATTCCTCGCCATCGATTTTGTGATCACAGATGATCGAACGCACGCGGTCGGCAAAGATCTCCGCTCCGCCGCCGGGCATCGAGTCCACGCCCGCCTCGCGCAGCTTGATCAGCGTCTGCTCGATGCTCAGCTTGGCGCGCCGCGCCAGGTACGCCACCTCGACCATCGTGAAGGCCTTGATGTGCACCTTGGGAAAGCGCTCTTTGAGGCCGCGCACCAGATCGAGAAAGTATTCCAGAGGCAGATCCGGGTGCAGCCCGCCGACGATGTGAAACTCGGTCACCGCCTCCGAATAGCCTGAGGCCGCCGTCTGCCACGCCTCTTCCAAAGCCATGGTGTAGCCGGCCGGATCGCCCTTCTTGCGCCCGAAGGCGCAGAGCTTGCAGGCCGCCACGCAGACATTGGTGGGGTTGATGTGCCGGTTGACGTTGAAGTAGGTCACGTCGCCATGCAGCCGTTCGCGAACATGATTAGCCAGCCAGCCTACGGCCAACACATCCGGCGAGCCGTAGAGCGCGATGCCGTCGTTGAACTCCAGCCGCGCGCTAGCCATCACTTTCGCGGCAATGGGCTCAAGCCGCGGGTCGTATGTACGAAATGCTGCCGGTGGGCGGGAAGCCGCAGTCTCGCTCTGCATACTCCCATGATACAGAAACCGATACTCGGCGAGTGGCACTCCGGTCCCTAATCCCTATTCCCTGGCCTTTTCACTTTCGTCCGGTTTGAGCCTGCCCAGTCTGCACGGCGACCGCTTGCGGCTCGATCAGCACGCCATCGAAGAGCGAGGCTGCCAGCAACCTCCCGCCCGAGGCGCGAATTCGATTGATCCGGTAGCCGGTTTGAGCCCACGTCCAGGAGAGCGACTTGGGATTGATCGCAAAGACCTGATCGCTCAACTGCGAACTCACCAGGATCTTGCCCAATGCCGCGTCGTACGTCAGATCATCCACATTGTTCAGAGGAAATCGGTTGACCCACATCCAGGTGCGGCCCAGGTCGCGCGTGAAGTAGACGCCCTCGCGCGCGCCCAGCCAAAGCGTTCCGTCCACGGAGAAGACTGCGCAATGAATGCGCGTGAGCATCGCCGGAATGCCGATCGGCAACCAAGTCTGGCCGGCGTCTCTTGACAGAACAGCGCCGTCCTGCCGGACTGCCGCTAAAAGCGCGCCATGCGCGGCAACGGAGAGATAATTCACCGTGCCCATCACCGGGCCGCCTTGCCAGGTTGCGCCTTTATCCTTGCTCGTGAAGAGCCCCGCGGTGGTCGAGGCCAGCCAGACGTCTCCTGTGAGATCGAGACCATAGACTCGCCCGCTGATCTCGTGGCTCTTGTCCATCACTTCCTTCGCCACGTGAACACGCGTTCGATAGTGTGTCTCAACAGCCGTTTTCACCAGCGTGTTTTGAATCGTGCTGCGCGGGCTCCAACTCGCGCCCGTTGCATCTTTGCCTGCGTCCGGCAATTCGGAGCCGCCCTCCTCCAGTGCAAAGATGCCGCGATTGGTACCCGCCAGAATCGTTCCATCGGGCGACTCGGCCAGCGCAAAGACATCGCGCCCTTCCAGTCCATCGGAGATCTGCTCCCAGCGCCTTCCGCCATCGCCCGAGACGAAGACGCCGCCAAAGCCCTTATCGTTCACCACTCCCGCGAAGAGCCGCGCCCCGCTGGCGCCGGCCTTGTCGCGGCTATCCACAAGCAGCGCCTCCACCCTTCGCTCTGAAAAGCCGTCGTTGGATGGCGCAAAGCTGGCCGCCCCATCGTGGCTCAGGAGTACGCCGCCGCGGTCAACGGCCAGAAGCACATGTTTGGAGTCCTGGGGATCGACAAAGACGTCGTTGACGATCACCTCTGGGCCCGTCATGCGCTGAAAGCTCTTGCCACTATCTACGCTCTTGTACAATCCCTCGGTAGTACCGGCATAGACCACGTCGCGGTTCGCCGGATCCTGTTTGAGCACGCGGGTCCGGCGCGCGGTCGAGGGAATTCCCTCGATCCTCTTGAAGAGCTCGGCCGCGTTTTCGCTTTTATAGATTCCTGTGCAAGCGCTTGCATATACGATCTCGGGGCGCTCCGGATCGACGATGATCGAAAAAACGTCGGAGTCGTCGATGACTCCCTTCTTGATGTTGTGCCAGTTCTTTCCGCCGTCTGCTGTCTTCCACGGCAGATGCCAGGTGCCGGCGTAGATGACTGCGGGATCGTTAGGATCGATCGCCAGCGACTCAATCTCGTGAATCTCCTTGCTGCCCGGTGGACTGATCAAGCTCCAGGACACGCCGCCGTCACTACTCTCGTAGACCCCCTCCAGAGTTCCCGCGTAAATCATTCTTGGATTCGACGGTGCTTGTGCAAAGGCTCGAATCGACTGGCCCCGCAGTCCAGCGACGGCGCTCCAGCTCCGGCCACTGTCGCGGCTCACCCATAGTCCGCCGCCGGGATGGTCCAGCTTCCACGCAGCAACGAAGATGGTGGAGGGGTTCGCCCTGTCTACGACAATATGGTCCAGAATCAGGTCGTCGGAGGAGTCCAGCTTGGAGAGCCGGCGCCAGGAACCGCCTCCATCCAGGGACTCATAGAGCCAACTGTTGGTCGCGCCAAGATACAAATGGCTGGGCTGGCCGGGGACAGACGCAAGCGCGCGCGCATCGCCGCCTGCCGGGCCAATCGGGTTCCACAGCGGCTGCGCGGCCCATCCGAGAGTTGCAGTCAACGAAAAAAGCAGAAAGAGTTTCTGCGCGAATCGTCTGGACCGGGCCGAGAGATCGAGGCAAACTCGCAGGCGATTCATACGGAAAACAGACTCCCTTAATTCAATAGATGCACGAAACACAATCTAAAACAGGAAAGGTTGACCGGCGAGCCGGTCAACCTCAAGGTTCAGTGCGAGGAGTCCCTCAACCTGGTGTCCGTCCGGCCCTCGATTGTATTCTCGATGGCCGAACCATCGGTTTTTCTTGCCAGAACAGGCTGGATAGCTGCCCGGCAGGCTGGCTAACTCTTCTTTGGATCCGCTGCCTTCTTCTTCGAGACGGTGTGCATCGCCGGCAAGGGTTTGCGCGTCTCCGCCTTCACCGCGGATTCATCGACCGGCTTGGTTCCGGCCACCTCGGCCGAGAAGTTGGCTCCGGCTGGAACCAGGTAGTCTTCCACTCTCTGGTCGTCCGCTGTGCTGATCGCCACGATGACGCGGGAAGGATCGATGCCCTTCTCCGTCACCAGGTAATCCTTGGTGTTCACAGCGCGCTGAGCGGCGAAATCCTCGACCTTGATGTGCTTGTTCTTGAGCGCTGCCTTTTGCTCCTTGGCCATCTTGGCCTTTTCCTTGGCCGTAGCGGTGCCCACGACGACGACCTTCGCGTCGGACTGCTTCTGCAAGTCGAGAGCGACTTCATCCAGGCAGGCTTTGGCTTCATTGTCCACACGGGTCGGGCGCTGCTTGTCGGTCGCAAAACCTATCGAGCAAAGAGACTGAGTGTGCGGAACAGGAGGCACATACGGGGCCGTGATGGTGATTCCGGTCGCGGCTGCGGCTGCTTGCCCCTTGTCGTCGGTCGCGGTGCAGGTGATCCCCACTCCGCCGGTCGGAGCGCCTGCCGAATCGAATACCGCGGTCGCGCCCCTGCCACTGATCGTGCCGACGGTTGAATTATAGCCAAAGGTCAATGGACGGTTCTGCGGGCTCAAGCCAATGGAAGTAATTGTGCTCGGCTCGCCCGGCTTGATGGTGCTGGGATTGGCCGAGCAACTGATCGTCGGCGGCTCAAACGGCTTTACCGTAAAGGTCGCCGACGCATCGGCTGTCTGCCCCGGCTGCAAGCCTTCCTTTCCGGGCTTGCCTTCCTTCACTCCGCAAATCACTGTATGGGTTCCTGGCGCCAGCGAACCCGTAGCCACCGAGGCAGTCATTCCATTGCCCGTCACGCCGGCTCCGGACCAACTGTAATTCGCATTCAACTTCGAATTCAGATTGCCGGCTAGCGCCGTCACCGTCACTGGGTCTCCGGGGAAGACCACGGCTGGGCTGGGCGTGCACTCCAAAGTCAGCGGCAACGGAAGGGCCGGGGTTGGCGGGAAGACAATGCCCGTGCTCAACCTCAACGCATTGATGCCGACACTGCCTCCAATCGGCTGCCCACTGCTGTTGTTGCCAAAGTCAACGTGCATGTACTCATAGTCAACCTGGAAAAGCCTAAGAGCCAAACGGCGGTGAAAGAGCGGCGTGTTGTAGTCCAGGCCGGCGCCGCCACTCATCACCTCACCCCAGGTGAACATGTTGTGGGCCGGACCATCAACGAGAGCCCCGCCGCCAAGCACATGGAAAAACGGGGTCCATTGTCCATGCACGTCGCGCAGAACCACACCGCCAGCCACGGTCGTAAAACCGTCGTTGTTTCCGTGCGTCCCATCCATCCCTGTTGGATTGCTGTTCTGAATGCCCCACTCATGAAGCCCCATCTCACCCGTCAAGCCAAGATGTCTACCCAAAAAATAGGAGTAGCTGAAGTCTCCGCCCAGAGTTACGTGATGGTAGGACGCGGGCAGATTCTTGTCTTGAAGGTCAGGGGATGAATCCACCGATCCATGCGGCGACAGGAAGCTGTAGCCGATAAAAAGATTCCACCTGGGCGGAGGCTCAAGCCCTGGGGCTTCTTTGACTGACGGGGCCACTTGGGCGCTAACGGCGACTGGCACCAAAAACATAAAGATAAAGGCAACCAAACGGCAAAAAGTCTTCCAGAAACAAACAGGCATGCGTCTTTCCTCCGCAATCTATCTGACTTGCACGCGGGGCAAACTGCTTATGAGCGCATATATTCATGCAATGAGACACGGCTTCTCACACAAGAAGAGTAGTGTGACTCCCCAAGTACATTCTTACTAACCGTACCATAGGCTAGTAAGCGCACGAATACAAAATCCAACCGAATGTTATTCTCTTGGCACCCCAGGAAAAATCTGGTAGTGGAATAACTAATTACTCTAGTAACACATTACCTAGAGTTACCACAACACGTTGCTGCCTACACTGCATTCAGCGTCTTCAGCAGGCTGCGCGGTTCCCGTTGAATCTTCTCTTGCAGAAGCGTGATTGCATAGATGAGTTGCTCCGGGCGCGGCGGGCATCCAGGCACATAAACATCGACCGGAATCACCTGGTTGACTCCCTGCAGCAGGGCGTAATTATTGAAAACTCCGCCCGAGGTGGCGCAGGCACCCATCGAAATTACCCACTTCGGCTCCGGCATCTGGTCGTAGAGCCTGCGAATCACCGGGGCCATCTTCTGCGAGACCCTTCCGGCCACCACCATTAAATCGCTCTGCCGCGGCGAGGGTCGAAAGACCTCCGCGCCAAATCGCGCGACATCGAATCGCGAAGCTCCCATCGACATCATCTCGATAGCGCAGCAGGCCAGTCCAAAGGTCATCGGCCAGATCGAACTCTTCCGAATCCAGTTCACCGCGAAGTCCAGCGAGGTGAGTAGTACGCCCTCCGGCTCTTCAAAGCCGTAGCTGACTTCTTTGAGTTTGATCCGGTTCCGCGCGCTGCTTTCCAACGCGCCGAACAGGTAACGGTCCCGCTCCAGCGTCTCAGCCATAGGTTTACTATACCCTCACTTCTTCTTATGCGGCTGGGCCACACGAAGATCCTCGCATGACTCTGAATCTCTGATCTCTTTATCGCAAGAGGAATGAGGAATCCATCAGGAACTTGCAGATTTCCACAAAAAGTATGTAAGATTCATCCCAACACACCATCCAGCCGGCAATTGCCTCTTGATCGCCGTTGCTGTCTCGTGGAGCCTCGGTCCCGGTTGTGTTCTGCCTGCGTTCAGGCCCACGCTTCTGGTGCTCTCTGCATCTGTTCAACCGGGTCGGCGGCCGGTCTCCGCCATCGTGCGTAACTGTTTCTCGACCGAATTTGGTCTGGAGTGGACTTATATGTGCCGTCGCGCAATCAAGATGCTCTTCCTGCTCTTATGCCTGGCAGTTCCTGCACTCGCTCTGGCCGTGGCGCCTGCCATCGGCCCTTCGCCGCCCGCCACTCAAGCTCAGGTCGCCGCTCTCGAACAGGCGATCCGCGACGCCCAGACCTCCGGCGACAACGCCTGGGTGTTGATCTCCGCCGCCCTCGTGCTGCTGATGACCGCCCCTGGACTGACGCTCTTCTATGGCGGCCTGGTCCGGCGTAAAAACATCCTCGGCACGATGATGCAGAGCTTCGCCATGATGGGACTGATCACGGTGATCTGGGCCATCATCGGCTACTCGCTGGCCTTCGGGCAAGGCAACGGCTTTATCGGCGGACTTGAACACGCCTTCCTGCGTGGCGTCTCACTCGATCCCAATCCAAATTATGGCGGAACCATCCCTGAACAGACCTTCATGATCTATCAGCTCATGTTCGCTATCATCACTCCGGCGCTGATCACCGGAGCCTTTGCCGAGCGCGTCAAGTTCAGCTCGATGGCGGTCTTTCTCTCTCTCTGGTCGCTGATCGTTTACTGCCCCATGGCACACATGATCTGGGGCGTCGGCGGCATCCTGAACATCTCGGGCGGCCGCTGGCCGGTCTTCGACTTTGCCGGCGGCACGGTCGTCCACATCACCAGCGGAGTCTCCGCTCTGGTTTGCGCTTTATATGTTGGCAAGCGCATCGGCTACCCGCATGAGGATATGCCGCCCCACTCGATGGTGCTCAGCTTCATCGGCGCCGGAATGCTCTGGGTGGGCTGGTTCGGTTTCAACGCTGGCAGCGCCCTTAACGCCGGTCCACTAGCCACCAGCGCCTTCGTCAATACTCAATTTGCAGCTGCGGCAGCCGCCATCACCTGGGTCATCACCGAGTGGCTGCAAAACGGCAAGCCTACTGCACTCGGCGCCATCTCAGGCGCGGTCGCCGGACTGGCCACCATTACGCAAGCTTCCGGGTTTGTTCAACCCATGAGCGCGCTGGCTATCGGCGGAATCGCTGGCGTGGTCTGCTGCTTCATGGTCTTTCGAGTCAAGAGATTCTTCGGCTACGATGACTCCCTGGACGCATTTGGCGTTCACGGAGTGGGAGGAACCATGGGGGCGTTACTGACCGGCCTCTTCGCCGCGGGGACTATCAATGCTGTCTTCGGCAAGGACGCCGCCGGCAAGCCGCTTGCCGCAGGAGCAATCGACGGCAACTGGCATCAAGTTCTCAACCAGGCAGTTGGCATGGGCATTGGCTGGGGATTGGCGATCGTTGGCACTCTCGCGCTGCTCTTCCTGGTCGACAAGACCATGGGCCTGCACGTCTCACCCGCCGACGAAGTGGCCGGTCTCGACCTTTCCCAGCACGGCGAAGAAGCCTACGACCTCAACTCCTAATCGGTAAATCCGGGTGGCTCAGGTCCCTCGCATTTGGGGACCTGGGCCACCACGAACCAAGGGCAGTAACCGAGGAATCCGCACATGCTGAAAATCGAAGCGATCATCCAGCCCGCCAAGCTCGACACAGTAAAAGAATCCCTGATCGAAGCGGGCATCGAAGGAATCACCATCCTGGAAGCGCGCGGTCATGGCCGGCAAAAGGGCCACACCGAGTTCTATCGCGGCCGCGAGTATACGGTCGATCTTCTCCCCAAGGTCAAGATAGAGATCGTCGTTGCCGATGCCTTGAAGGACAAGGTGATCCAGGCCATTTTGGGCGCTGCCCGCACCGGCCACATAGGCGACGGCAAAATCTTCATCAGCCGCATCGAAGACGCCATCCGCATCCGCAACGACGAACGCGGCGAAGCTGCCATCTGACTGCCGGCCGGGACCTTCCCCGCCCCGACCGAAACTCGAACCGCCGTGATCGAGGAACCCTCGCCATCTGTCAGGTCTCCTCGATCTCGACCTGCGGGTCAGGCTGAATCGGGCGTTGCGCACAACTCAGTCGATCCGTTCTTTATTAGGGCCCGACTTCAAAGCTTGCCTTGAGCGTAACCCAAGGTGCCGCAGAACTCCACTCTTCAGCAATGGGCTTCAGTTCTCCGCGGAAATCGCCGCTTCGCTTCGTGAATCTCTGGCGGAATCGCCAGAGACTGGCTATCTGGAAACTGCGGTATCGCGGAAAGTATGAGATTGCAATAGATTTCTTGCGTTTCGTCCCGCTTTTTAACAGATTTCTCTAAAATCTTCATGGATTCCTTATGAGCAAAACTCTAGCCTTTGCATGGAACCGCGTAAAAAGTTGAGTCAAAGTTTCACTTCGCAGGTGTGCGCCTACCTCACCTGAACACTGCCGAGCGGATTCTATGTTCCGGCAGCGGCTTGATCCGCGCGGACTAGCGCTGCCGGTGCGCCGTTCTTCACAATCTCCGGACGGGCGGCCGGCCTTCCGCCTCATAGCATGGCTTCGGCCCTCTGCATTCTCTCAGGAGTGGATACTCATGCAACGTGGTGCACTCAAAACTCTCCTTTTATTGGCTCTTCTCGCGCTTCCGTCGATGGCCCTTGCTATCGCCCCTTCAATCAACCCTGCCCCTTCGATGCCCGCCACACAAGCGCAGATCGAAGCGCTGCAGAAGGCCATCCTTGAAGCCCAAAACGCCAGTTCCAAGGCACAGGCCGCCGCGCTTAACGCGCAGTTTTCCGGCGACAATGCCTGGATGCTTACCTCATCCGCTCTGGTTCTGCTCATGACCGGCCCCGGCCTGGCCCTCTTCTACGGCGGGCTGGTGCGCAAAAAGAACATCCTCGGCACCATGATGCAGAGTTTCGCCATGATGGGAATCGTCACCATCCTTTGGGCTATTGTCGGCTACTCGCTGGCCTTTGGTCACGGCAACTGGTTCATCGGCGGCTTTGAGCACCTCTTTCTGAAGGGCGTGGGACTCAATCCCAATCTCGACTACGCCACCACGATTCCCGAGCAGACGGTGATGATCTATCAGTTGATGTTCGCCATCATCACTCCGGCGCTGATTACCGGCGCTTTCGCCGAGCGCATGAAGTTCAGCTCGATGGCCATCTTCCTTTCGCTCTGGTCGTTGGTCGTCTACTGCCCGATGGCCCACATGGTCTGGGGAGTCGGTGGCCTGCTGAACAATGCCGGCGGCCGCTTTCCCTCGCTTGACTTCGCCGGCGGCACCGTCGTCCACGTCACTAGTGGCGTCTCGGCTCTCGTGACCTGCCTTTATCTCGGCAAGCGCGTCGGCTATCCGCAGACCAAGATGCAGCCTCACTCGATGGTGCTCAGCTTCATCGGCGCCTGCCTGTTGTGGGTGGGCTGGTTCGGCTTCAACGCCGGAAGCGCCTTGGCCGCCAGCGGCCTGGCCACCTCGGCCTTCGTGAACACGCACTTTGCCGCCGCCGCCGCCGCTATCGGCTGGTCGATCGCCGAGTGGATTCACAACGGCAAACCTACCGCCCTGGGCGCCATCTCCGGCGCGGTTGCAGGCCTGGTCGCCATCACCCCCGCCTCCGGCTTTGTCCAGCCCATGAGCGCTCTCGCTATCGGCCTCATAGCCGGCTTCTTCTGCTTCTTCATGGTCTTCATGGTCAAGGCCTTCTTCGGCTACGACGACTCTCTCGACGCCTTTGGAGTCCACGGGGCCGGCGGAACCCTGGGAGCGATTCTTACCGGCCTTTTCGCGGCCAGTGTCATCAACCCGGTCTTTGGCAAGGACGCTCCGGTCGGTGCGATCGACGGCAACTGGCATCAGGTGATGAATCAGTTGGCCGGAGTCGCCGTCGCCTGGGTCATCTCGATCGCCGGCACCCTGGTCCTTCTCAAAGTCGTCGACCTGGTCGTCGGCCTGCGTGTCTCACCCGAGGACGAAGCCGCCGGCCTCGACCTCTCGCAGCACAATGAGGAAGGGTACGACTTCGCGACATAAACTCGAGGTCGGTCATCCTGAGCGACGTAGGCCATGCGAAATCCGGGGTCCCCAGCGACAGGTCTTCGTTGCTGGGGTAGCTTGGTGGCCCGCGAAGTCGAAGGAACTGCTTCTCGATCTTGTTCCTTGAAGTTGTGCTCGAAGGAACTTGATCCTTAAAAAATCGAGAGGGACTGGCACAACCAGCCCCCTCGCCTGTTAGGCTGTCAAACGAGGCGTTTTCCGTATGATCAAAATTGAAGCTATTCTCCAACCTTCCAAGCTGGATGCAGTCAAGGATGCCCTGCTCGAAGCAGGCATCGAAGGCATGACCATTCTCGAAGCCCGCGGCCATGGCCGCCAAAAGGGCCACACCGAGTTCTACCGCGGCCGCGAATACACCGTCGATCTCCTGCCCAAGGTCAAGATCGAGCTGGTGGTCAACGACGACATGAAGGAAAAGACCCTTCAGGCCATCATCGGCGCGGCCCGCACCGGCCGCATCGGCGACGGCAAGATCTTCATCAGCCGCATCGACGACGCCATCCGCATCCGCAACGACGAGCGCGGCGAAGCGGCTCTCTAACCCCTCCCGCAAAATGGGTACCCCAGCTTCGGCGCAACTTCATCGCGCCTAAGCTGGGATGTCTCTATTTAGAGTCCTTGATCGTCTTCCCACTGCCTGCATTCGCAGCTCGCGTTCAGTTTACGTTGGCACCCAGATTATTCTCAGTTCGGGGAACTTTCTCCGGGTGCACAGGAGAAACTCCTCCAGCCTCTTGCGGGCTCCGCTTCACCCGCAGATTGTTCACCGCATAGTCAATGAACCGCGGCTCGAAGTGCGCCGGTTGCCCCATGAACCGGCAGGTTGCCACAACCTGATCGACGATGAATCGCGGCTGGTAGGCAGCCAGTCGCAGTCCTTTTTCCTCCTTGAGTTTGCGCACAATCTCGTAAAAAGCGTCGTCTGGAAGCGTCATTCCCTGTTTAATGCACTCCTTCTCAAAGATCGTTTTATAGATTTCCAGGCTCGGCGATCCGACCTCGATCTTATAGGGCAGCCTGCGAAGGAAGGCCGGGTCCATCAGGTCCTCAGGCTCAAGATTGGTCGAGAAGATCACCAGTTCTTCAAACGGGATGCTGACGCTTTTGCCTGAGTGCAGCTTCAGATAGTCGATCTTGTTTTCCAGCGGTACGATCCAGCGGTTCAGCAGGTTGGTCGGGCTCACCAGTTGGCGGCCGAAGTCGTCAATGACGAAACAGCCTCCCAGTGCCTTTACATGCAACGGGGCCTCGTAGAAGTGGCCGGTGGGGTCGTACCGCATCTCCAGCATCTCCAGCGTCAGTTCGCCGCCCGTTGAGACAAAGGGCCTGCGGCAGGGAACCCAGCGTGCGTCAAACTCTTCGGCCCGCACGAACGACATCTCCTCTTTGTCGCTCAACGCGCTGCCCCTCACGTCCACGTGAATAGCAGGATCGAAGAAGCGAATCAGCTCCCCTTCCACGCTGATGGCATACGGAACGTAGATCACATCACGGTAGACGCTGGCCAGAGAGTGCGCAAACGAGGTCTTGCCATTGCCGGGAGGCCCGTAGAGCAGCATCGCCCGCCCCGAGTTCAATGCCGGTCCGCTCTGTTCCAAGATGCTCGCATCGAAGGTGAGATCGCCGAGCCCTTTGCCGATCCGCTCAAAGGTCACCCGTTCATTGGTCAGTTTCTGCAAGCTCACCTGGAGGGTGAACTCCTCCAGAGTCACCGGAGCCGGCCCGGCATAGCGCAGCCGCTCCAAGGCGTCGATCGTCCAGCGTTTGCCCTCGTCAGTGAACGCGTAGCTCATCTCGATCGGGCTGATGGAGCCCCGCGAACCCAGGGTGCGCAGCAGTTGCCGGTCGACGGCCATTCTGACTAGATCCTGCACGATGTGGTAAGGCAGTTTGATCGCTTCGATGAACTGGCGGGGATTCTCCAAACGGCCGATGTAGATCAGCTTCATCAACAGGCTCAGCAGATCGAGCTCGTCGATTCCCGTCGCCGCAATGTCGGCCGGCTCCCCGGGAATGCGTTTGAGAAACGATTCGAGCACCTGTAGCTCGATCGCTCCCAGGGCCACCAGATTGTCGCCCAGCCGTCCACCGAGCACAGACTGGCGATCCATCGCTTCGGCCACATTCTCTTGGGTGACCAGATGCGCCTGGATCAGCAGATCGCCCATTCGCATTGATGCGCCGATGATGTCCTCCCGGCCACAGCCCAGCCTTGCCGCGTAGCAGGCGCTTCCATTCCCTATATCGCCAGAACCCTGCGAAGTGTTCAAGGCTGTTTCGACCCAGATCGAGCCATCCAAACCAAAGTAATTGCCCAACATGCAGGTGACTCGCGCCATCAGCCCTGGAATGCGGCGATGAATGGGCACAGCATTCGATTCTGGATAACCGTCGAAGGAACTAAGGTCGATGCTTGGGCCACCTGCCTTGGCCTCATTTCACCCCTTGCACGCTGTTTTCTTCAGGTTATAGACATCAGAGCTTTCCCATCCGCGCCAACTTCGCTTATGCTGTTAATACTTCATTATCGATTCGGCGAAGCCACACACAACCACTCATGAATCCAGTCGCTTTAGCGGTTGACGATCTCCGGGAGCAGTATACGAAAGAGATGGCGCTCGTCCGCCAGACCTGCGAGCGCACCGGGGACGGCACCGCCGCGATTCGCCGCCGTTCGGCGGTGGTCGACCGTATCCTCATTGAAATGTGGCGCAGAGCCTTCGCCGGCCAGCCGGCGGCTAATGTCTCCCTGGTCGCCTTTGGCGGCTACGGACGCAAAGATCTCTTCCCCTATTCCGACATCGACGTACTCTTCGCCTTTGCCGACGACAAGGCCGAGGCACAGTCCAAAGACGCGATCCGCGCCATCATTCAAGGCATGTGGGACGTCGGCCTGCGGGCCAGCCCCAGTTCCCGCACGCTCAAGGAGGCTGGCCGCTTCGACCCCGACAATCTCGAATTCACGCTGGCTACGCTTGACCGCCGCTTTCTCGCCGGCCAGTTTCCGCTCTATCAGCAACTTCATCAGACGGTCCTGCCTGGCCTGGTCCTGAGCGAGTGGAACACCATCACTCAGAAGCTCGGTGAGATCGCCCGCGCCCGCCACGCAAAATTCGGAAACACCATCTTTCACCTGGAGCCGAACCTCAAGGACTGCCCCGGCGGTCTGCGCGACTATCACCTCGCCGTCTGGTTTGCACTTCTCTTCCACCTGAAAGAAACCAAAGAGTGGCCACGCCACCGCGGCGGCGTCTTCCAGAGCGCACGCGGCGACGCCGAGGCGGCCTTCGACTTCC
>CAZGHZ010000042.1:0-36850 GCA_964525655.1 uncultured Occallatibacter sp.
ACATCGGCACCCTCGCCGACCTCTCCAACATCGGCACCCTCTTTGCCTTCGTCCTGGTCTCTGTCGGAGTCATCGTCCTGCGCATTCGCGAGCCGGAGCGCCGACGTGGCTTTCGCGTCCCCGGCGGTCCTGTCATTCCGGCCCTCAGCGTCATCTTCTGCTTCCTGCTGATGGCCGGCTTGCCCATCATCACCTGGCTCCGCTTCATCATCTGGCTAGTGATCGGCCTGGTTATTTACTTCCTCTATAGCCGCCACCGGTCCGAGTTCGCACCGCCGCGATAAAATGGAAGTAGTGCCGGACATCACAAGCTTCATCCGCCGTCTCCCCAAGGCCGAGTTGCATCTGCATCTCGAAGGCAGCATCCTGCCTTCGACCCTGGTCGAACTGAGCAAGCGCCACGACGACCGTCCGCTCACACTGCCCGAGGCGCGGGCACTCTATCACTTCACAGACTTTACGGGCTTCCTCGAAGCCTTCAAGGCCGTGACCCGATTGCTTCTCAATCCGGACGATTACGAACTGGCCGCCTGGCGCATGATGGAGCGTCTAGCCGATCAAGGCGTCGTCCACGCGGAGGTCTTTGTCTCAGTCGGCGTCATTTATCTGTGGCGCAACCACGACCCGGCGGCCTTCGAGCCCATCTTCGCCGGCCTGGAGCGAGCCCGCGAGCGCGCCGAGAGAGATTTAGGCCTGACGGTCTACTGGATCTTCGATGCTGTGCGCCACTTTACCGTCGAGGAGGCCGAGCGGGTCTTTCGCAAGGCCGCAGAACTCAAGCCCACACACCCCTCCATCATCGGCGTCGGCCTAGGCGGCGACGAGCGCCAAGCCGGCTCTGAACCATTTCGCGCCCTCTATGCCAAGGCGGCTGCGGCCGGTCTGCATCTCACCAATCACGCCGGCGAGACCACCGGACCAGAGGCCATTCGCGAAGCGCTGTCGATCGGTTCGGAAAGAATCGGCCACGCCCTCTCGGCTGTCAGGGACTTCTACCTGATGGAGGAACTCAGGGAGCGGCGCATCCCACTCGAACTGAACCTGACCTCCAACGTCCGCACCGGCGTCTGCATCTCGTATGCCGATCATCCGCTGAAAAAGTACTTCAAAGCCGGGCTGCTGGTGACGTTGAACTCCGACGACCCCGCCTTCTTCGGCTCCGACCTCGCCAACGAGTTTCTGCTGGCACACACCGAAGCCGGGTTTACCCGCGATGAGCTTCGCCAACTGGCAGCCAACTCCATCCAGGCCAGCTTTCTGCCCACACCGGCAAAGATCGAGTGGCTCTTCCGCATCGATTCGACGAAGTAGTAAGGACAAAGGGCACCCTTCTTAGAACTACAGCTGTAGATGCTTCCTTGCAAAGGGAAAAGACCAATCCCAGGGCCTAAAGGCCGCACAAAATCGCATCCTTTCCGGGGGTTATAACCCCCGGCTCCCTCCGGAATCGACGATCTACAACCGTAGAATTGGTCACGGCCGCTTATCGCCGCATGTGACAGCCCGTGCGCCCACAGATGCCGCAGGGCGATCGATGCAGGCTGACCGCCTCCTTTGGCGCCAAACCCACCAGCCCCGAGATGGATTTCAAAGGACGCATCAGCATCGAGGGCATCAGCGTCACTCCAACAGCATCGGCCTGAACGAGCTGGAAGAGCTTCTGCTGCTGGCCGATCTCCATGCCGCAGTAGCCGGGACTGTAGCGCAGTGTCAGCTCTTCGTTCTCCCGAAGATGAGGCCGGATGCGCAGCATGAGCGCATCGGCCGCTGCCTCCGCCGCCCAGGAACCGGCAGCGTCAACGACCCATGCCGAAAAGGCGTCGCCCATTTTCGCCGCTGCCTCGGCTAGATGCGAGATCTCCTCGCCCACGGTGACGGCGAAGACAGCCACTCTGTTGGCCGGTTCGAGGTATTCACCGATATTTCCTGTGATTGTGGTGTCGGCCATCCTGAGCGAATGAGCTGTCCGGGTGGCCACTTCGTAGACTGCATAGACTCCGCGAGGCCGAATGCATGCCACAGTCGCCGCAACACTCTGGGAGATTTGCTCCGCCACGCGCGGCGCAGGGGCTGCGTCCTTCGGATAGCCAAGATACCGATTGATCTCCAAAGGGTCAGCGGGAGCGGCGGGAAGATCGAGGCAGATTTCGGTCGCAATGGCCGCCGCAGCGGCCTGGAGAGCGTGCCGAGAGCTCGCGGAGTTGAGTTCTTCTGCCAACGAATCTCCTTGACTTGACGCACCAGGCTATACGCCGCACCCGATCCCGAACTACCGCGTCAGCTCCTCGACCGTCGAGATCAGCGCCTTGATATTCTCCGTCGGCGCATGAGGAGGCATTCCTCCGCCGCAGGAGACGATCAGTCGCGAGCGGTCTTCGAGAGCGTTCAGCATCTCTGTCGTCGAACGCCTAACGTCTTCAGGCGTCCCTTCGGCCAGCACATCGCGCGGCGGCACGTTTCCCAGCAGCGCAATCTTGTTGTTGGTCCAGCTCTTCATCTCCGTCAGCGTGTGCTGGATGCCGAAGTTGAGCAGATTGATTCCCGTCTGCTCGAGTAGTGGCGCGCTGGCCTTGTTCGGCGCGTCGTTGTGGAAGAACTTCACCGTCACGTCCGCGTCAAAGGCCCGCTTGAGATAGGGCACGGCGAACTTCTCGCAATCGCGGCGGCTCACAAAGCCGACAATGTCATCCAGCAGAAGGATGCCGTCGATCGACGGGAAGACTTCGCGCTGATAAGCGATCCAATCCACCAGAAAGTCCGTGACGATGGTCAGCAGTTGGTGCATCAGTTCGGGATCGGTCTTGATCGCCTCAAGAAACTCCGGCGTACCCATCAGGAATGAAGCGATATTGAGCGGTCCGCGCGCCACTGCAAAGCGAATCCTGTGACCCGCCGCCTCGATCTCCGGCTGCAAATGCTGGAGCCGTTTGATCACGAAGGGCAGCAGGCCATGCTTGTGTACGTCGGGCTTCTCCAGGCGCTCGACCTCCGCAGGCGAGCGCAGGACCTTCTTTGCAAACGGGAAATCGTCCTCGCCCCACATCGAGACGGAGCCAAAAGCGGAGGGTTCCGTGCACATGCCATATTCAGACCAGAAGCCGGGCAGGAAGATCGTCTCCGGAAAGATGCGAATGGCCTTCAGGTTATCCTCGAGAAAGATTCGTTCGTCGGTGAAGTAATCCAGAATCTTGTGCCCTGTCCAGTTGGGAAGCCAGGGACTATCAATGATAAAAGCAGTCGGAAGAGGACGAAGCATCTCTCCACGAACCGCCGAAGAAAGCGTATTCCACTGCTGATCGTTCATGGCGCGCTTTACCTCATGGATCTCTGTTTCTGACGCAGTTTTGATGTTCTCGATGTACGGAATGTTATCCCAAGGTTCCGGTTAGCTGTCGCGCCAATTCAACCGACGCCGCGGCTGTTTCGCTGTATCCATCTGCGCCAATCGATTCGGCATAGCTCCTTGTCACCGGCGCCCCGCCGACCATGATCTTCACTTGGTCCCGGATTCCGGCTGTGCGGAAGGCTTCAATGGTGTTCTTCATCGCGGGCATGGTCGTCGTAAGCAGCGCGGAGAGACCGACAATCTGAACTGGCTTCTTCTTCACCGCTTCGACAAACTTCTCCGGGGGAACATCAACGCCAAGATCGGTGACCTCGAAGCCGCCTCCCTCAAGCATTGCGGCCACCAGATTCTTGCCGATGTCATGCAGGTCGCCTTGCACCGTTCCCAGCACGACATGGGCCATAGGCTCCTCGCCGGACTGCGCGAGCAATGGGCGGAGGATCACAAAGATCTCCTTGGTGGCGCGGGCCGCCATCAGCAGCTCGGGCACGAAATACTCACCCTCTTCAAAGAGCTTGCCCACCTCGGCCATTGCCGGGCCGATGCCCTGGCCGATCAGTTCCACCGGCAAAACACCGGCGTCGAGAGCCCCTTGGGCCGCAGAGACTGCGGCGCTAACTTCCCCTTCAATCACTGCCTTTTGCAAGGCCGATAAATCGTGCACCGGTAACTCCATTTTTTCTGCTCGAACAAATCACCAGACTTGTTCGCCGCCCTGATCTGCGTAAATCATATTACAACCTTGCCGTGATTCCCGGCTCGTTGCCGCCGGCGCTTGAAACCATCAACCGCGCATGGGTCGTCATTCGGAATCCAGACCGTGTATCCTTGATGCCATGGAAATCCAATACAAAAGTGAACAAGCACTTTCGTCAGTGCGGGTGTTCGCATGAGCCGCCTGCGCGAGTGGCTGGCCGACGGTCTGCTGATCACAGATGGCGCATGGGGAACGGAGCTGCAGGCGCGAGGGCTGCCTCCCGGCACGATCCCAGACTCCTGGAATCTCACCCATCCAGAAAAGGTGGAAGAGGTGGCACGCGCCTATGCGGAGGCTGGCAGCCAGATCATCCTCACCAATACTTTTCGCGCCAATGCGATAGCGATGCATGGACGCCCCGATGTCCAACTGGACGAAATCAATCGCGCCGGTGTGGCGATCTCTCGCCGTGCTGCCGGTGAGGCGCGAATTTTTGCCTCAATCGGCCCTACTGGAAAGATGCTCATGTCGGGCGAGGTCAGCCGCGAAGCAGTCCTTGCGGCTTTTGCCGCACAGGCAAATTCCCTGGCAGCAGCGGGCGCGAATGCGTTACTCGTCGAGACCATGAGCGACATCGAAGAGGCGCGGTTGGCGGTCGAAGCGGCCAAGGCCACAGGGCTACCTGTCGTCGTCTCCTTCGCCTTCGACTCGGGAAAGAACAAAGATCGAACCATGATGGGGGCAACGCCGGAATCGGTGGCCGCAGCGATGCTTGAGGCGGGAGCTGACGGTGTCGGCGCAAACTGCGGCGTTGGAGTCGAATTGGCTGTTGGGATCTGCCGTAGGCTGCACGCGGCCTGCGATTTGCCCATCTGGATCAAGCCCAATGCAGGCCTGCCTTCGGTTGAAGGCTCAACTGTCCACTATGCCACCTCGGCTGAGTTCTTCGCCTCGCACTACGGCGCATTCTACGACGCAGGCGCCTCGTTTCTGGGCGGTTGCTGTGGCTCAACGCCTGAGTTCATTCGCGCGCTGGTCAGCGCTGGGCGCCCCGCGTCGTAATCCTCAGCGAAGATCGACCAGCTCTGCTGTGCTTTGTCTAGTACCACAGTTGCCGACAGCTTTTGCGGAGGGAGCAGGGGGTTTTAACCCCCTGAAATTAGGTCAAAGAGACGAGGCCCGGACCAGCGCCGCAACTGTGGTATCAGGACAACAAGGCTTTCTTTTCCGTTGAATCTTCGCTAGACTTGAAATCAGTTTTTTTTTGCCGGTTCCTGTAACTGGCCGTGATGAATTCGCGGAAGAGCGGATGCGGTTCGAGCGGCTTCGATTTAAACTCGGGATGGAACTGGCAGCCCAGAAAATACGGGTGGTCCGGGAGCTCGACGATCTCAACATAAGTGGCGTCAGGAGTGGTGCCGCTCAACCTAAGACCGCCTCCCGTCAGCAGGGCTTCGTACTCACGATTGAATTCATAGCGATGGCGGTGGCGTTCGTTGATCTCTTTCGCGCCGCCGTAGGCTTTGGCGGCCAGTGTATCTTCCTGTAGAACGCAGGTCCATGCGCCGAGCCGCATCGTTCCGCCCATCTCCTCCACGCCCAGCAGTTCGCGCAGCTTGTAGATGATGCGATGCTGGCAGGCTGGGTCAAATTCAGTAGAATTTGCATCCTTGAGACCACAGACATTGCGGGCGAACTCGATGCAGGCCGTCTGCATTCCAAGGCAAATACCGAAGTAGGGCACCTGTCTCTCGCGGGCGTAGCGAATGGCGTTCAACATGCCCTCGATTCCGCGCTTGCCAAAGCCTCCCGGCACAAGAATGCCGTCGAATCCCTCTAACTGCGCCTCATAACTCCGGTCCTCGGGAAACTTCGATTCCAGACCCTCGGCCTCGATCCATGTTACTTTGAGTTTCAAGTTCTGAGAAATCGCTCCGTGGGTCAGCGCCTCCTTGAGTGATTTATAACTGTCCTCGTACTCGACATACTTTCCTACGATGCCGATGTGGACCTCATCCATTGGGTTATAACAGCGGTCGACCAGAGCCTTCCACTCAGTCAGGTTAGCTTCCGGCGCCTCCTTATGGAGGTATTTCAGGATCAGTGTGTCAACACCTTCGTTGGCGAAGCAGAGTGGCACCTCGTAGATCGATGGCACTGTTCGGGCTCCGATCACGGCGCGCTCTTCAACGTTGCAGAAGAGGGCAATCTTCTTTTTCATCTCAACGCCCAGCGGCCGTTCCGAGCGGCACATCAGAATGTCAGCCTGGATGCCGATCGAGAGCAACTCCTTGACGGAGTGTTGCGTGGGTTTGGTCTTCAGCTCCTGGGCGGCGGCAATCCAAGGCACCAGTGTGAGGTGGACAAAAACGGTATTCTCGCGGCCCAGTTCCTGGCGCATCTGGCGAATGGCTTCAAGAAAAGGCAGCGACTCGATGTCGCCCACTGTCCCGCCGATCTCGACGATGGTCACATCGGCGCCATTCGAGGAGACTTTGCGCATGGCATTCTTGATCTCGTTCGTTACGTGGGGAATGACCTGGACCGTCTTGCCGAGATAGTCGCCGCGGCGCTCTTTGAGAATGATCTGTTCGTAGATGCGGCCGGTGGTGAGGTTGTTGTCGCGCGATAACGGCGCGTGGGTGAATCGCTCATAGTGGCCCAGATCGAGGTCGGTCTCGGCGCCGTCGTCGGTGACAAAGACTTCCCCGTGCTGAAAAGGCGACATGGTTCCCGGATCGACATTGAGATAGGGATCGAATTTCATCATATTGACGCGCAGGCCTCGGCTCTCTAGCAGACACCCGATGGAGGCAGCCGCAAGACCTTTACCTAAACTGGACACAACTCCGCCCGTCACAAAGACATACTTTGCCGACATCGATGCAACCTCTCTATTCGATTGTTGGGATTGGCCGAACCAGGTGGACACTATCGAGTATGACAGAGATGGAAGCGCGAAGGAAGCGGAAAAAACCGATGGGCGAAGATTGCAGACGCAATGACGCGGCTATCGAACATGGATTCAATACTTTAAGTGATCTACGCATAGTCGCGCTGACGCCGTTGAATCCGCGAACTCACCTTCACTCGATCGATCGAGACGTGCCTCCTACGGTGCATGATCAAGCTGGCGAACAATTGTAACAACGATGGCGGTGCGCCGCATACGGACGGAGCGGGGCGCGCAGGTTAGAATCATGGTATAGAGGAAGAGCATGAACGACACCATATTGGTCACGGGCGGGGCCGGATTCATCGGCTCGAACTTTATTCTCCATTGGATAAGCGCAACAAGCTCTTCAGTCATCAATCTCGATCTTCTGACTTATGCCGGAAACCCAGCCAACTTATCTTCTTTGGAAGGAAACCTGCGCTATCAGTTGACGGTGGGCGATATCTGCGACGGCGGCCTTGTGGCCTCTTTGCTGAAGGAGCACCAACCAAGGGCCATCGTTCACTTCGCCGCAGAGAGCCATGTGGACCGCTCGATCACCTCGCCGGAGTCGTTCATTCGCACCAACGTACTGGGGACTCAGGTGTTGCTCGAGCAGGCCCGATGCTATTGGTCGGGACTCGACGAAGCGAACCGGGAGGCCTTTCGTTTTCTGCACGTCTCGACCGACGAGGTCTACGGATCGCTGGGGGCTGATGACCCGCCATTCAGCGAGACAACCGCCTACGCCCCGAATAGCCCTTATGCGGCGTCGAAGGCCGGTTCGGATCATTTGGCGCGGGCTTACTTTCACACCTGGGGATTGCCCGTCCTCACCACCAACTGCTCAAACAACTACGGGCCTTACCAGTTTCCCGAGAAGCTGATTCCTCTGATGATTCTCAATGCACTCGAGGGCAAGCCACTACCGGTCTATGGCGATGGAGCCAACGTGCGCGACTGGCTTTTTGTGGAAGATCATTGCAGCGCCATTCGCACAGTGCTTGAGAAGGGCTGCAAAGGCGAAACCTATAACATCGGCGGTAACAGCGAACGCAAGAATCTTGACGTTGTGCATGCCATCTGCGACCTGGTGGATGAGATGAGCCCCAACGCAACTCTCGCCCCGCGCAGAAATCTCGTCACATTTGTCAAGGACCGCCCCGGACACGACCGCCGCTATGCTATCGATGCTACGAAGATCGCGCGCGAGCTCGGGTGGTCTCCTGCGGAGGGTTTTGAGAGCGGACTCCGCAAGACGGTTCGCTGGGTTCTCGACCATCCTGACTGGGTTGAAAGCGTGCGAACCGGCGCTTATCTCGATTGGATCAGGCAAAACTATACGGAGCGTGTTGCACCATGAAGGGAATCATTCTTGCTGGGGGCTCGGGGACGCGCCTATACCCGGTTACTCAGGTCGTTTCCAAGCAGTTATTGCCCGTCTATGACAAGCCGATGATTTACTATCCGCTCAGCACGCTGATGCTGGCTGGTCTGCGCGAGATTCTCATCATCACGACTCCCCAGGAGAGCAGCCGATTTCAGGAGTTATTGGGCGACGGAAGCCAGTGGGGCATTGATATCCGTCATGCCATCCAGCCCAACCCGGATGGCTTGGCTCAGGCCTTTCTGATTGGCCGGGAGTTTATCGGCGGCGACTCATGCTCGTTGATTCTCGGCGATAACATCTTTTATGGCCAGGGTTTTTCACACCAGTTACAACAAGCGGCCAAACTCGAAAACGGGGCAACCGTCTTTGCCTACCAGGTCGAGGATCCCGAGCGCTATGGCGTGGTCGAGTTCGACTGCGCGGGCCGCGCGATCAGCGTTGAAGAAAAGCCGAAGACGCCTAAGTCGCGGTATGCAGTTACAGGCCTTTATTTCTACGATAACAAGGTTGTGGATTTTGCATCTTCTCTGAAGCCGTCGGCTCGCGGAGAGCTTGAGATCACCGACCTGAACCGGTGTTACCTCGAAAAGGGCCTGCTGAACGTCCAGATGATGAGTCGCGGCATGGCATGGCTTGACACCGGCACGCAAGAATCGCTGCTTGAGGCCTCGCTTTTTGTTCAGACGATCCAGCGGCGCCAAGGCCTCAGCATCGCCTGCCTGGAAGAGATTGCTTACCGCCAGGGCTTCATCACCGCTGAGGAGTTACAATCTCAAGCCGAAAAGGTTAGCAAGAGCCGCTACGGGCAATATTTACTAGCTCTGTTGCGCGAGCGCCAATTTGCTCAGGGGACCGTGAAGCCATGAAGATCACAGAGACATCCCTGCCGGGGGTTTTGATTCTGACTCCGACGATTTATCGCGATAGCAGGGGCGCATTCCATGAGACGTTCAACCAGTGCCGGATGGCGGAGGCAGGTTTGCCGACCGAGTGGCTGCAGGATAACTTTTCCTTGTCGAAGAAAAACGTGCTGCGAGGTCTTCACTATCAAGTTACTCAGCCGCAAGGAAAGCTGGTGCGGGTAACACAGGGCGCGGCGCTCGACGTTGCCGTGGATCTGCGCCGCGGCTCGCCTGACTTTTCCCGGCACGTTGCCGTCCGGCTCGATAGCGAAAAGTGCGAGATGCTATGGATTCCTGAGGGCTTCGGCCACGCATTTCTTGCTCTCACAGATGTTGTGGGATTTGCCTACAAGGTGACCGATTATTACTCGCCAGCCGGAGAAAGAACGATTATCTGGAACGATCCGGAGTTAGCGATTTCCTGGCCAGTCGACGCGGCGGAACTTATCGTCTCGGATAAGGATCGCCGGGGCTCTCTGCTGCGGGATGCGGAGGTCTTTGCATGAGCGATCAATCGCGCATCCTCATCGTCGGCAACGCCGGGCAGGTCGGAGTTGAGCTTGAGCGCAGCTTTGCCGGTTTCGGAGACATTGTCGGCGTCGATCGCGAGAGTGTCGACCTTGCCGATGCGGATCAGGTGCGCGCACTCGTGCGTCGCGTTGAACCGGGGATCATCCTTAATGCGGCCGCATATACTGCCGTGGACCGTGCGGAGTCCGAGCCCGAGGTGGCTTACGCGGTTAATGCCGATGCGCCGCGCATCCTGGCCGAGGAGGCGCTGCGGACGAATGCCCTCTTGGTGCATTACTCCACCGATTATGTCTTCGATGGCGCGAAGCTCAGCCCATGGACGGAGCAGGACGCCCCTGCTCCGCTCAATGTCTACGGAGCAAGCAAGCTGGCCGGCGAAGAGGCCATCCTTCAGACCGGCGGCAACGTCCTCATTTTTCGCACAAGCTGGGTTTACGGTCCTCACGGCTCGAACTTTCTTCTGACAATGCTGCGCCTGGGCCGGCAGCGCGATTCGCTCTCCATCGTCAACGATCAAATCGGCTCTCCTACCACCTCGATCGAGCTGGCTCGAGCCACTTACCAGATCGTCAGCGGAGTTATCGCGAACCAATTCGGCGCACTGGAGAACTGGGCTGGCCTCTATCATATGACTTGTTCCGGATCGACCTCATGGGCGGGCTTTGCGCAAGCTATCTTCTCCCGCGCCGGGAAGTTACTGGAGGGCAAGGTTCCTGTTGTAACTCCTATAACTTCCGCGGAGTATCCGACACCGGCGAAGCGTCCGCAAAACTCCATCCTGTCGAACGCAAAACTGGAGGCACGCTTTGGTTTCCAGCTTGCTCCTTGGGAGACTGCACTCGATGCGGTGATTCAGGCTCTGGGATAGGACCACGCAAGCCGCGAGATCTCAATTCCCGTACAATGACATCAGAGGGAGACTCTCTGGTGAAGCGGGTCTACATGGACGCGAATGCCACTACGCCTCTGCTGCCGGAGGTGATGGAGGCGATGCGCCCGTACTGGATGGAACGCTTCGGCAACGCCTCTTCGATTCATCTGGACGGACAACAGGCGCACGCAGCCGTGGACCGCGCCCGCGCGACGCTGGCCGAGTTTTTCAACTGCCACGATGCCGAGGTGGTCTTCAACTCCGGCGGCACTGAGGGCGATAACACGGCCATCTTCGGGCTGCTGCGGCCGGGCGATCACTTTGTTACAACCTCGATTGAACACTCAGCGATTCTTGCGGCGGCTGAGCGCATAGCCTCGCACGGAGTGGAGACGACCTTTGTTGCGCCGCAGCCAAGTGGTCTGATCGACCCGGCGGAGATTCGCCGCGCTCTGCGGCCCGAGACGCGACTGATCAGTGTGATGCTGGCTAACAATGAGACCGGCGTTCTACAGCCGGTTGAAGAGATCGGCAGAATTGCTCGCGAAGCAGGGGTCTTTTTTCACATCGACGCCGTGCAGGGTGCGGGCAAGATCCCGCTCGATGTGCGCCGTTTCGGTTGCCATCTCTGCTCGATCAGCGCGCACAAGATGCATGGGCCAAAGGGCGTTGGCGCAATGTTCGTGAGACGCGGTACTCCGATTGAGTCGTTGATCGTCGGCGGAAGCCATGAACGCCGCCGTCGCGCAGGAACCGAAAACGTGCCGGGGATCGTGGGTATGGCCAAGGCTGCGGAGTTGGCCTTGCTCTCGCTGGAAGATGGAACGATCGACCGCGTGGCGGCATTGCGCAACCGGCTTGAGGCCGGAATTCTGAAGCTCTCCGGCACCGGCGTCAACGGTGCGCATCTACCACAAAACCTGGGTGCCCCAGCTCCGGGTTTTCGGATCTGGGAATCGACGAACCCTGTTCCGCGCGTGGCAAATACAACGAATATCTGGTTCGATCAACTCGAGGGAGAAGCACTGGTCATCGCCCTCGACCTGAAGGGCTTCGCCGTCAGCGGCGGTTCGGCATGTCACTCCGGTGCAACGGAGCCGAGCCATGTGCTGATGGCCATGGGCCTCAATAAGACGCGCGCCCGGGCCAGCCTGCGCTTCAGTCTGCTGAAGACCGCAACCGAAGCCGATGTGGAAAATGTTTTGAAAGTTGTTCCAGAGGCCGTCGAGCACCTGCGGGCGATTTCGCCGGTGGCAGCCGGAACGCTGGGCTAGAAAAGAAAGTTGGAGATGCAAACTTCCCCATGACAGTGAACACAACCATTGCCGTAGCCATGTCCGGAGGGGTGGACTCCTCGACGGTGGCGGCGATACTTGCCCACGACGGCAGCGCGGTCGTGGGCCTCACGCTCCAGCTTTGGGACCAGACGCGGCTGGCGGGCAAGCACGGAATTCCCGATGCGCCGAAGGCGGGGCGATGCTGCTCTCTGGATGACGTGTATGACGCGCGCCGCGTCGCAGAGCATCTGGGCATTCCCTACTACGTCGTCAATCAGCAGGAGCGCTTTGAGGCGGATGTGGTCCGGCCTTTTGTGGCTGAATACCTTGCCGGACGCACACCGATTCCCTGTTCGCTCTGCAACAACCACCTGAAGTTCGACCAGCTCTTGAAGACTGCGCAGAGCATTGGCGCTGGGCGCATCGCAACCGGACATTATGCGGTGAACGAATACGACTCCGGGCGAGACTCCGGACGGGGGCGCTGGATTCTGAAGCGGCCCACCGATCTGGCCAAGGATCAGACGTACTTTCTCTTTGGCCTGACCCAGGAGCAGCTTGCGAGCACGCTCTTTCCGCTGGGCCATATGACCAAGCCTGAGGTACGCGAGGTGGCTCGCCAACGTGGGCTTGCACTGGCCGAGAAGCCCGACTCGCAGGAGATTTGCTTTATTCCCGGCGGAGACTACAAGCAATTCCTCACGGCCTATCTTGAGGAACAGGGCCAAGCGCTGCCTGAGACTGCCGGCGAGCTGCTGTCTTCGAGCGGTGAAGTTCTTGGCCGGCATGATGGCATCTTCAATTTCACCGTGGGCCAGCGCAAGGGACTGGGTGTCAGCTCACCCACGCCCCTTTATGTGTTGCAGATTGATCCGGCTAGCCATCGAGTGACCGTGGGCGCCGATGAAGAGCTGGCTACGCGCACGCTGCGTGCCCGCCGCCTGAACTGGATCTCCATTCCTGACCTTATCGCGCCGATGCGTGTTCGGATCAAGATTCGCCACCGGCACGAGCCCGCCTGGGCAACTCTGGAACCGGCTGGCGTGGGCGAGGTGCTAGCCACCTTCGACGAGCCGCAACGCGCCGTCACGCCTGGCCAGTCAGCGGTCTTCTATGACGGCGACGAGGTAGTGGGCGGGGGATGGATTTTGTAGTGCCCGCTTCTCTCGTAGCTCGGGGCCAATCCGGGCGGCTTCCGCTGAGATCTCTTTCCTTGCATTTGTCGCGTCTCTGCATGATTCAATGCGGCAAGGAGAAGGCGCGAGTCGCGTCTGCCGCGTTACACTGAACCGGCAGCAATTCTAGGGGTGCCTTTGATGATTTTGAGAACGTTTGCTCGCGCGGGAATCTTTGCCGCAGTCGCCGCTTTTGGAACAACCTTGATCCATGCCCAGACGCCGGCAGCAACACTTACCATTCATGCCGATCAGCCAGTTTCAAAGGTCAGCCCGACGCTCTATGGCCTGATGACCGAGGAGATCAACTACTCCTACGACGGCGGCCTCTATGCGGAGATGGTGAACAACCGCACCTTCCGCGCAAGTTGGAGAGGCGTCGATCACTGGTTCGTGATCGAAGACG
Organism: uncultured Occallatibacter sp.; assembly: GCA_964525655.1. Taxonomy (GTDB): domain Bacteria; phylum Acidobacteriota; class Terriglobia; order Terriglobales; family Acidobacteriaceae; genus Telmatobacter. The sequence goes on from CAZGHZ010000042.1 coordinate 13,531, forward strand.
GCACTGCGCAAGCCAGCATCGGTGTTGATGAACAGGACGGACCCAGCGATGCTCTGAAAAGCAGCCTTAAGCTCGAAGTGAAGCAAGCCGACGCGCAAAACCCGGCAGGAGTGCTCAACGATGGCTACTGGGGCATGGCGCTCCGGCCCAACACAACCTACAAAGGATCGTTCTTCGCGAAGGCCGGCTCCGGCGACCTGGGCGCGGTGACCGTGAGCCTGATGAACAACGCGAGCGGCAAGGCCGTGGCCACCGACGCTGTATCAGGGGTCTCGACGACATGGAAGCAGTACGAGTTTACGCTGAAGACAGGCGCGATTGAAGCCTCGGCGGCCAACCATCTGGCCATCACCGTGAGCCACGCGGGGACGCTGTTGCTCAATCTTGTATCGTTGTTTCCGCCCACGTACCACGACCGAGTCAATGGCAACCGCATCGACCTGATGGAAAAGCTGGCCGCGATGCATCCCGCCTTTCTGCGCTTCCCCGGCGGCAACTATCTTGAGGGCGACCACATCTCTGAGCGGTATGAATGGAAGAAGACCATCGGCCCTCTGGTAGATCGCCCGACCCACCCCAGCCCATGGAGTTACCACTCGTCGGACGGACTTGGGCTGCTCGAATTCCTAGAGTGGTGCGAGGACCTGAAGATGCAACCGGTTCTGGCGGTATATGCCGGCTACTCGATGCAGCAGGAACACGTCAATCCCGGACCCGATCTCGTTCCCTACGTGCAGGACGCTTTGGACGAAATCGAATACGTGACCGGCGGGGCCGACACCAAGTGGGGCGCGGTCCGCGTGAAGAATGGGCATCCGGATCCCTTCAAGCTGACTTATGTCGAGATCGGCAACGAGGATAACTTCGATAAGTCGGGGAGTTATGATGGGCGTTACGTACAGTTCTATAAAGCGATCAAGGCCAAGTATCCCGAGTTACAACTTATTGCTACGATGCCGGTGAAGGGAATCCGGCCGGATGTTGTCGACGACCACTTCTATGTGCGGGCGACAAAGTTCTTTGAGGATACAACGCACTACGATAAGACCGACCGCAGCGGGCCAAAGATCTTTGTTGGCGAGTGGGCGACACTCGAGGGCACGCCAACTCCGAACTTTGGCGCGGCTCTGAGCGATGCGGCATGGATGACCGGCATGGAGCGCAACAGCGACATCATTGTTATGGCAGCGTACGCTCCCTTGCTGGTCAACCTGAACCCCGGCGGGATGCAATGGGCTCCGGATCTGGTCGGATATAACACGATGAGCAGCTATGGTTCGCCGGGCTATTATGCGCAGGTAATGTTCGCCTCACACCTTGGCGACCAGACGCTTGGCTCCAAGCTGGAAGGCGCTGGCCCCAAGGTCTTCTATTCGATCACGCGGGATTCAGCGAAGAAGCGGCTCTACCTGAAGCTGGTCAACGGCTCTTCCACGCCGCAACCGGTGGAGATCGAGTTTGCCGGCGACAAGCTGGCTGCCAACGGCGCGCTGATCAGCTTGAGCGCACACAGCACGCAGTCGACAAACTCGATGGATCAACCGCAGGCGATCGTACCAGTCGAGTCTGCTTTGCACGGCGTGAGCAATCATCTGAAGCACATGCTGCCGGGATATTCGATTCAGGTGATTCAGGTTGACGAGCGGTAAGAGGAAGCGACACTCGACGGCAAGAAGACGGTGTGTTACCGCCGCGTCACGGGCGTGCGCAATGACTCAATGATCGCCTTGGCTGATCTGAGGATGCTAGAGACCTGGCGCACCGGGCGGCTAACGGCTTCGGCCACAAAACCCCCAGCGTAATCCAGGGTGTTCAAGAGGTTTGAGATCATCGCATCCACCCGATCGCTCTGTCTCCGCACCTTGTCCATGATCTCGATGGCGGAGATTTGCATCTCCGCTGTCTGCTCGCGCAAACGGCGGGTGATTTCGACGGCGTCGGTGGTGACGGCCTCGATCCTGGGCGTGATGCGAGTCAAGACGCTCTGCGCATTGCCCAGGAACTCTTGCGCATTGGCGAGGATTCCCTGCGTGTTGGCAAGCATGTCTCTCGCGTCGAAGATGACGGGGGTGATCGAGGCCCGCAGAGTCTCGACCTCTTCGCGGAGCGAGTTGGCCGACTTGCGCAAGGCAACAAAGATGAGCAGAAGAATGAGTGTCTGTAACAACATAGCCAGCCCGATTGCGGAGATGCAAGCGAGCATAAGTGTCTCGTGGTCCAGTTTTGGCATTGGAATGGCCTCGGGTAATCGATCTGCGGGCTTGGGTGCTTATTTCTCCGATGCGCTCCTCAAGCCTGACATGAGCGTCGTCTCCGCAGCCTGCGCATGAGCGGCAAAGCGCCACCCGGTGCGGCTTCGGGGGAATGATGAGTCTCAGCGTTGCCAGCCACCAGGCCGGACCGAAGCCCGACCCGGGTAATCGCCGCATTAGCCTTCGACTGGTGGCTCAGGAACCGGCGGCGTCTTGTAGGCCTGGCGTCCGGCTTCGACGGCAGCGGTGACGCGGCCGGTCTGCTCGGCGACAAGGCTCTTGCCGCGCTCGACAAATTCTTCCCACTGCGCACGGCCGCGATCGACGTAATCGCCCATGTGCTCCCTGCCCTTGTCCACCAGGTTGCCCACCTGCTCGGCTGCCTGACGGCTCCGATTTCGCAGGTACTCGGTTCCCTCACGGGCGCCGTTTGCCAGGTCTTCCCTGATTTCGCGCCCGGCCTTGGGGGCATAGAGAATGCCTACCAGCGCGCCGACGCCCAATCCAGCCACAAACCACGCCAAACCGTTGATCTTGTTATCTTCTGCCATGATCGAAACCCTCCTTTGGCTCAGCTTGAAGATGGCCTGAGCCTATCAAAGTTCTCCGGTACGCCGCAAACTCTTGAGCCCGTCGCAATCCTAAAACAAGCATGAATGCCATAGAGGGCTTGGGGAAACTTTGCAGCGCCCGCGCCGTATTAGATGCAACTTCAGTATAAGGAGCTACAGCGCTGATTGGTGAAGATAAAGAAAACTTTAGCTCGTATGCTGGAAGTTCGGCCGGAACGGGGCGGAAACTCCTCTTTGAGACAACTGATTGGTGCAAACTCGAATTCTCGTGCCGGTAAGGAACAGACCAATCCAGCCAGATTCCGGCTCCGCGCCGGTTCCCGGCTCAGAAGAGAATACCTGTTGCAACAAATATCTTCTTGGCGCATCCAATCTACTGCAAGTCAGAGGAGGTCCCCCCATGTCGCTTCGCCCCGTGAAGCAGATGCTAACGACCAAACCGACCATCGAAGGTGCAGGTGTCCGCTTGCAGCGTGCTTTTGGCTTCGGAAAGACCGCCGAGTTCGATCCTTTTTTGCTGCTGGACGACTTCCGCAGCGACAACCCCGCCGACTATCTGGCCGGATTTCCCTGGCATCCCCATCGGGGAATCGAAACCATCACCTACGTTCTGGCCGGTGAGGTGGCGCACGGCGACAGCCTTGGCAACAAGGGCCGCATGTCCGCCGGGGATGTGCAATGGATGACGGCCGGCAGCGGCATCTTACATCAGGAAATGCCCAAAGGTGACGCCAAAGGGCGCATGCACGGCTTTCAGCTCTGGGCCAACTTGCCTGCGGCGCTGAAGATGACTGACCCGCGCTACCAGGACATTCCGTCGGCTGCAATTCCTGAGGTTACCGAGGATGATGGGGCTGTGGCGCGGGTGATCTGCGGCGAGTTCTGGGGAAAGAAGGGGCCGGTCGAAGGCGTCGCAGCCGGATCGAGTTCCGTAGATGCGCGTTATGTGGACATCTCGATTCCGCCCGGCAAGACCAAGCGAATCAAGGTGGAGACGACTCGCAACGCCTTCGCCTACGTTTTTGCCGGCGAGGGCGCCTTCCGCGATGCGTCGACGCCTCAGGCGGTCTTGACCGAGTCAGCGGTGGACCCGAATGCGCCCCTCGTCTACGACGCTAAGAACCACTCGCTGGTGCTCTTCGATCGCGGCGATGAGATCGTGGTGCAGGCAGGTCCCGACGGCATCCGCTTCCTGCTGGTCTCGGGCAAGCCGCTCGAGGAGCCGGTGGCCTGGTACGGGCCGATCGTGATGAATACGCAGCCCGAGCTTGAAAGGGCCATGAGTGAGCTCCAGAGCGGCACTTTCATCCGGCACAGGTGATCCGATAGCCCGGAATTGGAAGCCAAGAGCAGGCTTCCAATTCCTACCCCACAACCTGCGCTTGAACCTCTTGGGGCGTCATTCCGTTCAGGCGCATGGCGCGCAGGCTCAGAGCGTCATGACGCTTGGCCAGCCGCCGGCCATTCGCATCCATCACCAGGCGGCCATGGAACCACTCCGGATTCTCGAAGCCCAGCGCGCGGTTGAGCAGGATCTGCCGTGCAGTGGACTTCAACAGATCCTCGCCGCGCACCACCTCAGTGATCTTCATCGCTGCGTCGTCGGCAACGCAGGCGAGCTGATAACTCGGAATCCCATCTCGCCGCCAGACCACGAAATCGCCGAAGTCCACACCCGCTACAAAGCGCTGAGGGCCGAGATTCCGATCCATGAACTGGATGACTTCTCCGTCGGGGACACGGAAGCGCCAGGTAAAGCTGCCCTGCTCGACTACCTCGGGATCTGCCTCGATAGGCGCCTGCGAGGGTCTATCCTCGTACAATCTGCACGTGCCGGGATAGATTGGCTCGTCGTCGAGAGGTTCGGCATCGGCGTTCGGGTTTGCTCCGGGGCGAAAATTCTCATAAGGCGCATTGAGCGCGGCCTCAAGATCCCTGCGCGAACAGCGGCATGGGAAAAGATAGCCGCCGCGCAGCAGCTTGCGCCACGCCTCATAGTAGATTGACTTGCGCTCGCTCTGCATATAGGGCCCGTAAGACCCTCCCAAGTCCGGGCCCTCCTGCCAGCGAATCCCCAGCCAGCGCAAGTCGTCCATGGACCCCTTGACGTAGATGGCCTTGCTGCGCTCCGGGTCCAGGTCGTCGATGCGCATCACCAGCGTTCCGCCGGCATCTCGCGCCCTCTCGAAGGCCGTCCAGAAGGTGCGCGCGTGGCCCACATGCAGGTAGCCGGTGGGCGAAGGCGCAAGCCGCCCGCGATAAGCAGGCCTATTCTTTGAAGAACGGATATTCATGCTGACTACTAGTTTAGCCAATCGCGCCCGACTCACAACAGAAAACAGGCTGCCGAGGATCGATTGAAAACCGGGCAGCCTGATTGGCGATGCAACGCGAGACGGCGAATCTCCCCCGGCAGTTAGTGGATCATGACCACATTCATGCTCCAGGGCGTGAGAGTCAGAGTGAGCGGCAGGGTTGGCGAAGTGACTGGGGTGGTGTATGCCGGGGCCCAGGTGCTCGTCCCTACCGGGTCCGGGAAGAATCCCGTCGGCGAGCCCGACAGGTCATAAGTGGCCTTGTCGTAAGTCTGGACGGTTACGGTCGATGCCGTGGCCGGCTCAGGAACAGTAATCACGACCTGCTCGCTGACGTTTTCGTTCAGGTTGAAGACCACCACAGCCGTCCCTGTATTATTGGTTGCCGCATAGGCTCGCACGTTCGGCGCATTTGTTGTTGGGTCCAGGTCGCTTCCAGTTACGGTCGCGGTCAGCACATGCTCGCCATCGACGGCCACTTTGCTGAAGAGCAGATACGCCTGTGCCGTGGGAGACAAGCCACCAATGGCTTCCCCGTACGGGCAGTTGCTGTCGGAAGTTCCGTCGGAAAAGATATTGTAGGCGCCGAAGTCCTGCCATCCATAGAGCGATGCACTATTGTTCGGGGGAATGTTCTTAGCGTAAGGCGGGGTATTGCAATTTCCGAAGCCAATCCACCAGGTTGCGCGAGAAACTCCGTCGTTCATCATCTCGCCCAGCAGTTGACCGGCATACAAACCCTGGGTAATGGACCAGCTCTGCTTGCCCGGATTCGATGAAACCGAGCCCATCTCGCCCACGTAAATGGGGGTGCCCGTGGTCCCCGCATTTTCCAGTTCGAGATTTACCGTCTGCAGGTTCGTGGTCAAATCCTGCGCCGCCGTATGCACCAGAGTGGCATCATCCTCCTGGCCGGGGTTGTAAGGATAGTAGTGATATTCGACGAAGTCGTAAGAACCTTTCGCATTGGCGAGCACGGTATGGTCCCATCCGTTGGCCGTGTTATCTGCATCGACATCGACACCGACCATTACGTTGCTACCGCTGAAAGCGGCCGCCGCGGTCTTGATCGACTGATAATAGCCGCTGCTTCCGACAACCGCGGCGGCGTAAGTTGCCCCGTTGTGCTGGCTGGAGTGCAGGTCTTCCTCCCAACTCCCGTATTCCTCGTTACCCACCGTGACGTGGCTTAACTTGACGCCGGAAGTCAGCGCGGCAGTGACCCATGCGGCAGCTTCGGCCGGGTCGCCGCCTCCGGTGCAGGCCGCGTTCGTGCCATAATCCGCAGTTAGCGCAAGGTCCAGGCCGGCAGGAAGTGCAATGTCGCTGACAAAGTTCGCGAAGGTGTCATTGGCATCGGTATAGCCACCTTGGCATTCAGTGTTGGTCGACCAGTGGTAGTCATCGGAGGCCGAGCCGCCCGGCCAGCGCACCGCTTTGATTCCGGTGGTTTGGAAGGCATCCACGATGGCTGTCTTGTTGGAGACCACGTCATACCAGACCGCCAAATTCAATCCCATAATCTGGTCGGTTACGGCCAGGGGAGTGCTCGGCGCACTCACAACGATTGCGGTTTGCTGGGTAACTGCAATCGCCGAAGATGTGCCCGAGGTTGTGATGTAAGTCGTTGAACTGGCCGTGTCGGGAGAGTAAGTGGCTTTGATAATATCGCTTCCCGCAGCCAGCGAACCGGCTGGAATATCGATGTTCTGCGCGCTGCCGTTGGTGAGGTTGATCGCGGCCGAGGTGTAGCTCCCGCTGGTCAGCACCACAGAGCCGGTGGGCGTCGGGTTGCCGGTGCCGCCGCTTACCGCAACCGTCACCGTCAGCGGCTGCTGCGTGGTCAGGCTGAAGATCGATGGCGTTACCGTGACTGTCGGCGTGATCTTCGGGGCGACGGTGTAGCTGGCCGCCACCGTCATATTGCTATTGAGCGTTACGCTGCAAGTCTCGGCGCTGAACGTGGTGCATCCGCCCCACACATTAAAGGTATTTCTTCCCGTTGTAGCCGGCGCCGTCAATGTGACGATTGTCCCGGCGTTGTAGGTGAGCGTGTTGTCAGTTGGCGCTGGGCCGGTTGTCCCTGTCTGTGCGCTGGTCGCACCGTTGTTGTCCGTGGGAGAAGCGGCGACAACCACACCACTCGAAGGATTAACCGAATTCACCGTTAGTGTGTAAGTGCCCGTCGCGACATAGTTGGCCGTCACGGTCGTATTGCCGCTCAACGTCACGGTACAGGTGGTGGTGGCGCTCGTGCAGCCTCCGCTCCACGAAGAGAAGTTATCGCCGCCCGACGTTGCGGGCGCAGTGAGTGTGACGGTTGCGCCTGAGTTATAAACGCGCGCGAAGCTCGTCGTTCCATTCGATGCGCTGTTGTTGTCTGCCGGAGAGACAGTGATTGCCACTCCGCTTGCCGGATTGGCCGAGTTCACCGTCAAGGTGTAAGTTGGAGTCGGCGTAATATAGGTCGCCGTCACGGTCGTGTTGCCGCTCAAGACTACCGTGCAGGTGACGGTGGTGGCGCTGGTGCAACCTGTCCACGAACCAAATGTGTTGCTGCCTGAGGTGGTGGGCGCGGTGAGGGTGACCGATGCGCCTGAGTTATAAACACGCGTGAAGCTTGTCGTTCCATTGGCGGCGCTGTTGTTGTCTGCTGGAGCGACGGTGATCGCCACACCGCTGGCCGGGTTGGCCGAATTCACGGTCAACGTATAGGTCGTCGGAGCGACTGCGGTGTAGTTCGCTGTTACGGCTGCATTGCCGTTCATCACGACCGTGCAGCTTCCGCCGTTTGTGCTTGCGCATCCGCTCCACGACGAGAAGTTGTTGCCGCCCGCGGTTGCCGGCGCGGTCAATGTGACCGACGCGCCCGAGTCATAGGTGCGCGTGAAGCTCGTGGTTCCACTCGATGCGCCGTTGGCGTCTGCCGGAGAGACAGCGATCGCTACGCCGGTCGCCGGATTCAACGAGTTCACAGCTAAGGTGTAGGTCGTTGGTGGAGGGGGAGTTGTGTTGCCGCCACCGCCGCCGCCGCAAGCTGCAATTGAAAGGGTCAGTCCTGCTGCAAAACAAAACGTCGCGCTCCGCCAAAAAGTCCCCATGCCAATGCTCCCGTTTCTTCAAATATGCCGCCGCTGCCGGCCGGCCGTTCGGACCACCTGCACAGGCACATTGATCCAGTATGAACTTCCGAACCAAAAAATGACACCGTTATCATGCAACTTCCGGCAAGGCCCGAAAAGAATGCGAAACGTTCCTCTCGTATGCGCTCGAACGCAGGTGCTCGGCGAAACGATTCGGGAGAGATTCAGGTGAATCGCTCCCGGTCAGAAGATCTCCGGAATCGTATGAAAAGAAATGCGTGTGGGCGCAGCTTTGAATGCGGTCAGCATCGTTGCCGGGGCCAGCGTGCTCAAGCCGTATTTGTTGTTTAGCGCGTCCATCGCGGCCAGCAAGCGCGAGCGGCTCTGCTCGTCCTCCGTTCCGTCGAAGAGGTTCAGCGAATGCAGCTGATCGGGGACCAGCCCATTCAAATGCACCCCGATGAAGTAGGGATGCTCGAAGTCCTGGCCGGACGGGCGGGATTCCCAAAGGCGGCGTAGCGCGGCGATCAGCGTCTGATTGTCCTGACACTCGCTCAGCCGCAATTCGCTCTTCCAGCCGCGCGTGGGCACACCAAAACGGCTGACCGGCGTGCTGTCGCCACGCGGCACCGCAAACCCGATAGCCAGCCCGACGCTACCGGCCCACAGGTTCCCTGCCCGCAATCGCATCGCCGCCTTGTGGAGCAGCTTATGCGCCACAGCCCAAGCCTTCTCCTCGGTGCGCATCTCGGGCGCGAGCACATGCTGGTGGCTCATCGACTTCAGGTGCTCGGTCTCCGACATATCGAAGTCTTCGCCGCGGAGCCAGTGCCACAGCCGCTCGCCCCAAACCGAGCCCCACAGCTCGCCCGCTCCTTCGCAGTCGCGCGCCAGCAGTTGTTCCGTGGTGTGGACACCCTTTTCGTTCAGGCGCTTCTCGGTCCTTACGCCGATCCCTGGCAGGTCGCGCAAGCTGAGCTGCCGCAATGCCTCGGGAAGAATATCGAGGGGTAACGCTACCAGGCCATCGGGCTTCTCCATGTCGCTGGCCACTTTGGCCAGGTAGCGGTTGGTCGCCAGGCCGACCGAGCTTCGCATCATGGGGCCGACCCGCTCCAGAATGCGCCGCTTCACCTGGCGTCCGAGCGCCATCGCAGCCAATAGAGGCCGCTCCCGGCCTATTAGCCGGCAGGCCATCTCGTCGATCGAGCAAACCGCCGTGACCGGCAAGCAACTCTCAACGGCCTCGGCGATCCGGCGATGGTAGTCGACATAGATCTCGTGCCTCGCCTCCACCAGCTCGATTCCGGGGCAGATCCGCTTGGCGTCGGCCACCACGGTTCCGGTCTTGACGCCAAAGGCCTTTGCCTCGTAACTCGCGGCGATGCAAACAGTTGTGTCGGCCATCATGGGCACGACACCGACCGGTCTGCCGCGCAGCTCGGGCCGCACATCCTGCTCCACCGAGGCGAAGAAGGAGTTCAAATCGACGAAGAGCCAGTTGAGTTGCGGGCCGCTCCTTAGCTCTGGCAGAGGCTCCTGGGCTGGCTGGGGCTCCTTCGGCTGGGGCTTGGGCAACTGCTCCAGGCCATCTAGGTCCTCCAGCCACTCTCCGTTCATAGGTCTCGACGCCGAACCAAAGTTCATTACCATCGTGATCTATTTTCGCCTTTTGTTCCCTTGCGCGCAATAGAATTCTACAACATAATCGCCGAAGAAACTCTCACTAGGCCGGGGTTCCGGCCTCGATTTCTTTCCCGGACAATTAAGCCGCAATTGTCGTACTGCGGCGATGCGCCGGGAATGCGCGTTTTGGTTGCGATCTATGGTTGATTTGATTCAGTGGATCAAAGTCTGTGACAATGCCTTCGCCGTTCTCGCAACGGTTGGTGTGGCTGTCTTCCTCTTCTGCTGCCTGGAGTGTACGGACTGCACGCATCGCGACGAAGACGAGTTCTTCCACCGCCGCGAGGTTTAGAACTCCTAAAGATAAACATAGGCTCAGAATCGTGGTCTGATTAAGATAGACCCATGACTCTCAAGGGAAAACTCATCTTCGTTACTGGGGCCTCTTCCGGCATCGGCGCAGCTACCGCTCTTGCCTTCGCCGCCGAAGGAGCACGCCTGCTGCTCGCAGCCCGCCGCGCTGACAAACTCTCCGAAGTTGCCTCGGCAGCACTGGAACGCGGAGCCGGCGCGGTTCGCACCATGATCCTGGACGTCCGCGACCGTGCAGCCGTTCAGCGGGCCATTGTCGCGCTGCCCTCCGAGTGGTCGGCCATCGACATCCTGGTCAACAACGCAGGCCTCAGCCGCGGCCTGGAGAAGTTCCATCAGGGAAGCATCGACGACTGGGAAGAGATGATCGACACCAACGTCAAAGGCCTTCTCTACGTGACTCGCGCCGTCGTGCCTGGAATGGTGGAGCGGAGCCGTGGCCACGTGATCAACCTCGGCTCGACTGCCGGCGAAATCACCTATCCCGGAGGAGCCGTCTACTGCGCCACCAAAGCCGCCGAACGCTCCATCAACGACGGGCTGAGGCAAGACGTGCTCGGCACGCCCGTCCGCGTGACGACGGTGGACCCCGGCATGGTCGAGACCGAGTTCAGCATCGTCCGCTTCCACGGCGACCGCGAACGCGCCGGCAAGGTATACACCGGCATCAAGCCGCTCACGGCGGAGGATGTGGCCGAGGTCATTGTCTGGGCCGCGAGCCGGCCCGAGCATGTCAACATCGCAAGGGTGGTGCTTACTCCCGTGCAACAGGCCAACTCCCTGTTATTCCATAGAGAACCTTGACCCGCAAGACGGGGGAAAAAGCCTGAAGCAGCGGCCAATAAAAAAGCCCGCTCGATGCGGGCCAGTCCAACTTATTTCATCTCCTCTAGCTGCCCTTCAATCTGTTCCAGGGCGGCCTCCAATGCGGCGCGCCGTGCCGGATGAGAGGTCCTTTGCGAGAGGATATTCTCTCTTTGCAGATTAAGCGCCTGTCTTTTGCGCGCCCTCTCGGTGCGCGCCTGTTCGGCCCGGCGCTTGGCCTCCTCGCTTACAAAACCATGGCCGGGGGCGACCTCCGGTTGCTGTAAGACAGTTGCCATTCTTTCCTCCAAGTACATCTATTCCACGGATTCACTTTCCCAAACCGTGGGACTCATATTCATTTTACGATTGTTTTCACTCGCTCCGTCCCGCAAGATGATAATCGTCACTCTCAATACAAGGGTCGCGCGCTCTTCGCCCTTCCAGCAGAGCCACTTGCGGAGCCTCGTCGGAGCACTCGGCAATTGTTTTCTGGCCTCAACTCCATCTCAATTCGCCGCCTCTATGCGATACCCTGAATTACGAAGACGCTTCCCTTCCCCTGCGCCCAGGTGAACTCTCTTGATCGTCGAAATTGAAAACCTGACCAAGATCTACGAGTCGAAGCTGCGAGTGGTGGCCGTCGACGGGATCGACCTAGAGCTGAAGCAGGGAGAGATCTTCGGCCTACTGGGACCAAACGGGGCCGGCAAAACGACCACCATCTCGATCGCCACCACCCGCACGCTGCCCACTAGCGGAAGGGTGCGCATTGCGGATATCGACGTCGTCCGTCATCCGGCCCATGCGCGGCGGCACATTGGGGTGGTACCGCAATTTAACACCCTCGACCGCTCGCTGACCGTCTACGAGAACCTCTACTTCCACTGCCGCTACTTCGGCTTCAGCCACCGCAACGCCAAATCCCGGGCTCTGGAGCTGCTGACGCAGTTCATGCTTTCCGAGCGCAAAGACGTCTACCCGCCGCAGCTCTCCGGAGGACTGGCGCAGAGGGTACAGATCGCCCGCGCTATCGCCCACCGGCCGACGGTCCTTTTCCTCGATGAGCCGAGCGCCGGCCTCGACCCGCAGAGCCGCATGGCGATGTGGGAGGCCGTGCAAGGGCTCCACAAGGAAGGCATCACCGTGCTGCTGACCACCCACTACATGGAAGAGGCCGACTCGCTCTCTGACCGGCTGGCGATCATCGACCATGGCCGCGTGCTGGCGCTTGGGTCGCCTCAGAAGCTGAAAGAGACCTTCGGCGCGCACACCATCTTCGATCTGAAACTGAAGTCGCTCGACGGCTTGGAGCCGCTCCTTGTTTCCCTGAAAGCTCGCGACGATGTAACCAGCGCCGAGGTCACCCCCGACGGGCTGCGGGTGATTGCGGCCAACTCCGACGGCCTGCTGCCGGAGCTAGTGCAGGCTGCCGCCGGTCACGGCCTGCGAGACCTCGAAATCACCGAGCCCAGCTTGGAGACAGTTTTTATTCAACTCACAGGGAGGGATCTGCGTGAATAGGCCAGAGGCCGGGTATAGGGAACAGGAAACCGGGACTAGGGAGCAGGGATTAGGGAATAGAGCCACCGAAGGGCTCTCTGCCAAGCTGGCCGGATTGGGGAATTCTCTCAAGCAGATCCCGCAGCTGTTTCTTCACGATCTGGAGGTGCTGACAAGCGAGCTTCGTCAGGCCAAGTCTGGCGATGGTCAGGCTGGCAAACCGGCCTTCGCAGCTCTCGACTCCCAAATCTTCTTGAAAGCTTTTGGCGGGCTCTTCCTGCGCGATCTGCGCGTGCTGACGCGCGAGTTCGTGCCTTTTCTTCTGCGCGTTGGAATGCAGCCGCTGCTCTTTCTCTTCGTCTTCACCTTCATCCTGCCACGCATGGGTGGAGGCAATCCGATGGCCATGGGCAGTTCGGCGTCCGGTGCACCGGTGGACTTCGGCACGATTCTTCTGCCGGGATTGATGGCAGTGGCGATCATGTTCTCTGGCATCGCCGCCGTGGCCTTGCCGTTGTCGAGCGAGTTTGGCATTACGCGCGAGATCGACGATCGCGTGATGTGCCCGCTGCCGCTGTGGGCCGTGGCTCTCGAGAAGGTCTGCTTCAGCGCCATGCAAAGCATGATCGCCGCCCTGATGGTCATTCCCATGGCCTACTACATTCCTGCCAAACCGGTGGTGGCGCACGTGGAAAGCTGGTTTCTCTTTGCGCTGGTGCTCGTGCTGGCCAGCCTGCTTGCCGGATCGCTGGGCCTGGTCATCGGTTCGACGGTAAACCCAAAGCAGATTGGCCTGGTCTTCTCGATCATTGTCGTACCCATCACTTTTCTCGGATGTGTCTACTATCCCTGGGCATGGCTCGGCAAGATTCCCTGGGTGCAGTATGGAGTTCTCTTCAATCCCATTGTCTATATGAGCGAAGGGCTGCGCGCCGCGGTCACTCCAAGCCTCGACCACATGCCCTGGCCGGCGATCCTGGCAGCGCTGGTCTTCTTCACCTCCGCGCTGGGCCGCTGGGGGCTCAAGGGCTTTTTGGGCAGAGTGCTTTCATAACGGTAGCCAAGCCAAATGACGGTTCAGGTTTGCTTGTTCCGCCGCAAGCGAGTATCGATCGACCGGCCTATACTAAGGCAGTGGCGATCCTCAGCTCCAATCTGCGGAAACTGTCGCTGTTGCTGGCTCCGGCGCTGCTCTTTGCGGCTGGCTGCGGCAGCGGCTCAGTCACGCCAAGATCCAGCGCTTTAAACCTCATCATCACTCCCGGCAAGAGCTCCATCGACACCAACTGCACCGGCTGCAACGCAACCAACGGGCAGGGCGCCCCCGTACATCAGTTCACAGCCACTCTCCCCAGCGGCGGACCGGCGGAGGTCAACTGGACGCTCTCAGGCGGAGACGCAACCAGCGGGCCCGGAAGCATCAACGCAAACGGCCAGTACACGCCTCCCAGCTTTCTCACTGCCGACCGAGCCGAGGTGGTGGTGGCCGCAACTCTGAATGCAAACCCCAGCGTTCGGTCAAGCTCCGTGCTGACGGTGACACCTGGATTCCTGCAGCCGCTGACGCCAGAGAACGCGGCACTGGGCGTTAACGGAAGAATCACTGTTACCGGCTTTCTGGCCGAGGCCGGCGGCTCGACGGGCATCAACTTTAAGCTGGCAAACTCTCCAACCGGCGAAGGCAGTGGCCAGGGCTCGCTAGGCAACGTCAGTTGCCGGCGCGGCGGCCAGAGCTTTACCAGTTGCACGGTGACTTACACGTCGCCTTCCCAGGTTCAGGCGACGGGCCCGATTTATGTCGTGGCCACGGTGGGCGGGGCGACAACCACCTCCAGGGCCGCATCCGTTGTGCTGGTCAACGCCGCCGGAGTGACGAGCAACCCGACCAGCCATCAGGCCCAGCTTCCCGCCTCGATCGCGCTGGGCAGTTCGGGAGGCAACAACTCCGACTACGACACGCGCGGCGAACAGATCGCCGACTGCTGTAGCGGCACGCTGGGCGCGCTCGTCGAGGACGCCTCAAAGCGCCAATATCTTCTTAGCAACAACCACGTACTGGCCAGAAGCGACCTTGCCAGCGTTGGCGATGCCATCGTCCAGCCGGGGCTGATCGACAACAACTGCTCGCCTCTGGGAGACAGCAACGGCATAACCCAGGTGGCGCCGGTGGCTCAATTGACGGGCTGGCTTCCCCTCGCCTCGAAACTGACCAACGCGGATGCGGCAATCGCACAGATCACCTCCCGCGCGGTCGATCCGGCTGGCAGGATTCTTGAGTTGGGCCTCAAGCAGGCAGACGGCACACTGGCCGCCGCGCCTCCCGGCATCAGTTCGACAGGCGGCAAAGGCGAGACCGGAACCCTGGATTTGAAGGTGGCCAAGAGCGGTAGGACCACTGGATTAACCTGCGGAGGCATCTCCGCCGTCGATCTCGATGTGAGGGTCGATTACTTCCACGACTGCGCGGAGACCCGGCCCTATTTGACCAAGACCTTCAGTCACCAATTGGGCCTCAGCGGCAACCAGTTCAGCGATGCGGGCGACTCCGGCGCACTGGTCGTGGATTCCGCGAACGCAGAGCCGGTGGGCCTCTACTTTGCCGGCGGTACTGACCTCTCGGGAGTAAGCCAGGGCGTGGCCAACCCGGCCCCCGAGGTTCTCAGTGAACTCGGCGCGCAGCTCGGCGGTGGAAGTTACACATTCGTGGGAGGAGCCGACCACGCCGTCAGTTGCCTCAGCTACGGCGACAACACCGTCGCACATGCGCAAGGCCTCGCTTTGAACGATGCCGAGTACGCCCGCGCCCAGCAAGCGCTGACCCAGGCCCGCATGTTAGTGAATTCCACGGCCGGCATTTTCGGCGTGGCCATCGGCAAGAGCAGCGACAATCCCGGCGAGGCCGCGGTCATTCTCTACACGGACGAGCGAATGACGGTGAACGTGCCGTCCACGGTCGAGAGCGTACGAACGCTGGCGATTCCCACCACGCTGAAGGCCGTGGCCTGGGGCTCAGCGCCGCAGACGCCCATGGATGCCGCCGCCATCGCTCTGCCGGGCTCGGCGCTTGCGCAGGCCATTGGCGTCAAGAACCAGGCAGCCGCCAGTATGATGCGGCAGAATCCGGCTTTCTTCGGCGTGGGAGTCGGTCAGAGCCTGGACAATCCTCGCGAGGCGGCGCTGGTAATCTACGTGGACCGCAATCGGCTTCCCGCCACGCTGCCCGCGACCATCGACGGCCTGCGCACCCGTTATGTGGTGATGGACCGGCTGCACGTGACCCGCTCCTACGCGGCTCCATTGCAGTCAAGGATTCACTGCATGTCTCACACGCCGGCGCGCTAGCCGCCCGCACATCGCGATAGGACCGCGATGAGTGGGCCGCAAAGCCACGCCGTCCGCTCAGACTCGATTTCAACCGTTCATCGAGTCTTTAAGCGTCCGTGCTGCAGCCGTCGAGCGGTATTGACTTCGCCGCCAACGCCTTGGCGATTTGCAACCCATGGAAGCGGCCATTCTCGATGAAAATCTCGCTGGTCCGCTCGCCGGCCACGATGACACCCGCGAGATAAATGCCGGGAACATTGCTCTCCAGAGTTTCGGGGTTGTAGACCGGCATCCGGTCCTCGCCCTCGCAGCGCACGCCCAAAGCCTCAAGGAACTCGAAGTCGGGATGGTAGCCCGTCATCGCAAAGACAAAGTCGTTTTTGACCCTTACGCGGCCCTGGGGCGTGTCGATGTCCACACTGTCCTGGTCGATCTCGACTACCTCGGAGCGAAAGTACGCCTTGATCTCGCGCCCTTTGATGCGGTTTTCAATATCCGGCTTGATCCAGTACTTCACGTTTGGCGTGATCTCTGGCCCGCGGTAAACCAGTGTGACTCGCGCGCCGCTGCGGTAGAGTTCGAGCGCTGCAATGGCCGCCGAATTCTTGCCGCCTATCACCAGCACGTCCGTCCCGAAGTATGGGTGGGGATCGAAGTAGTAGTGATGCACCTTGCTCAGGCTCTCGCCGGGAACATGCATATAGTTGGGCCGATCATAATACCCGGTCGCGATCGCCAGTTTGCGGGCCTGAATCATGCCGCTTCGGCCGAATCGATCCATCGTGCGCACCCTGAAGCCGCCGTCGGCGCCTTCGACCCGTTCCACGCGATGGTACTGGCGAATCTCCAATTTGTAGTATGCCGCCACATGACGGTAATACTGGAGCGCCTCGTTGCGGTTGGGCTTGGGATTGGGACTAGGAAACGGAATGTCGCCAATCTCCAGCAATTCAGACGTAGTGAAGAACGTCATGTGCGAGGGGTAATGGAAGAGCGAGTTGCAGACGCAGCCCTTTTCCACCATTACAACGCGCAAACCGATCTTCTTGGCCTCGATGGCGCAGGCTAGGCCGGTGGGCCCGGCGCCCACCACCAGTAGATCGTAGATTTCGCGAGGAGCAGTCATCTCTTCCAATATCGGGTCTGTCATGAATCTAGATTAGGGCATGAGGGCGAATTCGCTTATCGGACACAGCTTCTTTGAGTAAGATCGGAGGATATAGTAGAATGGTGGAATACGATGGTGGAAAGGTGGAAAACGATGGCAATCAATATCAAAAACCTTGAGGTTGAAACGCACATTCGTGAACTCGCGGCGCTGCGGGGGGTGAGCCTTGTGGCTGCGGTGACTGAGGCCGTGGAACGCGAGATCGAGAGAGAGAGACAAAGTCAGCGCAGAAAGAAGCTCATGGCGGATTGGCTCATGGGAATCAGCCGTGAGACTGGGCCGAGGATGAATGACGGCAAGACTTCCAAGGAACTGATGGATGAGCTTTACGATCCGGAAACCGGACTGCCGATATGATCGTTGACACCTCAGCCCTGATCGCAATTCTCAAGAATGAACCGGAAGCTGAAGTCTTATCCGAGGCGATAGAGGCGGCAAAGGTTGTACGCATTTCCGCGGCGTCCTATCTTGAGTCGAGGATCGTTGTGGGCAGATACAAGGATCCGATTCTCATGGCCCGGTTGGAAGAAATCCTCGAGAACCCTGGACTCCAGATCGAGCCGGTGACCGCGGCGCAGGCAAAGATTGCATGGGAGGCTTACCGGGATTACGGCAAAGGCAGCGGCCACGCCGCCAACCTCAACTTCGGCGACTGCTTCACCTACGCCCTGGCACGCGAAAAACGCGAGCCCGTTCTCTGGAAGGGCGACGACTTTGGGCATACAGACCTGCGCCCAGCATGAACTGCGCCTCATCCGCCTGTTCCGGAGATCTGCAAAGCCAACTTCTAACTGACCGCTCTTTCTCCGTTACAATCAAGAGAATATGATTCGTTTCTCCACTGCCGGGGAATCGCACGGCGAGGCGCTGATCGCGCTGGTCACCGGCTTGCCGGCCGGCGTGCCCGTTGACCTCGAGTTTGTGAATCGCGAGCTATGGAGGCGGCAGCAGGGCTATGGGCGCGGCGGGCGCATGAAAATCGAGACCGATAAGGCCCACGTTCTCTCGGGCGTTCGCCACGGCAAGACCATCGGCACGCCTATCGCCATCGAGCTGGTCAACCGCGACTGGAAGAACTGGGAAGAGAAGCTGCCGGTTGAGACCGGCGATCCGGCGATGCACCAGGCAGTGGCCTCGCCGCGCCCCGGTCACGCCGACCTGGCCGGCGCTCTAAAGTACAACTTTCCCGATGCTCGCTATGTGCTAGAGCGCGCCTCGGCCCGCGAGACCACCGCCCGCGTCGCCGCCGGAGCCCTGGCCAAGCTCTTGCTTCGCACCTTGGAGATCGAGGTGGCCAGCCACGTCATCCGCGTAGGTCGCGTTGAACTCAATCGCCCTGCCACCTGGGAAGAGATTGCCGGGTTGACCACGCGTGACGATGTCGTTCTAGGCTGCGTTGACGAGGCGACCGAAGCGCGCATGAAAGAAGAGGTCGAAGAGGCAGCCCGCACCGGCGACACCGTGGGCGGCGTCTTCGAGGTGGTTGTGCATGGCGCTCCCGCAGGCCTGGGAACCTATGCCAATTGGGATGAGCGGCTCGATGGGCAATTGGCCGGAGCTGTAATGAGCATTCAGGCGGTCAAGGCCGTCGAGATCGGCCGCGGCGTGATGGCGGCAGGAGCCTTCGGCTCCACGGTTCACGACCCGATCTTCTATTCGACCGAGCCTAATACAAAGCCCACCCGTTTTACCCGGCCGCAGAACTACGCCGGCGGCACCGAAGGCGGCATCTCGAACGGCGAAGAGATTGTGGTGCGCGGCTATCTGAAGCCTATCTCGACGTTGCGCAAGCCGCTGCAATCGGTGCGCTTTGACACCCGCGAGGCCACCAGCGCAAGCTATGAGCGGTCGGATATTTGCGTTGTCCCGGCGGCCGGCGTTGTTGGCGAAGCAATGGTGGCGCTGACCATCGCCCGCTTGGCCCAGGAGAAGTTCGGCGGCGACTCGGCCACCGAGATGCAACGAAATTTCGCCGGCTACATCGAACAGATACGGAGCTTCTAGCAGCAAGATGATTCTGAATATCGTCAAGTATCCCGATCCGGTGCTTTCCAAGCCGGGCGAACCCGTCACCGAGTTCGATGCCGAGTTGCGCAAGCTGGTCGACGACATGTTCGAGACCTCCTACGCTTCGCAGGGCATCGGGCTGGCCGCGCCGCAGGTGAGCGTATCGAAGCGCCTGGCCGTGATCGACCTCAGCTTGGGCAAGGATCCAAAAGACAAGTTGGTGCTCGCCAATCCGGAGATCATAGCCAGCGAAGGCAAGCAATACGAGGAGGAAGGCTGCCTGAGCTTTCCCGAGATCCGCGAGAAGGTCTCGCGCGCATTCAAGGTGCGCGTCCGCGCTCAGGACGAGAATGGCAAGTGGTTCGAGATGGACGGCACTGAACTGCTGGCGCGCTGCTTTCAGCACGAGATCGACCACGTCGACGGCATGTTGTTCATCTTCCGCATGAGCGGGCTCAAGCGCGAGCTGGCCCTGCGCAAGATCCGCAAGATGCAGCGCGACGGCCAGTGGTAAGACGATGAAACTCGTCTTCTGCGGGAATCCATTGGGTGCCCCAGATCCCTCGCTTTTGGGGACCTGGGAGACCACGAACCCAATCGTCGAAACCAATTCAACAGGTGTCCGATGAGACTGGTCTTCTGCGGGACTCCGCGCTTTGCCGTCCCCACGCTCGAAGCGCTGCTCGCGGCCGAACACGATATTGCCCTAGTCGTTACGCAGCCTGATCGGCCCGTTGGCCGCACTCAAGAGCTTTCCCCTCCGCCGGTGAAGACAACCGCGCTCGCCGCGGCTCTCCAAGTGACGCAGCCAGAGAAGATCCGCGACAATCGGGAGCTTCGCGCGCGGCTTGAGGCCATCGCCCCCGATGCAATCGTAGTCGTCGCCTACGGCCGCCTGATTCCGCCATGGATGCTTTCGCTGCCGCGGCTGGGCTGCATCAACTTGCACGCTTCCTTGCTTCCGCGCTATCGCGGAGCCGCTCCGATCCAGTGGGCCGTGGCCATGGGCGAGGTCTTTACCGGAAATACGACGATGTTGCTTGATGAGGGCCTCGACACCGGGCCGATTTTGCTTCAGCAGGCGCTGGCCATCGGAACCGAGCAGACTGCAGCGGAACTCTTCGACGTACTCGCCGAGGGCGGCGCGCCACTGGTAGTCAAGACGCTGGCCGGGCTCGACGATGGAAGCATCCAGCCGAAGCCGCAGAATCACAAGGGAGCCACACTCGCCCCGTTGCTCACCCGCGACGACGGGCGCATGGACTTTGCCGCGCGCACGGCAACCGAGCTAAAAAACCGCTGGCGCGGCTTTCAGCCCTGGCCCGGCGCATTCACAACCCTCGATGGCAAGAAGCTGATCGTCCATCGCTTGGGCGATGCCGAGCCTTCAAGTTTTACCTCGCCGGCCGCCGCCGCCCCAGGCCAGATTCACGTCGAAAACCACCGTCTCTTTTCCGCCTGCGCGGAAAACACCTGGCTTGAACTCCTCGAAGTGCAGCTCGAAGGAAAAAGGCGGATGACAGCCGCCGAGTTCCTGCGCGGCAACGCCTTGGCCCACAGCGCGCGGCTTGGGACTCAGGCGCAATGACCGCAAAAAAGAAGACGGGCGCAAAGAAAGCGCCGAAGAATCGGGCGAACGCGATCTCTCCGGCACGCAAGGCGGCCTTCGACATTCTGCTGGCCGTCGAGCGCGGCCAATCCCACTCCGACGATCTGCTGCGCGGACGAGCCGTCAATGCGCTGGCAGAGCACGACCGCAATCTGGCCACTGCACTCGTACTGGGCGTTCTGCGCTATCAGATTCCGCTCGACCACCAGGTGCAGCCGCTCCTGGCACACCCCAACGCCAGGCTCGACCCTGAGATTCTGATCACGCTGCGCCTCGGCGCATTTCAGATCCTGCACATGGATCGGATTCCCGCTAGCGCGGCCATCGACGAGAGTGTCGAGCTGGCCAAGCAGGCTGGCCAGCGCTTCGCCTCCGGCATGGTCAACGCGGTGCTCCGCAAGCTCGCCAACTCCCCGCAATCCAAGGTGGAAAGTTCTGCTTCAAAGGTTCTACAAGCTGTCAGTGGCAACCGAGAGCCCGTTTTGCCGGAATCCGAGGCCGGGCATCTTGTCTTGAAAGGGCACGACTTCAGTCGTGCCGCAACCTCCGCAAAACTAACGCGGGATTTAGCCCCTGAGGGAGGTCCTTCGGACGACCTCGAAGCCCACCCCGCCTGGATGGTCGAGCGCTGGATCAACTTCTACGGCCTCCAGGCGGCCCAGGCCATCTGCCGCCACGGCCAAAGCCAGCCAGTTGTCTCCGTGCGCCTCGCCAGCCCGGAAGTCGGAACCGAACTCAACACATCCGGGATTCATCTCGATCCCGGCCAACTGCTCACGGCCGCCCGCACAGTCCTCTCCGGCGATGTCACCACGACCGAAGCCTTCCGCGAGGGCCGAGTGCGATTTCAGGATGAAGGCTCGCAAGTCATCGCCGAGCTGGCCAGCGACAACCCCAGCCAAAATACAAAAATCATCCTCGACGCCTGCGCGGCTCCCGGCGGCAAAACGCTCATCCTGGCCGAGCGCAACCCCCAAGCCCGCATCGTCGCCTGCGAATCGAGCGCGCCAAGACTCGAACAACTCCGCAAGCGGCTGGGCCACCTCGACGAAAGAGTCGAATGCCGTCTGGCCGACGCAACTGCACTTGCAGATGACGCCGTTTACGACTTCGTGCTGGCAGATGTGCCGTGTAGCGGCACCGGAACGCTGGGCCGCAATCCTGAGATTCGTCATCGCCTGCGCCCGGAGGACCTGGCCCGCCAGGCCGAGCGCCAGCGCGCAATTCTCGGCGCGGCATTGCGCTCCGTGCGTCCCGGCGGCCGGATCGTCTACTCCACCTGCTCGCTGGAGCCGGAAGAAAACGAGCAGGTCGTCGCAGCCGTGCTGGCCGCAACTCCAAACGCCCGCCAACTCGCTCTCGACGCCCGCATCAACGAGCTGCTATGCGATGGGGTTCTCACCACCACCGGAGCCGAGCGCCTTCGCGAAAGCCTAACGCCTGAAGGCGCGCTCCGTCTGCTCCCCGCCGAGTTTCACACCGATGGCTTCTTCATCGCCCTGATCCAGAGAACGGCCTAACGAAGTGCCAAGCCCGACAGCCAAGCTGGGTGCCCCAGTTCTGACGCAGCCTCACCACGTCAGATGTGGG
This sequence comes from uncultured Occallatibacter sp., assembly GCA_964525655.1. Lineage (GTDB taxonomy): Bacteria > Acidobacteriota > Terriglobia > Terriglobales > Acidobacteriaceae > Telmatobacter. Next base: position 35,756 of record CAZGHZ010000042.1, read on the forward strand.
AAACCGCCGGGTGCCCCAGGTCACCCGCATTTTGGGGACCTGGGATACTACGAACCCCCACCAGCCCGTTGCCCAATCCCCCAGAACGAAACCGGCCAGCCCAAAGGCTGGCCGCTCCCGTTCTTCAACTCCCTCAGTGACTCACTTTCTCCGTTGTGGACCGCCCAGTGAAAGCACCTCCAGCTTGACCGAGACTAGCCCTGCCTTGGTCATCGCCAGTTTTTCCGCTGCGGCAAAGGATAAATCGATGATCCGACCGTCGTTCAGATAGCCCCGGTCGGTAATGCGCACCACAACCGATCGTTTGTTCTGAAGATTGACGACCCGGACCATCGAGCCGAAGGGCAGCGTCGGATGGCAGGCGGTCATTGCGTACATGTCGAATCGCTCACCACTGGCCGTATGGCGACCATTGAAGACTCCGCCATACCAGGAGGCAAGGCCGCGTAGCATGCCGGCCGGCTCTGTTTCTGCGGGTTTCTGCGGCGCAAGCAAAGCAGGCGTCGCGCTTGCTACGGTCGCCGCAGGGAGCGCGGTTGCCGCTGGCCGGGATAGCGGCGCATCTGCAAGCACTGTCCGCGTGGAGATACCCACCACCACTGCGGCCAGCGCAACAGACGAAGCTCCCGCCAACAGCCAGATCCGTAGCGAAGATTTTGAGCTCGTGTTGCTTGATTTCCGTAAAATCACCATCTATCCATTCTACTGATTCGACACTACTTCGCTCAACTGTTATCTAGGGAGATAAGAGGATTTCCTTCCCAATTCAGACCCATTTTTGCAGCAGTTCCAATTAACTTCTTTAATTTCTTTAACTTGCAATTTGCACTAATATCGGTGCAAATCCGGTTCCCCGATCTGCAAGTCGGCTTTTTTCCCCAACCGGCGAATCCGGATGCCGCCGGGGACCTCCTGCCAAGTCTTCACCCTGACTCGAAGATTATTCCCCAGTCCTCGACGAGCTATCCCGTGCAGAAACTTTTTTGGGCGTGGCCGTGTCTGTGGGAACGAGTGGCTTTCGTCTTAGCCGCCATTTCTCGCAGGGGTCAGTTTTGGCTGGAGCGGCGGGACTGAGCGGGCCTGGAGAGTAGATTC
>CAZGHZ010000043.1:0-36211 GCA_964525655.1 uncultured Occallatibacter sp.
TAAGGACGTCGCGCCAGTGATAGTTGTGCTGGATGAAGTCGCCCTGGGCAAAGCCCACGCCAAAGGCCTGTCCGCCTTCCGTGCTGATTCCGGTGACCCCAATCGAAGGAATGGTGTAGTTCTTGGCGCCGCTGCCCAGCACACCCTCCACGCGGTTGAAGCCGAAGATGGCCTCATTGACCATGCCGGACTTGAAGGTATGTCCTTCGTTGATCTGCAGGGCCAACTGCCAGTTGTTGTCGAGAGTGGAAAAATCCGGAATCGCCGAAGCAGATCCGTAGGTCAACAGCGTCCGGTAGAAGCTGGCATAAATCGCGTCGTTGTTGAACTGTTTGTCGAGGCGGCCAAAGAACTGCGTGCCGTTGCGAATCGCCGGCGCGCTGAAGCTGCCGGAGTCGATCATCGCCAGGCCGCAGGGTAAATTGTCAGCTGCCGCCGTGCCGCAGGTCGTTGGGAAAAGCGACGAACCTGTCTGAGACACCGTCGCGGCGGTTACATTTGTAGGAAGCTCGGAGTTGAGCACCCCCGTTCCCACGGTGCTGGGGTAGTTTGTTTTTGCCCACGCGAGAAACGCGGGGTCCGCGAAAGTGATTACCGAACTGGACGCAGCGGTTGAGCGCAACGGCTCGACGGCGAAATAGAAGAAGAACTGTTTGCGCGGGATGATCGGTCCCCCGATAGCGCCCGACATATTGTTGCCATGGAAGGGTAAGTATCCATTCGGTGTGGTGAATTCCTTGGCAAACATCTGCCGGGTGTAGTACCAGTCGGCTGCCGAGCCATGGAACTTATCGGAGCCGGACTTGGTGGTCAGCACTTCCTCGACGCCGCTGGCGCGGGAGTACTCGGGCGAATAGGTATTGACCTGAATCGAGGTTTCCTGAATGGACTCGGGGTTGGGCGTCAGGTTCAACACGCCTTGGCGGATGCCGCTGGTCACGTCCAGACCGTCGATGACGTACATATTCGACATCTGGCCCTGGCCGTTGGCGCTGGCGTCCACCTGGGTTTCAGTGGAGTAGTTATCAACACCGGAACCTGGCGTGCCCGCCGATCCTGGTTGGCCGCCGCCCGTAGTGCCCAGTCCGGAGACTCCGGGAGCCAGCGTCGTCAAGGTCACAAGGTTGCGGCCGGCGACCGGCAACTCCGCTACGCCGGTATTCTCCAGCGTCATTTCGTTGCGGTTATCCGCCGTGTCGATGAGCGGCTCTTGGGTTGAAACCGTGACCGACTCCGTGACGGCGCCCACTTGCAAGGTAACCGGTATGTTCAGGCTCTGCTCGGTCAGCAGCGTGACGTGAGCCTCGGCCTTGGTGAATCCGCCTGCTGTGACCTTGAGCGTGTAGGCCCCAGGCGCCAGGTTGAGAAAGCGAAAGCCGCCCGAGGCATCTGTAGTCTTTGAAGCAGTTGCGGCCGTGGCGTCATTGACCAGTTGGATATTGGCCTTGCCGATCCCGGCGCCTGACGGATCTTGCACAGTGCCTTGCAGACCGCTTGTGAACTGAGCAAAAGCCACCGACGCAGAGAAAACGGTTAGGAACAACCATGTACAGACTCTTCTTGCGAACATTCACTGCCTCCAGACTGTGGAACGGAGTTCCGGTCAAAACCGGCGGCTGACAGGTCACAGCTGACGTTTACGGGAATAGCCTCAATGCCTGTCTTCCCGGGAAGAAACACCGCGCGATCCTTCGCATTCAATTGCGAAACTAGCGGCAACGCAAATGTAAAGATGGCGTAAAAGCCATGCAATGGGTCATATGTACCACGTTGGGTGGAGACGCTCACACAACCTTCGGCGGAGGCGTCCCTAGTCCGCTCGATGGAGGAACAGGGAGAATCCAAAACGAGAACGGGTGCGCATCCAGACATGTACCGGGGCGGATAAATGGTTCCATTCGCGAGGTTTTTCATGCGGAAGCCGACGACGACGCTGCAGCGCGCAGCGGTTGATCGTTCGGCAAGCTAACTCTGGCTCCAACCCCGATTCTTTACGATCCCGGCGCCCTCGCGCACGGTGATAAGGCGGTTGGCGGAAATCCCCTTGAGATGTTCGTGCAGCCCGTTCGGCCAGACAATGTCAATATCCACTTCCTTGACTTCGCCAAGTCCGAAGTGGAGGCGCGGATCGCTCGAGGAGTAATAACTCGACTGGCTCACACGGGCTTGGGCCTGGGTTTTGTTTCCATAGTGAACCAGCACCCTCGCGCCGATGGCGCTGCGGTTCGACTTCACGCCTTCCAGTAGGATCTTGATCCAGTTCTGATGGCCCGAGGTGTCGTTGCGCAGCAAGGAGGGCGGTTCGTTCATATTCACAATCAAGACGTCGAGATCTCCGTCGTTATCGAAGTCCCCCACGGCGCAACCCCGTCCCGAGTGCGCTACTGAGAAGGCGGGGCCTGCCTCCTTCACGAGTTCCTCAAAAGTCCCGTTGCCTAGATTTCGGAAGAGGAAAGGCTGCGTCTTGTATGGATAGCCGGGCAGCTTTCGTTCGACCTCCGGGTAGACGCTTCCCGTAACGACCAGGATGTCGGGGTGTCCGTCGTTGTCGAAATCGGCGATTGCGGTGCCCCAACTGACGAAGCGCGTTTCAACCCCAATCTTGGCGGCGCGGGTACGGTCGTCGAAGTTACCCGTTCCGTCGTTGCGGAAGAGGCCGCAGGTATCGTTCATGAAGTGGGTCTTGAAAAGATCCAGGTGCCCGTCCAAGTCGTAGTCTCCGATGCCGACTCCCATACCGGCCTGCTCCATCCCGTCGTCGCTCAGCGCTACTCCCCGCGTCACACCTTCTTCCCGGAATGTTCCATCGTGATTGTTCATGAACAAGAGGCTGGGTGTGGAATCGCAGGCGACGTAGATGTCAGGCCATCCGTCTTCGTCAAAGTCGGCCGCCACCACGGTCATTCCATAACTCTCAGTGGCGGCGGCAATGCCGGATGCTTTGGTGACATCGGTGAATGTTCCATCGCCGTTGTTGTGATAGAGCAGGTGCCGTCCCATCGGAAGCCCTCGCGGGCCGCAGTTAACCGGAACTCCCTTCCAGTTGCACGTGGAAGACTCGCCGGGCACTGGAGCTTTCGCCAGATCGAACTGGATGTAGTTGGACACAAACAGATCCAGATGGCCGTCGCGGTCGTAATCGACAAAGCTGCAACCGGCGCCCCAGCGCGTTTCACCCCTCAGCAGGCCGGCCTCGCGCGTCACATCGGTAAACGTGCCGTTGCCGTTGTTCCGGTACAGCCGGTTTTCTCCGAAGTACGTGCAGAAAATGTCCTCAAATCCGTCGTTATTGTAGTCTCCGATACAAACGCCATTCGCCCAGCCGACGGCATGAAGACCGGCAGCTTCAGTCACGTCGGTAAATGTGCCGTCACGGTTGTTTTTATACAAGCGGTTGGTGGTCCCTGGAGGTGCGCTCTCCAGCCTCGTTCCGCACAACAGGAATATATCCAGCCATCCATCGTTGTCGTAATCGAGGAAGGCGCAACCACAACCATTAGCTTCCAAAATGTACTTCTTTGTGTCTAATGATCCATAGATTGTCGGCTGGTGCAATCCAGCTTGCATCGCCACGTCGACGAATTGAGCGTCGAAGGTGCGACCGGAACCGACCGGGCGAGCCTGGGGCGTCAAACTACGCGTGGCCATGCCCTCTTGCGCGATTGCAAAAATGTCATGCGGAAGCAAAAGAGCCCCAAGGGTGCCTGCAACAAACGAGCGGCGTGTAAGCTTCATCGAGTGTCCTTGATCAGAAGATCCTACTAGAATCTTTCGAGAAGAATCCGGCCTTCTCGTTTTATTTACTCACAGGCGGTCCAGCATCTTCCTGCTCAATCAGCTTATAACGGTTGTGCTCTCCCTCTTCGCGAGTCGCTTTTTGGCGCACCTCCGCAAGGCGCTGCAGCAGTGACGGCAACTCATCTTTGTGGCCGGTCTTCCGCAAACCGACGATCAGATGGTAAAGCGCTACCTGATCCTCCGGATCTTGGCGAAGCGACTCACGCGACACATCGACAGCGAGTTGAACCTTGTCCCCTTGCAGATAGAGCTTGGCCAGCGTGTCTCGCGCTGCCACCAGGCTGGGCTGCAACTCCGAGGCCCGTTTTGCTGCGGCGACCGCCTCGCCGAACTCGGGCGCGCCCGGCTCAGGACCCTTCTGCACAAGAATGTCAGCCTTTAAATAAAGCAGCAGGGGATCGTTTGGACTCGTCGAAAGCCTGGCGCGGACAGCAGCCAGTGCTTTGTCCGGATCGTCTTTTTGCTCGGCCATCAGCCCTCGCGCCGCATCGCTGATCCCCTGTTGCGGCTCCAACTTGTCGGCCTCCTCGAAGTCCGCTTCGGCGTGCTCGTAGTCGGATAGTTGAACAGAGAGGATGCCTCGAACAAGATACAAGGCAGCAGCGTTGGGCTGCGCGTTGATGCCCGCGCTCACCATATCCCTGCCCACCTGGAAGGACTGATGCACAAACGAAAGATCCGCGAACTGAAGATAGAGGTCTGTATCCAGTGGGTTTTCGGTGATGGCTTGAGTGAGCAGCTTCACCGCCTGGGGCGTGTCCTTCTGTTCCTCGCAGGCCTCAGCAGCCAGCGACAACACATCCGCGGTGGGATGATTCGAGAGGTCTGGCCGAAGAGTATTGTAAGCATCGGATGGCCTCCGTGCCTTAAGCTCTAGCGCGGCCAACTGCAACCGGTCGCGTGCCACGCTGCCAGGCCGCGCCAGCATGGCCTGGAGCACAGTGATGGCTTTGTCGAACTGCTCCGCGTGCGACAGGCAGGTCGCGTATTGACGCATGGCAATCGGCTCCGACTCGAGGCGCCGCCCAGCGACTTCGAAATGCAAAATGGCCTGGGTGCAGTCATGCTCCTTATAGGCCAGCGAAGCCAGCATGGCGTGGGCGGTCGGGTCTCCGGGGACCACTTTCAACACACGCTCCAGCAACGGCTTTGCCTCCGCGCCGCCTGTCGCGAACTCGATCTGAGCCGCGCCTTCAAGGGCCGGCAGATAGCCAGGCGAGAGCTTCAGCGCATGCTGAAATGAATCGAGCGCTCTATCCTTGCGTTCCGCGCCGGAGTACGCCAAGCCTTGCAAGGTCCAAAGTTGAGCATTGTCCGGAGACTGCTGCAGTGCGGGCCCGAGCAGGTTCAACGCGTCGTCGAATCTTTTCTCCCGTAGAGCGACTTTTGCTGCGCTGATCCGACCCTCTTTGTTGGGCTGAGACAATGCAGTGAGGCCCAGGCAAACGATGCAGAGAACCACCGCAAATCTCAAGGTCCGCTTCATGGCGCAAATTATATCTGACCTGCGTTCCCGGCTGTTGTTCTCCGCTGGAATACCCGCGCGAAGAGCAGCAGGAGTTTCTGCCGGCGATCCTCTCTCAGTTGCCGATAGGCCGCCGTGCAACACACAGTGTCTAGAATCTGCGGCTTCTGGATGAGCCGCAACTGTTGCTGAAAACGCAAGGGCATCTTCTGCGTTGCAGCCCGCGTGCGCGATACCACGTAATCGCCTAGTTTTCCGACGGCTTTTCGACTTGATCGATCACCAGCTTCTTGATCGGTCCCTTTGCCGCTTCAACCTTCAACCCCAGGTCCTCCACCAGGGCTCGTTCCAACGTCGGCAGCGGGCTCGGATCGTTGGCGTCGCTCTCCAGGCCACGGCCCATCTTGTACTTCACGACAAAATCGTAGCTGTCCGTCAGCCCTGTCTTATCGATCACCGGCCGTCCAAACTGCCCTTCAAGCATTTCGGCAAACATGCTCATGGTGCCCCCATGCGCGATGAATTCGCAGCCCCGTGTTCCATCGCAATTCTGATGGATAGGAGGCACCGGCTGGTCCGCGAAAAACTTCAACTCCTCCGCCGGCGGCGGCTTTGAGCCCTTTGCGTCCAGTTTAGGTCCACTCCGCGCCACCACCAGGTTGTAGATGTCGCCCTGCTTCGTCTCCCAGTGCGTCTTGAGCTTGAAACGGTCCTCCAGCAGCGACTGGAGCATATGCATCTTCTCAGCCCACTGCTGCTCGCCGGTCAGCGTCGCCATCTTCTCATTCGCCTGGCGATCCCCCTTGCCCTCAATCACAAATAGCGTCGGAAACGGCCAATTGGGAAGGCCCGCAATCTGATGGTTCTGCACCCCATATGCAATGCTGATCAATCCGTCGATTGAAGTGCTCGCCCGAAATGTCGCCGTATTCGGCACAAAGTCCATAACGAACGTGACGCCGCTGGCCATATCGATCTTCTTGTTCTCGCGCACCGACGCGACATCGAACGTCATGGTCGCCACGTACGGCGCGTTCGCTGGACTGGATGGCGCGGCAGCGTATACGGCGGCTGTCTGCCCGAGGGAAGAAGGGACCGCAAAGGCAGCCAACCCCGCCGCTACAAGCAGAGTGGTGATGCCGGAGTTCAATAGGAAGATGCCTCTATGCTTCATCGCTGAAAATCACTCCGTTTGGATTCGGAGTTTAGAATACATGCTTGTGCTCTCCGGCTATACAAATCGCTATTGGCGCGATGGCATGGATGGGACAGCAGGTAATAGAAGGGAGCGAGAAGATGCCAGGCGGTGTCTCCTTCGGGAGCGAGAGCCGCCTGCGAAGGAGTCATTGGTCCGATTCATCGAGGACTTCAATTGCCGACACCGTCGCGTAGTTTACGGATGGCTCGAACGTTAAATCGAGTTTTCCTTCCGGGGTAGGCCGCAGGTGATTGAAGGTCTTGGTCAAGGCGTGCATGCTGCCAACCTCTTTGAAGATGTCGAAGTCCTCCAGCAGCGTTCTGCCGTTGCAATAGACTTGAAATACCCGGCTTCCCGCACCCACGCCGCTGAAACGATCTGGAATCCAGTAGAGTTCTGCGAAGTGGAGTACAAGCGTATAACGGCCTCGTGTGTCGACCGGAATCGAATAGGTGAAATGACCGTAGCGTTCCTGTGCGTAAAGGCCCGGATCGGGCGCACCACTGACCTGTCGAGGTGGATCGGAAGCCACGCCACCCAGGAAATAGTTGTCCGGATGCCACAGATTCCCATTGTGATCGGTGACAGCCGTTGGCTGCATGACGATGCGGATCGGAAGTTGTCGATGAGGCAAACCAGGCAGGATCTCAATGGCATTCAGGGATGGAGCGGATTTTTCCATTGCGAAAGCCAGATGAAGATAGCCATCTTTGTCTGGGTAGATATCCCTGAAGATTCGCTCGTCGGCAATGTTCGGTCCAAGCACATCGGAGTTGATATTGAATCCCTTCAGCAAAGGCCGGCCATTCACGTTTACATTAAAGAACGTCGTCCTGAAATCTTCCGGCTGCGAAGCCACGAAGTACAAGTGGATTTCATAGGGCCCTGACGCGAGGGGAATATCGTAGGTAAAATCGCCTGTTCGCCAATAATCGAAGAGCATCGGATCGCTGGTTCGCGACACCGGGGTTGCCGGACGACGGAATGCGCCGCCACCATGAAAGTAGCGATCCGCCTGCCAGTACGCACCAGCGCTGTCGATCTTAGGAGTTCCATCGTATCCCGCAAGAAAGCGCAGCGGAGCCTGAGCTGCATTCTGCGGTGAGGGTGGAGTGGCGTTGATCGGTTGCAATGAAGCGGCGTCGAGCGGATTGCTTGATTTGTCTCGCGAGATGATTCGGTAGACTCCAAAGATCAAAACCAGCAGAGCTGCAACTCCCGCGATGCTGTATAGAAGTTTTCGTGTTCCAAGTGCGCGTAGTGCCGGATGGGCTGTCTCGACCCTCTTCATTTCAGACGAAGCTAGCTTCTCCCTCTGATCTCCGGCTAGAGCGGAGGACAAATCCTCGGCTTCAAGGATATCGGCCCGAAGTCCCGATCTCATTTGAGGGGGTGAGACTTGATAAGTGAACGCCGGAACATAGCTCCCCTGTGGAAGCGAGATTTGGATCTGGTGCTCTTTGCCGTCTGTTTCGTAGTACTCTCGCAGCCTCTTTCTTAGCCGATGAGCCTCGACGCGCGCTATGGAATCCCGAGACGATTCAAAGGAATTCTTTGAGCGACCAAGGACTTCGGTCGCAATGTTGAACTCATTGATCTCGCTAATCCTGTTCTCAAAATACCTCTCCGCAATAAATCGCAAAAAATGATCGAGACGTGGTGTGCGCCCGAGCGCTGCCAGGACAAGTTCCAACTCTGCCCGTTCTTCGTCCCTTGAATGAGAGGCTAGGACCTGGTCCACAAATCTACTCCCCATGAATGAAGCCGATGTGTTCTAAGGAACCTGCAAGGCTATCAATGTTAAATATCTTACTGTACCCCGGCAGGATGCCGTGGGACTTTCTATTTAACAAGTTTGCTTCGTTGAAAACAATAGTGTTAGGTACGCGAACTCCGGCCAACAAATCTGTGCATCATTAACGTTCCCGCGGTCCCTCTTCGGCCCTATAGTTCACTCTAGTTCTTCCTCATTGAGTCACGAGTCGAAGATACCCAAATCAGGTGGTCAAGTCAACGGCATCTGAAGCAAAGCTCCCAAAGGGTCTCGTTCGCTCAATGAACCGAACGTCTAGGAGGCAATCTTGTCGGGAACGTTGTGGCGCAACTTCGCCAATTCTTGCAATCCTAGGTGGACCGGGAATTGCCCAACCCGAGGCGTTCAAGGTGGTTTCGAATCTGCGGTAGCCCAAGTGTCTCGCAACTGTCCTTCCGGCCGAGAACGGCGGTTTGTTCTCGGTCGGCCTTTTTTCAAATACCTTGGATGGGCTGCGATGCCGCGCCGCTCCCGGAGCACACCTGAGAATGGATCCGGAAATCTATTACCCTTTCGTCCTTTTCAGCGAGATTTTTCGTTGAATGACCGTGGCGGCGACAACTCCTCACTGACGCTCGCGTCGCAGACGATCGACTGGCCTACTCCTGCAACCGGCACAAGCCGGCGGCGCTGATCTCGCAGGCCACTTTTTATTTGGAGAGCCCTACACTCATGTCCAGTTTCGTTCAAAGGCGTGCTTCTTTAGCGGTTTTAGTTGCCATTTCGGTCTTGGCCCTTGCGGCCCAATCGTCCCCGGCCCTTTCCCGCCGTATTGTGGCGAATATCGAAGACACCTCCGGTCCGATCGATCGGTTCTTCGATCTATCGATCGGCTCCGATTATCCAGGCACGCTGATTCGCGACGACAGTCAGGCCCAGCTCAAGCTGACTTCGGATGAGCTCGGTTTTCGCTATGTTCGCTTTCACGGGATCTTTCACGACGTCTTGAAGACCGTGCGGGTAGAGAACGGCAAGACAGTTTATGACTGGTCGGGGATCGACAAACTCTATGACGGCCTGCTGGCAAGACATATCAGACCATTTGTCGAACTTGGCTTCACGCCCAAAGCCCTCGCCACCTCGCAGAACAGTGTCTTCTACTGGAACGGCAACACTTCGCATCCGAAACCGGAAGGCTGGTGCGACCTCGTCGATGCCTTTATCCGGCATATCGAGCAGCGTTACGGAAGAGACGAGGTGCGCACCTGGTACTTTGAGGTCTGGAACGAGCCCAACCTCTCCGGGTTCTGGGAAGACGCCGATCAGAAAGCTTACTTCGATCTCTACGATCTGACCGCGAAGACGATCAAGTCAATTGACCCGTCCTTGCGAGTTGGTGGACCGAGCACCGCCGGCGCGGCATGGGTTCCGGAGTTTCTCGCCCACGTGAAGCAGAGTGGCGCGGCAGTTGACTTCGTGACAACCCATACGTATGGCGTTCAGGGAGGGTTTCTCGATGAACAAGGGAAGGACGACACCAAGCTTGACCCGTCTCCCGACGCGATCGTCGGAGACGTGCGGCACGTTCGTCAGCAGATTTCGTCTTCACCGTTTCCGGGGCTTCCGCTCTACTTCACCGAATGGAGTACAAGTTATACGCCGCGCGATTCGGTGCACGATTCCTACATCAGCTCGCCCTACATCCTAACCAAGCTCAAAGCCATTCAGGGCCTGCTGCAAGGGATGAGTTATTGGACCTACACCGATCTGTTCGAGGAACCTGGACCTCCTACCGCACCGTTTCAAGGAGGATTCGGGCTCCTGAACCCGCAAGGCGTCCGCAAGCCGGCGTTCTTCGCTTACAAGTATCTTCACACCCTCGAGGGCGAGAGTCTCAAAACGTCGGATCCACAGGCAATGCTGGCCACCAAGGGGGGAAACGTCACTGCCGTGATCTGGGATTTCGAACAGCCGAAGCAGAGGGTGAGCAATCGATCCTTTTATACAAAGCTCATTCCCGCACATGCAATGGCCCCCGTACAGTTACAGGTAACGCATCTTGTGCCGAACACCGCTTACCGCCTGGAGGTACATCGTGCAGGGTACCAAGCGAACGATGCGTATTCCGCATACATCGAGATGGGATCTCCCAAAGACCTGAGCGCGGCGCAGGTTGCGCATCTTAACGAAGTAACGCGCGATCTGCCGGAGACCGACAAGGCCGTGCAAAGCGGCCCTACGGGCACGGTTGAATTTGCCATTCCGATGAAGAGCAATGACGTCGTGCTGGTCAAGCTGGAGCGCAGTCATCACAACAAGTAGGGCCCTTGCCGGCTTTGCATTGTTCATCGATATAGCCAAAGGAAGCGTTTGTATGAATCGAATCGCAAAGTATCTTCTGGTGTTCGTTTTTTTCCCTTTTGTTCAATCCATCGCATCATGCGGTGGCGGAAACGGGGGAGGCGGAGGAACCAGCCAGACTCCCACTACGCCCACGGTAACGGTAACGCCAGTGTCAGGCAGCATCACCACAGTGCAGAGTCTCGGTGTCACTGTCGTTGTCTCTGGCGTTGGCGGCACACCAACCGGATCGGTGGTACTCTCCAGCGGCAGCTATACTTCGTCGGCCACGACGCTCAGCTCCGGATCGGCGGCCATTACGATTACGGCAGGGGTGCTTGTCACGGGCCCCGACACATTAACCGCCAAATACACTCCCGACAGCGGCAGTTCTGCGAACTACAACAGCGCCTCCGGAAGCGCATCGGTCACCGTGACGCAGACTGGAATCAAGCCTGCAGTGACCGTCACGCCTGAAGAGACGACTCATCCCTACGCTGAGAACCTGATTGTGACCGCCAGCGTAAAGAGTGACAACGCGTCACCAACCGGAACTGTGACGCTCTCCAGCGGAAGCTTTACCTCCGCGGCCGTGACGCTGAACTCCGGCTCCGCCAACTTCTATGTGCAGCCAGGCTCTTTGGCAAAGGGTGCTGACACGCTCACCGTCACCTATGCGCCCGACTCCCAAAGCTCATCGACCTACACCGCTTCGACTGGTACTGCCAACATTACGATCACTTCGCCTGGCAGCACCAACGTGACGGTCACGATCAACGCCCTGGCCAGCCGCCACCAGATCAGCCCATATATCTACGGCATCAACTCGACGACGCCTGCCGACATCACCAACCTGTCGCCGGGATTCGTCCGCTTTGGCGGCAACGAGGCTTCAAATTACAACTGGAAGCTCTTCACTTATAACGCAGGCGGCGATTGGTTCTTTGAAGATTTCAGTCTCGGGACCGACTCGGTTGCGCTGACGCAATCCACCGTCAACGCCGGCAGTCACATGCTCACCACGATGCCGATGCTCGGTTGGGTGGCCAAGGAATCCGAAAACGGCACCAACCGCAACTGGAGCTATTCCGTAGCCAATTATGGAAGCCAGTGCAAGACCGATCCCTATAATTCCGACGCCGGAAACGGTCAAAAACCCGACTGCTCTACGCGCGTAAACACCGCTCCGATCACGGATGCCTACTATCCGCTGGTCGACACCTCAAGCGATTGCACAACGGGCAACTGCCTCTACCGCAATCAGTGGGCCGCGGCGCTTGCCACGGCCTTTGGCAGCGGTACCTGCAATGTTACAGATACGCAGATCACCAGTTGCCACTTCTATGACATGGACAACGAGCCCGAGATCTGGGATGGCTCACACAGCGATGTACACCCGATCCACCCCGGATACACCGAGTTGTCGAATCTCTTTGAGACTGAAGGAACCGCGCTGAAGACCTGGGACCCGAGTGCGGTCCGATTTGGCCCCGTTACCTGCTGCTGGAATTATCTCTGGACGGCGGGCCCTTCGGGAGACGACAAAAGCGCTCATGCCGGCATCGACTACGTGCCCTGGTGGCTGAATCAGATCAATTGGCTTGACCAGATCAATGGCTCCCGCACCCTTGATGTCCTTGATGTCCATGCATATGTCGGCGCCAACGTCTCCACCGCGAACTACACCAACGCTCAATTGCGTGTTGCCGCCGGCATGGTCTATCGCACGTATTGGGACCCGCTCTATTACAACTCTGGAAACGATGCGGATTGGATCACCACAACGCAGCCCAATCGCGGCGTTACCTTCCTGATCCCGCGGCTCAAGGCACTGGTGAATGCCATCTATCCGGGAACGCCGCTCTCCTTTTCCGAGTGGGAGTCGTGGATGGCGCCACAATCCGAGTGGGACTTCTCCACGGCTCTCTCCGACACAGATGCTTATGGCGTTATGGGTCGCGAGGGACTGAGCTTCTCAACGCGCTGGGGCGGGCCATCGTCGACCGACACTACTACAAATCAGCCCCATCCCAACTATCAGGCCTTCAAGCTGTACACCAACTACGACGGGGCCAAGCATGGCTTCGGTATAATTTCAGTCTTTGACCAGAGCAGCGCCAATCCAGACCTGTTCGCCAGTTATGCCGCCCTGGATGCAACCGGCAGTACGATGACGATCATGGTCCTGAACAAGGATCCGGACAACACGGCAAACGTCACCTTTAACCTGACCGGCTTCAACGCTTCTACCTATTCGGCATACACGGTGAGCTCGACCAGTCCTGGTTCGATCGCTTCTTCGGCTTCGACCACCTGGAGTCCTGTACAGAGCTTTGCTGCCAACAGCATCACGCTGCTCGTGGTCAGTGGAAGCCAGCCCGCCAAGCCTGCATCCGAGTGGTCTCTAAATCCCGACGACTTGATGGTTCCGGCCTCCGGCACGGGGATTCTGCATCCGAAGATTGAGAGCGGTGCGGCCACTGTAACGCTGACATCTGCGGTCTTCGATGCCTTCGAGGGCGCCACCACGTGCAGCGGTTCGCTGGACCTCAGCAACCCGACCATCACTGCGTCACAGCCAGGAACCATCACCGTGAATGCGGGCAGCACACCAGGCTTTTGCCACTACACGGCTACGGGAGGTGACGGCACGGCGACCCAGACCCAGGGCGGCTGGATTGTCGTCGGCGAGTCCGCCGCCGCGCTGGCTGTCACCGGAGGCAACAACCAAACGGGCAGCGCGGGAACGGCGTTGCCGCAGTCGCTCTCTGTCACATTATCGTTACTTCCGTCCGGCTTCTCGGCTACGGGCGCGAGCATTCTGTTCACCACTTCGGCCGGTACGCTCTCCAACGGAACAGCGTCAGGAACCAGCGTCATCGCCACCACTAATTCGTCAGGCGTAGCCTCCGTCAACCTCACTCTGCCATCCACCTCGGAAACAGTGACTGTCACGGCGCAGGATCAGTTTGCACTGGGAGGTAGCACTGTCAACTTCACCGAAACTGCCAACTGACCCCGAAAGCAGCTTACCGGCCTCTCCCTGGCGCTCATCGGGCAGTGGAGGCGCCTCAAAGTAGTCTTGAAGTGAAATCAACCATTCAATCTGTTCCTTACTTAGGGAGTGCTTCATGAGAGATGGAACCCGGTTGCAACGTCATGGGCAGTGTTCGCGAGCATTGAGATTGCTGTGTGCGCTTTGTCTAGTTGCGGGATTGGCGCATTGTGCAGTTTCAGTTGCTCAGAGCATACCAACACACGCAAAATGGCCCGGACCCGGCCAGCTCTTTGTGGGGACTTGCTATCAGCCTATCGATCGCACACCCGAGCAGATCGATCACGACATTGCGATCATGAAGCAGGCTGGATTCAACATCGTACGCATGGGTGATCTCTCGTGGGACTCGTTTGAACCCTCTCAGGGCAAATTCACATTCGAGTGGTTCGACGAGATCATGGACAAGATGCAGGCCGCCGGGATCGGTGTGATCCTGGACATTCCAGGCTCACCTGCGCCAATCTGGCTGCATCGCGAATATCCGGGGATCGATGTCGTCAGCCAAAACGGTACGCGCCTTCCCCCTGCGGAGCGCTACATGGACGACATTGGCGATCCGGATTATGCGCGCGAAGCGGGAATCCTCGCGGAGGCGCTGACAAAACGCTACGCGCATCATCCCGCGGTGATCGCGCTCGGCTACGACAACGAGATCGGCAACGGCTTTATGTCGTACTCAGACTCCGACCGGCAGCGGTTCATCACCTGGCTCAAGAAGAAGTACGGAACGATCGAGGAACTGAACAAAGCCTGGGCGACACAAAGATGGTCACGCAGATTGAACAGCTTCGAGGACGTTGACCTGCCGCTCGCGGATGGGCCCGGTCCTCCTGAGCGCTATCTGGATCTCCACCGCTGCTGGTCCGATGTAACAGTAGACCGGCTGGAGGAACTCGACGCGATTCGGCGACGCAATATGCCCGATCTTCCATCGATCTCGAACCTGTGGGATTATGCATCAAGGCGAGGCTTCGATTATCTCGCGACGTACAAGTCGTACGTCTCTTACGGTGCGGAGGGCTTCTACCCAGGCGACCCAGTCGGTGGCGCATTTGCTGCACTGATGACGAAAGGCGACTTGGACACCCCCATCTGGTTCAACGAGTTCACCGCGGGCGGCGGAGGTTGGTACGGCGCACCGGGCCGGAGCCGGATGTATGCGCATCTCGGCCTGATGCTTGGAGCGCAAGGGCTTCTCGCATGGACCTTCAACAGTCATCAGGGAGGAGAGGAGCAGGCGCTCTTTGGGTTGGTCGATCATGACGGCACGCCCTCATGGAAAGTCGATGAGTTCGGGCGCATTGCCTCCGACTTCAAACTGCTATCAAGATATGGCTTCCCGCGCTACACGCATCCCGAGGTTGCCATCGCCTATTCCTTCGATTCCTGGGTCGATTCAAACCCCAACGGTCCCTCCAGTACAACGCGTCAGTTCTTTAAACCTTCTTATGCGGAGCAGGTGCAAGGAGCTTTTGATCCCTTCTTCCGCGCCAACATCGACACCGCGATCATCAACGTGGGACACGCGAATCTGGAGCCCTATAAGCTGGTCGTCGTGCCCGCCGACTACCTGATGGACACCGCAAGCGCGAATGCTCTTCGTGACTATGTGCACGCAGGCGGAACCGTCCTGATGACGGCGTTTTCGGCCAAAGTCGATGAGCATGGGCAGTGGTTCGACACTACGCTTCCCGGCCGCCTGAGCGATGTATTCGGTTTGAAGACAAATGCGTTCTACGACGTTCCAGCGGCGCTGAAGTTCCAGTTGAATGGAGATTCAATCGAGACTGCCGTTCATCACTATGAAGTGCTGGAGCCGTCGACGGCCACGGTCGTTGCGCGATTCACGAATACGGGCGATCACGCTCCTGCCGTCACCATCAACAAGTTTGGGAAGGGAAATGCGATCTATCTTGCCACGGAATCCAATTCCACCGCGATAGGACCGCTGATGAACTATCTTTACACGGTTGCGGGCGTCCAACCGGGCCCCCGAACTCCCGAGGGCGTTTATGCTCGAGTTGTCGATGGCAGGACTCTCTACGTCAATTCCACAGGCGACGAGAGAAGGATCCCCATTACCGGCACTAAGAAAGGAATCATCAGTAATCGCGTGTTTAAGGATTCCATCGTCCTTGGTCCATTGGAGGCAGATCTCTTCCAGTGATCGCTCGCCGAGGATCGGACCCCTTGAACATTCTCACTTAACGATGAAATCGCAGTCGCTGAGAGCTTGCCCCGACAACCCTTGACGAAGATCCATGCGGATTCTGCCGCCTCGGTCGAGCATTTCTGACGGCGATTCCTTTCCAACTGTGGTTGAGGCACGTTGATTGTCGAAAGGGCCGACAAGGTCCTGCCACTTCCAATCAGACTGCCCGGACCTCTCAGGAAAGGGCAGTCTCCACGCTCTTCGAACCAAATACCTTCCTCCGAGCGTCAAGCGAGCGAAGTTCGCGAAGAATTGTGGGATTTAGGTGGGTGGCGAGCGGGATGCAGGGTGAGCAACGGCGTGAGGGCTGAGAAGCAGCGCACTCGAGCTCATTCTCAGCGTCTTTTGGCGGTATCAATCGCCAATGCGATCACGTAAGCTCAAGCCTTCACCGAACTGGCTGATCCCGCTCTGACCCGAGGATATTGTGCACTGGAACGCACCGCGACCGACCCGATATATACGCTGCCTCTTCGTCTGTTAACTGATCCATGTAACATGTTTATTGTCGATATTAACTATCTTATTATCATCGACATATGACACTGTTAACACTGCGAACAAATCGGTGCAAAATTGAACTTCACAAATGTCAACCGATTTGTGCAGGATATTGTCGGTCGAATGGTTGAGTACCAACGAGTTTAGGCGGGGGGTAGCCGAGGTAGTGCATGTAAACGTTAACACGGCGGATTGGTCTATCCCTCACGACGAAAACGCCGACGGGCAGACAAAGACAAGAGTGCCCGAGTCCTCGCTCACGAAAGCGTTCGTTGGCAGCGTCGTTCACAACTCCTACATTTAGTGGGATTTCCTCCCCGCAGTCGATCTGCGGGGAGATTTGGAGGCAACAAATGAGTAGATCGATTCAAAGAGCGATTTGGATGGCCACCATTCTTGTCGCTCTTTCAACATGGCTACTGGTCGATTCTCCAGCAGCATCGGCACAATCCCTATTCGCGAATCTTTCCGGCACCGTCACGGACTCCACTGGAGCCGTGGTCTCCGGCGCCAAAGTCGACGTAACGAGTGAGAGCACCAAGGTCGCCCGGCATCTCGTCACGAACGCCACCGGATATTTCTCGATCACCGAGTTGCCCACGGGCTCTTATAGCGTCACGGTCCAGGCCAAGGGCTTCGAGAAGTGGGTGGGCTCAGGAATCGTCCTGCAGAGCTCCGACGACAAGTCGATCAGTATCCCCCTACAGGTCGGTGCTGAAAGCATGACCGTTACCGTTACGGCCAGTTCCAATGAGATTGCCGTGACTGATTCCGGCGCTAAGTCGGAACACATCGATACCCAGGATCTGGAGAAGCTCTCCCTGGTTGGCCGCAACGCCATGGAGTTTCTCAAGACCATTCCGGGCGCCGCCCAGATCAGCAACGGCGGCACCAACCGGTCCGCCTACAGCGGCGGAGTCGTGGGAATCAATGGCTTTACCGTGAACGGCAGCGCCGGCGGCATGTCCGGCGTCAGCATCAACGGCCAGGCAAATACGGGGCTTTCTATCAACGAGGATGGGCAGAACGTCGAGGATCCGGGCGGTCCCGGCAGCGCCACGCCGGTCAATCCCAACCCCGATATGCTCTCCGAAGTGACGATCCAGACCTCAAACTTTGGGGCCGACAACGCCAAGGGCCCGGTGGTCATCAACAGCGTGAGCAAGTCGGGCGGTTCCGTCTTCCATGGCGGCGCCCAATTCTATGCCCGCAACGGGGCCATGAACTCGGAAGATGCTTTCAACAAAGCGGCCGAGGCCGATCCGGCGAACGGCTACACCAAGGGCCAGCTCAAGGTCCCGAGTCACTACTATTATCCCGGCTTCAACGTGGGCGGCCCGATTATCATCCCCGGCACCCGTCTCAACACGGGGAGGAACAAGTACTTCTTCCACGAGTCGTTCGAGAACTACCGGCAACTGATCGACGGCGGCATCGTCCGCGCGTTCGTTCCCACCGCCGCGATGGTCAACAACGGCGACTTCAGCGAAATGAGCACGTTTACAGGAGCAAGCGCTCCCGTGCGCAGCTACTCCTTCGGCACGGTGAACGGCTCGAATAGCGGCATCGCCAAAGCTCGTCCGGGATGCACAATCAGCGGTGGAGTTTTGAGTTCGTCGTGCATCTCCTCGGCGGCGCAGTTGTGGATGCAGGACTCCCTGCCCTTGCCCACGACGCCGAACGGAACCCCGAATGGCAATGGATTCAACTACGTCGCTCCTGTGCAGCAGAGCCAGAACTCCACGCACAACATGTTGAAGGTCGACGTCAACTTCACCGACAACACAAAGGCGTACGTGAGCTGGAGCCGTCAGCGGGAAAGATCCCTGATGCCTTTGGGCCTGTGGCAGGGTTCGGGAGACAACATCGTTCCCGCTCCCACGCAGACGCTGGGCGCCAACACCTCCGATTTCTATGCAGCGAACCTTGTGCACGTCTTCACGCCGACTCTGACGGTGGAAGCCCGTTTCGGCTACACCCACATGTATATGCCGGGTCAGCCCCAGAGTCCGGATAAGGTTCTGCGCGCCGACATGAAATTCCCGCTGAAGGGCGTTTTCGGAAACCCCAATGCGCCCGTAGCCACCAGTTGGAGCGGGGGCATCCCCAACATCGGCGATATCGGACACGACTATCATCCGACGTTCTATGCCGAGAAGGGTATCCCGAGCGCCGGCGGCGATCTGACCAAGGTCTACAAGACCCATACCGCCAAGTTCGGCGCATTCTGGGAGAATACCTATAACTCGCAAGATGCCTGGAGCCAATACATGGGCGTCTTCAACTACAACGGATGGGGCAACATGTCCGGAAACAGCTACTCCGACATGCTGATGGGCATCGGCTTCAGCTATTACGAGCAGGCCCTGGTGCCACCCATCAAGATGTCGCAGAACCAGCTCTCCTTCTATGCCACGGATCACTGGAAGCTCAACCGCCACATTACCGTGGATTACGGCCTGCGTTTCGAGCACTTTGGCGCTGGAACACCCGACACTCCGTATGGCGATGCGGTCTTCAATCGATCCCAGTATGGGGCGGGAGGCTTGAACCCCGGCATCACCTGGCATTCGCTTACGTCGAGCGTTTCGACGGCCGGGCAAAGCATATCGACCTTGGTCTACTCGCCTCGCGTGGGAGCTTCCATCGACGTATTTGGTAACGGAAAGACCGTCGTCCGCGGCGGCTGGGGACAATTCCGCTACGAGAATTACGTTGTGGCCAATCAAGGCGCGGCAGGCACCTCGGAGGGTTCGGTTGGCTGGAGCGCACCCGGTTCCGCCAATACCTGGGAATCGGTCGACCAGTTCATCAACACGGGCGGCGCAAACGGAACCACCAGCACATGCGCGGCCAACGCGGCTGGCGGTGTCGACGCGGGCAATAATCACTGTGCCCCTATTGTGAAATTTGGGGTGCCAACGGACTTCAGCAACCAATCCGTCTCCGTCGTGGATCCGAACAATCACGACATGCCCTACACCACCACCTACAGCCTGAACATCGACCAGCAGTTGCCGGGCAAGTTCCTCTTCGAAGCCGCCTACGTCGGTAACCACTCCGATCTGACTCAGAACGGGATCAACCTCGACTATATCCCAGTCGGAACACTGACTAACCCGGCGAATATCTCAACGATTTCAGGTACTTCCCAGTTGACGCTTTGCGCAGGTATGGATAACGGAGCGTTGGGCAGCCAGCAGACCGACAGTGCCTGCCAGCAAAACTTCCGTCCCTACTCGAAGTATCAGGGACTGAATGCAAACGAAAGCTCGGCGAAGGCGCAGTACGATTCGCTCCAGGCCAGCCTCACCCGCTCCGCCGGCTGGGTGACGACCTCGCTGAACTATACGTTTGCCAAGAACCTGAGCAACCCCACCTCCGCTCCGGGCTTCAAGGACTATGGCATCAAGGAGTACTGGTCGGTTCAGAGCATCGATCGCGGCCAAACCTTCAACGCGGTCTACGTCTTCACTTTTCCGAGGATGACCTACGGCAGTGCTTTCGACCATGCAGTCCTGAACGGCTGGGAGGTCTCGGGAATCACTCAGGTGATGTCCGGGGCGCAGTTAACGGCCGCCGGCGGCACCGGACTCTCCGTGGCCAACGGCCCGAATGCCGCAGCTCTTGTAGGCTCGCCCGATGTTACCGTATATGCCACCCTGACGTGCAACCCGGCAAAGGGCTTGAAGAAAGGGCAGTTTGCCAACCCCAGCTGCTTCAGTCTTCCGGCCGCCGGTAGCAACAGCATCGGCAGCGGGCGGTTCCCGTACCTGGCCGGACCGATGTTCTGGAGCACCGATCTATCGCTGACCAAGAAGTTCAAGGTGAGCGATCATGAGGACCTGGATCTCCGCTTTGCGGCGTTCAACCCCTTGAACCATGCCCTGGTCTCGTTCACCAGCGGCGACGCCAATACCAAACTCAATTTCAATTCGAGCGGGGTATTAAGCAACGCGACGGATCCCAACAACACCTGCCCTGGGCCAAAGTGCCAGGCCTTCGGCTACCCGGACGCTCACTACGGATATCGTACGATGGAGATGTCCGCGAAATTCACCTTCTAACCTCAACCCGAGTTCCCGAGGTGACCGCAATGGTCACCTCGGGTATCCTTACTATCTATGCCGTCCTTGCTCCCCACTTTCCTGCTAGCTTTCACGCTGACAGCTCCGGTTTTTTCGCTGGCTTCTCCGGCGCCCCTCGCTGCCTCGCGCTTTGAGAAACTTGCCGCGCAAGCCGATGCTGCCCGCGCCGAGGATCGGGTGGCGGATGCGATCCGCCTGTATCGCGAGGGCACGCAACTGCGACCGGCCTGGTCCGACGGATGGTGGTATTTGGGCAGCCTTCTGTACGATCAGGATCGCTTCTCCGAGGCGGACACCGCTTTCCGGCATCTGCTTTCGAGCCCCGCGCATCGCAGCCCGGCATACGCCTTTCTAGGCCTATGCGAATACGAAACCGGCAATTACGGCGATGCCCTAACGCAGTTTCGAGCATGGGCCAACGCAGGCTGGACGGGAACAGCCGATTTGCGCGATGTCGCCGTCTTTCATTTTGCACTCCTGCTGACGCGGGAGGGGCGCTTTGTCGAGTCCCTCTACCTGCTGGCTTCGGCTGCGCCGCGACTGGGCGATCTTCCCGAACTCTCCGAGGCCATGGGGCTGGCCTCGCTGCGCATGCGGTATCTGCCCGCAGATTTCCCTCCCGAACAGCGGGAAGCCATCTGGCTGGCAGGCGAGGCGGCGCTGTACGCAGCGCAAACGCACCAGGAATTCGATCGGGCAGATGAGTTCGCCGCACGGCTGGAATCCCGCTACGGAGCGCAGCCGGGGGTCCATTCTTTTCGCGCGACGTTATATGGATTTGAGCTGAAGAGGACAGAAGCAGAGCGCGAATTTCGCGCCGAACTCGAGATTTCGCCGAACGATGTTTCTTCCATGGTCGCGCTGGCCCTGATCGATTTGGAGAAAAGCGAACTCGTCGAAGCCGAGGGGCTGGCCAAGCGGGCGCTGGATGCCGATGCCAAAGATGCGGAGGCGCATCATATTCTCGGACGGGTGTTGCTTGCGAAGGGCGATCTGAACGCCAGTTTGAGCGAACTGGAGACAGCGAAACAACTTGCGCCAGGCAACCCCGCCGTCCGATCCCACCTGGCCATGGTGTTGAGCAAGCTCGGTCGAACGCAGGATGCAAAGGCCGAATCTGCCAATTTCGTTGTCCTCAAGAATAAGCAAGACGTGATGGCGTCACCCGAAGAGAAGCTTGGCGAAAAGACGCGGGAGAAGGCTCGTTGATGCGCAATGCGGTGCTGATCGTCTCGCTTGCTGCATGCGTCATTGGCGTTCCAATTGTCGCGGCCCAGAATGCTCCCACGGCGTCCAAGCAGAGTGTCGACCAATTGTTTCGAGCCGCAGAAAAGGCGCGCGACGAGAACCACGATGACGAGGCCATCCAGTTGTACCGGAGCGTGGTGGCGCGACAGCCGGAGTCGGAACAGGGATTGTGGTTTCTTGGGACGTTGCTCTACGAGAAGCAGCAATACCCGGAAGCCCGCGACGTACTGCGGCAATTTATGACGCTTCGTCCGGATGCCGGTCCGGGATGGGCCATGCTGGGGTTGTGCGAATACGAGACGAGAGACTACCGGCGCGCGCTGGATCATCTGCAGCACGCCATGGCGGCAGGCATGGGTGACCGCAAAGAACTTGCGCAGATGGTCTTCAAGGATGTGGCCGTGCTGCTGACCCGGTTCGAGCGCTACGACGACAGCCTTGACATGCTTCTGAAGATGCTGGACACCAGTACCGAGCAACCGGACCTGATCGAACCAGCGGGATTGGCAGGATTGCGATTGCCTCTGCTGCCTGCCGAGGTCTCACCGGACCGCCGCGATTTGGTCAGTCAGGCGGGCCGTGCGGTACTGGCGCTTCAAACACGTCACAACGAAGAAGCTGAATCGGAATTCCACCAGTTGGTAACCGCGTATCCCAACGAGCCGGGCGTCCATTTCCTCTATGGCGCCTATCTCATGGAGTCGCGCCCGAACGACGCTGTGCCCGAGTTGAAACGTGAATTGGAGATCTCGCCCACGCATGTACTAGCGCGCGTACGTCTAGCGGAGGCGCTGATCGCACAGGGAGATTTCGATCAGGCTCTGGCTCTCGCCCAACAAGCCATCCAATATGAGCCTAAGCGTGCCTCGGCACACATGATGGCAGGAGAGGCGCTGCTGGCCAAAGGTCAAGCGGTCGAGGGCATTAAGGAACTTGAAACTGCGCGAGAAGCGGATCCGGCGGTTAGCCGGACACATTGGGATTTGCTGCGCGCCTATGGCGCCGCCGGGCGGAAAGAAGACGCAGATCGGGAGAAGCGGGAGATTGAAAAGCTTTCTCAAAGCAAATAGCCGAGTGTCTCCATTGCGGATGGAGGGAACACGGACGGACAAGCCGCGCCCTCACCGCGTTTTTGCATTTCCAGCCGGGCTGGTGATCCTCGTCGTTCTGGTACTCGGCGGAGCGGCGGCACAGCAGCAGTCGCCCTCTCCTATTCATTTTCAATTCCGTCCCATTGCATTCTCGCTCGATAGCAGCGAGACTCCGCAGCGGCACGCGCCGGAGACCATGGCGGGCGGGGTGGCCGTTTTCGATTATGACCGCGATGGCAAGCCCGACATCTTCTTCACGAACGGCGCGGATATTGACACCCTCAAGAAGAGTTCGCCCAAGTATTGGAATCGCCTTTTTCACAACAACGGCGACGGTACTTTTACCGACGTCACCGAAAAAGCGGGGCTGAAGGGAACCGGCTTCGATGTTGGCGTGGCTATCGGCGACTACGACAACGACGGCTACGACGACATCTTTGTCGCTGGGGTCTACCGCAACACGCTCTATCGCAACAATGGCGACGGTACGTTTACCGATGTGACCGAAAAGGCGGGCCTGGCCAAGCCAGATAAGCAATACGGGCCTCTCTGGTCCGTGGCTGCCGCCTGGGTCGACATCAATAATGACGGACTGCTCGACTTGTTCGTCGTCAACTACTTGTCATGGGACGGCAGCAAGGAGCCGGACTGTCAATTCAACGGAAAGCCCGAGTACTGCCATCCAAAGTTCTACAAGGAGACGGCAAGCCAACTCTTTCTCAACAACGGAGACGGCACTTTTACCGACATCTCTCAGCAGGCCGGGATTCGTGCCCATCCGGGAAAAGGCATGTCGGCATGCATTGCGGACTACGACAATGACGGCCTGCCCGATATCTTCGTCACCAACGATAAGCTCTTCAATTTCCTCTACCACAACAAGGGGCACAATCGCTTCGAGGAGGTGGCCTTTGAGATGGGCGTGGCGCTTCCAGAGCATGGAAACCTCATCTCGGGGATGGGGTGCGATTTCCGTGACTTGAATAATGACGGCTACCCGGACATCGCCTTGACTGCGCTGCAAAACGAGACTTTTCCCATCTATCAAAATCTAGCGGGAAAATCTTTTGAGGAGATTACGGCGCATAGCGGGATGACTTTGCTCAGCGATCCAATGTCGGGATACAGCGTCAATATCGCCGATTTTGATAACGACGGCTGGAAGGATATCTTTGTCGCCCGGGGCGATGTTGCCTCGCCCAATATGGCCGGCCGGGTCCACGTGGACCAGCTCAATACCATCTTCCGCAATCTGAACGGCAAATGGTCTGCACTCACCGAAGCAGCCGGCTTTGACGCTCAGCCGCCGCGCAGGCATCGCGGCGCGGCCGTCGCCGATTTCAACGGGGACGGCAAGCTCGATCTTGTTGTGACTGCGCTCAGTGCGCCTGCGGAAATCTGGATGAACGACAGCCCGGGCGCGAATCACTGGATTGAGTTTGCACTCCAGGGGACCAAGAGCAATCGCGATGGCATCGGCGCGCGCATCAAAGTTACGGCGGCGGGCAAGGTTCAGTTCAATCACATGACCACAGCGAGCGGCTATGCCTCCTCGAGCGTGGGGCCTGTTCACTTCGGCCTGGGAGATACGCACGTGGCCGAGGAAGTCGAGATTCGCTGGCCCTCCGGAACGGTGCAGATGCTCAAAAACGTCGCCGCCGATCGAATTGTGCAGGTGAAGGAGCCGCGCTAGAGGCCGCAACGGTTTTGAATGCATAACCGGTCATGGCTCGGCAAGCGATAAGATGCGCGCGCAATGACCGAACGCTACAGGAAGAAGTCTAACGATCAATCTCACCGGAATGCCTACTGGAGCAAGATTCCATGATCACGCCCGACCTTCATGCACGCCCAATTCAAGGACTGTCGATCGGCGACTGCCTCAATCTTCGCGAAAGGGAAGAGGCTGTCCAATGGGATTCCTCAAAGCACTGCTTTTGCCTCATTGCTCCCGTTCTTCTTGGCGTCCTTGCCGCGGCTGGTGTCCTGGCTGCTCAAGAGCTCCCGAAGAGAAACACCACCAGAGACTCGGGCCTTGTCCTGCGGCAGACGGTGCGGCGGGTGCGGGTGGATGTCGTCGTCACCGATGCGCAAGGACACCCCGTCACGGGGTTGCAGGCCTCCGATTTCCGCGTTGCCGAAGACGGAAAGCCGCAGTCGATCCGTCAGTTCGAGTACCATAGCGATGACAAAACAGAGGCCGCGCTCCCGACGCGCCCCCCCCTGCCTCCGCACACGTTTATGAACTTGCCGGCGTCGCCGGAACACGGTCCGCTGACGGTTCTTCTTTACGACATCCTCAACACGCCACTTGAGGACCAGCTCTATGCGCGCGAGGTGATGATTAGGTTTTTGAAAAAGAACCCGGGCCGGCGGATCGCCATCTTTGTCCTCGGCAACCGGCTCCGTTTCCTGCAGGGCTTTACCTCGGATATCGATTCGATCGAGCGCGCGATAAATGACCCCGCCATTTCTCCGAAACGCTCCGACATTTCGTACAGTCCAGGGTCCGGCGCCGAGGATATGGCTAGATTAAAAGACGGCACTGGCGCTGACAAAACCGTTGACGAGATGGTTGCGGCTAGGAAGGAACTGGAGGAGACTGAGGCCAGCGCTCGCATGGATCTCCGCGTGGACATGACCCTGGATGCGTTTAAGCAGATCGGCCGCTTTCTATCCCGGACTGCAGGCCGCAAGAATCTGATCTGGTATTCGGGTTCGTTTCCCGCTGCAATCTCACCGAACGGGGGAAGGACCCACCAGTTCGACGGTGTCCGCAACTACAACGATCGCATCAAGGCCGCAACCGATCTGCTGAATACAGCCGAGGTCGCGGTCTATCCCATCGATGCGCACGGATTACAAACGAATCCCTCCTTTAGCGCTTCTGGCAACACCGTCCTCTCCGATCGCAGCGCTCCAAGCGCCACCAGCTCGTTCTTCGCCGAGCAGGCCGCCGGATTCGCAACCATGGACCTGATCGGCGAGCAGACCGGAGGCCGTGCCTTCTATAACATCAACGGGCTCGAACAAGCCCTGGAGACGGCCTCGGCCGAAGGCTCTTCCTACTACTCGCTCGTCTATGCTCCGACCAACGAGAAGTACGATGGATCGGTGCGACGCATCTTCGTCCGCATCGGGCAGGGACGGTACCAACTTGCCTACCGGAGAAGCTATATTGCCGACGACATTGCTTCCGTCGCACACGCGCAGAGCGCGGCGGATCAAAGCGCCGCCTCCTCGGATCAGGCGCCGGTCTCAATTGATTCGATGGCGGAAGGTGCGCAGTTTGGCGCGCCGCCTTCTCGTCAACTCGTCTTCGCGGCCCACGTGGATGCAATTGGAGAGCCCGGACCGGCGACGGCGGAACAAATCGCAGCGCTCGCGCCCTATCGGGAGCAGGCGGCCAAGAATGCGAGCAGGAAGTTCGTTCAGCCGAAGACTCAAGTTTCGATGCAGCAGTACGCGATTGCATATGCGGTGCTTGGCAACCAGTTAGATCTTCCCATGTCCGCAAACGGCGCCTACCATTCGGACCTCTCGATGGCGGCATTGGCCTTCGACGAAGACGGCGAGACACTGTGGGGCACAAAGACGCGGCTCAAAGATGAGATCCCGGCGTCGAAGATCGACAGCCTGCGCAAGGATGGCTTCCAGGCGATCCAGACGTTTTTTGTTCCTTCGGATACGGCGGTGATCCGCCTGGTTGTCCGCGACGAACATAGCGAACGAGTCGGATCCATGGAGGTTCGTCTGCCGTTGCCACCGGACCGGCAGAAAGGCGCAGGCACGCATTGATTGCGCTCTCTCTATATCTTCGGCAACTGTGTGGCCGGTCGGAAGGACACGGCTCATCAACCCAGTTGTCCATCAACCCGGTTCGGAATTGTTTCTACGACATTGCATCCCGCCGTGTGGCAAAGAGGTTTATAGAATCATGAGAATGCAACGGGCGCCATTCTTCGCACGGCCTTGGGATCGACACTGGCTGCGTGTGGCGTCGATGTTTCTCATGGCATCCTGTTCGGCTGCAGCGCAGTCCGATGGCTCGTATCCTGGGTCTATCCAATTCACCAACGTCACGGCCGCGGCCGGAATCAAGTTTGTAAACTACCGCGGCAACGAAGGAATTGCAATCAACCGCGAGATCTTCGGACCGGGAGTCTGCGTTGCAGATTTTGACGGCGACGGCCTGCAGGACATTTATTTCGTCAACGGCCGCGACCTCTATCATCACGGCATCAACGTTCGTAATGCTTTGTACCACAATAATGGAGACGGGACATTCACCGATGTTACCGACAAAGCCGGCGTTCCCGGAACAGGCTACGGCATGGGTTGCGTCTGGGGGGATTACAACAACTCCGGGTTTCCGAGCTTATATGTCACCCAGTACGGACGCAACGTTCTTTACCGCAACAACGGCGACGGCACGTTCACTGATGTTACCGACAAGGCGAAGGTGGCCGGCACAGAATCGGGCACGCTCTTCCATAGCGGCGCCGTCTTCTTCGACTATGATCGCGATGGCCTCCTCGATCTCTACGTAGCCGGATACGTCAACCTGGAAGCGGGTCCGCGTTATTGCCCGTTGAGGGGAGTGCAGTCCAGTTGCGCGCCTTCGGCATACAAGGGAAGCGCGAATATCCTCTACCACAACAACGGCGACGGAACCTTTAGCAACGTTACAGTCGCATCTGGCGTTTACAAACCGGACGGCAAGGGCCTTGCCGTCGGTGTGGGCGATTACGACAACGACGGCTGGCCCGACCTGTTTGGAGCTAACGACGGGGTTCCTTCCTACCTCTTCCATAACGATCACAACGGCAAGTTCACCGAGGTCGGCATCACCTCGGGCATGGCCACGACGGCGCGCGGCAATGTCATGGCAGCGATGTGCATCTCCCTGGGCGACTACGACAACGATGGCTGGCTCGATCTTTACATCTCCGATTTCCAGAAGGCCTCCGACCACATCTGGCACAATGACCACCAGGGCGATTTCTGGGATGTCAGTTCCGAGGTGGGCATCGAATACCCCACCCGCGATGAGCTCAGTTTTGGCGGCGGTTTCTTCGACTACGACAATGACGGCTGGCTCGACCTGTTTATCGCCAATGGGCACGTGTATCCGGAGATCGAAGCGGTCGATCCGCAAACCCGCTTCAAACAGATCAATGCGCTCTTCCATAACGAGGGAAATGGGAAGTTCGTCGAAACCACCAAGCAGGCGGGAGACGGTTTCAAGACGCCCTATGCCGGCCGGGGAGTGGCCTTCGCCGACTTCGACAACGATGGCTTCCTGGACATTGTTGTGGGCAATAACGGAGACCCGCCGTTGCTCTTGCACAATAGCGGAGGGAATGGAAATCACTTCGTGAATTTCCGTTTAGTTGGAACTAAGAGCAATCGCGATGCCATGGGCGCGCGGGTCCGCATCGTGGCCGGCGGGATGTCGCAGATACGCGAGATTGCCGGAGGCGGGAGCTATCTGTCGCAAAGCGACTTGCGCGCGAACTTCGGGCTGGCCAAAGCGACCCGCGTCGAGAGCGTCGAGATCAGCTGGCCCAGTGGCCTGAAGCAAGTATTCCACGACGTCGAAGCCGACAAATTCTACCTTGTCGTGGAAGGCAAGAATCAACTCGAGCTTCAAAAGATCCCTCGCAAGGCCTCAAGCCAGCCGTAAAGGCGTGCCGATAAAGCCGGTGGGATCTCGTGGTCAGACGTAGGCTACCGAAGCTCCTGAGCCCAAGTCTCTGAGTGGTTTACGGAATCACTTCCGGCTGCGGGCCTTTGATGCGCGCCTTGTCATTCAGTTCCACGACGATGCGCCGCTCCCGCTCGCTGTCCTGGGTTCGATGCAGGCGGGTATACACGATCGCAAGCTGAAGGTGAGCCTCGACGAAATCCGGCCATTGCTTTACGAGCATCTCAAAACCGCTGCGGGCCTCGTCCAGGCGGCCGGTTGAGGCTTCGAGCGCGGCGATCTGAAACTGAGCTTCGGCAGAGTCCGGGCGCAGCAGAGCAGCGTGCTTCAGGTACGGTTCGGCACTTTCCGTGTCGCCGTTGTGGCGCAGGATGGCTCCCAGACGCAGACAAGCGTCAAAGTCATTGGGATCGCCCTTGAGCGCATGCTGAAATGCTTCCTTTGCCTTATCGCTTTCTTCGCTCATTTGCAGCGCCCGCCCATAGAGGGTCCAGGCGCCGGGGATCGCAGGATTCCCGGCCAGCGCCTTCTCGAATGTCGCCGCTGAGGCTTTGTAGTCCCCCGCGGCATATTGCGATGCACCCATCAACACGGCAGCCACAGCGGAGTTGCCGTTGCGCATCAGGCGGTCAATGACGGCCGCGCCCTTTTCGGTTTGTCCATCCTGGATCAACGCGGTGCCTAGAATATAATCTAGGGCCTGATCGCCCGGGCGAGCATCGTAGGCGGGCTGCACGAGCGCGATCGCGTCCTGAAACTTCCCCAGCCGCAGGTCGCAGTCGGCCAACAGGTAGAAACCCTGCTGATTGGAAGGATGGAGCTTGTGCAGCGTCTCGAACTCGCTGCTCGCTTTACTGAAATCGCCCTGCTTATAGAATGCGAGGGCAAGGTTCAGAAGCACAGTCTCGTTCTGGGGATCGCGCGAGAGCGCCTGGCGATATTGCTGTACGGCTTCTTCGTAGCGCCCTTCCTGGGCCAGAGCGGCGCCCAGGTTGGTGCGGCCTTCGATGGAATCGGGAACCTGCTTAAGCAGCTCTTCATAGAGCTTGACCGCCTGTGCCGCGTCTCCCGCGTCGAGAGCCTTGCCGGCCCGATCGTAGAGATCCTGGGGAGAAGGCGGCTGTCTGTCTTTGCTTGAAGAGTCGGAGTCCGCAGGATGCTGCGCGAGCGCCATATCGCGCACGGCGGTCGCTTCCTGGGATCGGCCGAGTTCCGCGAGCACCTCGGCAAGCTTATTGGCGAGCGGGAGCGAGTCGGGTGAAGTACTCAGGCCATCCCGCAGGACTTTGGCCGCCTCTTCCGGCTTCGCCACTTTTGTATATGCCAGTCCCAGGTTGAGGCTTTGTACCGAAGTTCTCTGTCCGCTGATAGCGGGATTCTCCAGAAGCTCGATGGTCGCTGCGTAGTCGTTGTCGGCAATCAGGTCGTTGGAGAGACCGTCCAAGGCCTCCGAAGACTCCATATCGAGCGCCAGGGCTGCGCGCCATTCCGACTCCGCGCTGCCGGTCCACTGCACCTGATCGTATGCCGCGGCAAGCATCAGATGGAGAGTGGTGCTCTGGAAGTTGTTCAGCTCCGCCTTCCTGAATTCGGTGATTGCTCCCTTCACATCGCCGGAAAGATAAAGGCTTTCCCCGTACATGAAGGCGATGTCGCCCCCGTGCTTCTGACCGGGGTCCATGCGAAGAGACGTGGCAAATGCTTCCGCGGCGCACTCGTACCGCTCCTGCGAGCCATACCAGATTCCAAGATCCCTGTAAACGTCGGCGCCAGGGTTGTTCTTCAGCTTCGCCTTCATCTCCTCCGGGGGTGTGCACGAAGACGCAAGGAGGAACGATCCTGCTGCCAGCCAGAGCAGCATGGCAAGCGGAATGACGCGCCGCAAAGCGTTGCGGAGCGCCATCCCACATGAGGGTGATGGTGCCAGTTCTGGCATCGCCTCGCGGATTGTCATGCGGCACATTTCATCCATCAGCGTTATTGGTTCGGTCTATTTTGGAAGATCTGCAACGTGAACTTGAATGTCCTCAATTCCGTCGGGGTCGATGTTTGCGAATTCTGGAATATTCACGGCCCGGTTGGCGGCGGTGGTGTTGTCGATGATTATGGCCGGGCTGTCGTTGCCATCCGCATCCAGGTGGGTGAGGTACATCTGCGTATAAGCCGACCGCGCCTTCGAGGAAAACACCATCCAGTGTCCGTTGGGCGAGAAGCTATGCCAGGAATTCATCAGCGGAGTGTTTGCGCGCATGTGCCTCGCTTCGCCCCCGCCAAACGGAACGATGAAAAGCTGGCTGTCGGGACGCATGAGCTGGCCGTTGTGGCACTGCACAAAGACGATCCATTTACCATCGGGCGATATCTTGGGAAAGTTGTTGCTCATGCCGTTCTGCGAGGCTCCCACGATACGCTCCGGCGTACCGCCCTTTCCGTCGTTGAAAGCGATGCGGTAGAGATCGTACTGGATGGGAGTTTCGTTGGGATCGTTTGCTCGAAGCGCCGGTTGTTGGCCTGGAGGGTGCGGATCTCTTGCCTCAGCGCGGGCAAAGACTATGGTTTTGCCGTCCGGGCTCCAGACTCCATCCGTCTGCACAAAGTGCGGGTCGTCGGCTCCCGGCAAGGGTTGGCGCAGGCCGGTCGCGCGGTTGTACCACTCCAGAATGCCGCGCGTTGGATAGAAGACCTGGAGGAAGTGGTAGTCCAAAAAGTTTGTGACGTAGTAAGAGTCCACCAGCTTGAGAGAGGGACCGGCGAAGGTGCTCAAGACGTATCGGCCATCGGGCGAGACCTGGGACATGAATCCTACCCTGACCTGACCGACCCGGCCATCGGTGTTCCAATGCACCATATCCTTGCTCAGAATTGACATATGCCGTTGCACGGGAACAACTGCGTAGAGTCCCTTGTCGTTATCCGGTCCGTCGATATCCATGCCAAAGGTCTTGCCGTCGGCAGAGAAGGAATGACAGTTGGCGCAGGTGGGCATATCCTTGAGCACGGTGCGGCTCTCGGATTTGCGAATATCGCGGATACGCCAATGAATGAGATGGATGGCCGAAGGAGCGAGTGGCTGCACAACTCCGGTTATGCCCTTCGTCGGAATCAGCGGAACATCGCGATAGAAGATTGGCGCCCCGACAGGGTCTGTCGAGGTAGAGAAAGAAATGCTGGCGCGGGAGACGGGAATTTGGCCGTCTCTGTAGCCGGTGATTGTAGCCTTAGCCGGCTGCCCGGTTGAATACGATTGGATCTCCGCCCAGGCGGCTGCGTCCGGAGTCCAGGTCCATGTGGCAGCCTGACGCGAAGTCAACCTTGGCAGATCGTCGGGGTTGCGAACGCAATCCGGATCGATGGTCCCGATGCGCATGCGTTCTCCCTTGGGGTGAACGTGTATGGGAGGAGTGTTGCCGGCAAAGGAAATATCGATATTCCATGAGGTTCCTGCCGCATCCCGCCAAAGAAATGTAGGAGGAGTGATGCCCGGCGGAAAAATCGAGCCGTCTTCGGGGTAGTCGATCGGGATGGGCCACACGCTCAGGTCCAATCCCCCGCTGGCGATCGTGGAGCCGGAGGACTGCCCAATCCCTGATGCCTGTACCGGCAACTTAGTGGAGCCGATCGAGAAAAGTGTAAAGAACAAAAGTATCCAAGCGCCCCGGACTCCCAGCGATCTCCGCTGGTTCCATTGGAAACCTCGTATAGGCATTGTTCCTCTTCTAGAGCCTCGCAAACCTCGATTGACCTTGATCGGCACCGGCGCTCTTTTACTGCGTTCTTGAGAAGCCCTTCCGTTTGTTCCTCGCGGCTGGCGCTTATGATGCGCAACATCTCCCGACTCGGAATTTCACTATTTGTTTAGCATAAATGAGCAGCGGTCAGAGCGCCATGGAGTTAGCGCTTTTAGAGAATTTGTCGACATCCTACGCGTGTGCGGGATCTGTGGTTTATGACTCGGAATGCGATCGATCCGCATTAATTGCCGCATTCATTCTCCAGCAAGAGGTCAGCAGTTCATAAGGTCGTGCGCGACTTGACGGTGCGGTCCTAACATTTTTGCGAAAGACTTCCCAGAGGTTTGAGAAGCCCGTTGAGGCCGGTTCCTTCGTGCCGTGCTGCGGCCTCTCGCCGCGCTCGAGCCAGTGAATGGGGGGAGTGGTGGCCATGGTGGTGAGCAGAGACACAATCACAAGGATTGCGAACAAACGCGGGCCGATGACCCTCAACCGAAGGTTGATGTTGAGGACAATCAGTTCGGTCATGCCGAGGGCATTCATCAGCACGCCCAGCACCGAAGCGTCGCGCCAATTGCAGCCCGTCAACCGTGCCGCCACCAAACTGCCGCCGAACTTGCCCACGCAGGCGACAAGAATGACCAGACCTGTAAGCAGCCAGGCGTGCATCCCAGTCACCAGTCCAATGCGCGTGCGCAGGCCTGTGAGAGCGAAGAACATGGGCAGCAGCCACAGGGCCAGCTTCGCCGCCGCCGCTGGTAGCGCGTCAGAAATCCAGCCGCAGCGCGAACTGTATCTCGCGCGGGGTTCCAGTTCCAACGGGAGTTACAGGCGATACGTTGAGGTTTACCGTTTGGGTATCCGCAGCTCACGCCCACCGCGACCGCAACTGCCTCGTTCATCAACTACTACGATGCCGGCAACGCCACATCCTTTCATTACCCCACGGGTCCTGGCACGTCCATACAGATCCCTTGGAACATGGCCAACACCGCGAACTGGCGGCTTTTCAGTTGCGGTATCAGCCAGATGGACGAGCCAGATTACGTCGATTGTGTCAACTCTCAATGATCGGCCGATTCTTTTCGCAAGGTTGCGTTGAGGCTATAGAAACCTGCTGGCGACTGACTGGCTTTGCTGTCGACGCGGGCGCTCTCGACGACGTAGTAGTAGAGAGTGTTAGCCTTCTGCTTCTGGATGAGCGACGCCATACAGAGTAATACGCACGATCAGCCAACGTCGCGATCGTAAACGACTTTAATGCAGCAGCTTAACCCAACCTGCAGAGGTCGGGCCTTCGGCTTCGCAGTAAACTCCCGCAAGTATCGTAATCGCTCGATTCAGTAATGGACGGATTGCAGCGCCGGTCTCCAAACCGGCTGTAGTGCGGGCGTCCCCGCCCGCACTTATCCAAGCACACCTACCAAATCATACGGTCTAAACACTAGTACTACAGTTGTATGTAAACTAGGAGGCACTGGTCCGGGCCTGAAGCCCGCATCACTTCAGCCCAATTTCAGGGGGTTAGAACCCCCTCCCTTCGCAACAATTATCTATCGGCAACAGTAGTACTAGTCGGCTCCACGTGCCCAGAAGCGCCAAGCATCGAGATGGTTCTTGAATGCAACCGATGGTGTGCCGGTCCGAAACAGACGTTTTCTTACCATCTTTAAATCTTCCTTTTTAAACAATTTACCTATTCAACCTTCCTCACTTGAGCCTATTTGAAGCTGTTCCTATTCAGGATTCCGGCCGGTCAGGGGATTACGTTGGTGTGCCCGTGTCGATATTTTTTCCCGCTGATCCTCGATTAGTGCTTTAATGCAAATGTATTGATGTATTAACACAATGTTAACAATGAGGCTTGTTCGTCGCCCCGATTCCTTCAGCAGGAGGGAATATGAACAAATTGGATCAACACCGTTGGCTGCCGGCGATCGCAGTCTTCGCAGCCATTGCCTCCGTTGCACCGGCCTTCCTCGCACAGCCCGCAGCTGAGCTTCCCGACAGCCCGCAGCAATCTCCGCAGGCCGCAGCTACGCAAACCAATATTCCGACCCCCGAGGAGGTTGGCGACGCGCTGATGATCCACCAGCGCTATCAGGCCGCTATTGAGGCCTACAGGAAGGCGCCGGCCGGCTCAGCCACCGTAATGAACAAGCTGGGCATTGCGTACCAACTGATGTTCAACTTCGATGAGGCCGTGCGGTGCTACAAGGCCTCATCGAAGATCGATCCGGCCAGCCCGCGCGTCTACAACAACCTCGGTACTGTTTATGACGGGCTTAAGCAATACCGCAACGCCGAGCGCATGTACCGCAAGGCGCTCAAACTGGACCCTGGCTCGTCACTGGTCCTGAAAAATCTAGGCTCCGACCTTTTGGCCCAGCAGAAGTACAAAGAGGGTTGGGATCTCTATAAGGCCGCCCTGGCTCTTGATCCGAATGTCTTTGAGGAGCCGGCCACCAGCCTCCGCGTCACCAACCCGGTCTCGCTCTCCGAGCGCGGCGCGATGAACTACTACAAGGCCAAGGGCTGTCTTCGCGCCGGCATGACCGACCGCGCCATCGATTACCTTCGCATGGCGCTTAACGAGGGATTCACCAATCCCAGGAAGATCGCCGCCGACAGCGAATTCGCCGGCCTGCGCGGAGTTCCGGCCTTTGAGCGGCTTCTCGCCGCCCAAAGCAATCCCTGATCTTTGATCCTTGTCGACTACCGGGTGATTTCGAACGTCTATGCTGTAGGGAACCGTTTGAATTCCCCCTGGAGTCGCTATGAAGATCCGTCTCATATCCTCGATCGCCCTCGGTCTGTCGCTCGCCGCCCTCACCGCTCAGAACGCAAATCCCGCTCCAGCGGCTCCTCAGGCTCCATCCGGAATGCCTCCGGGGCCGGCAAGCGTGCCGGAGCCGGGTTGGCGCGGGGGCGCAGTCGGCAGAATGGCCGAGACCGGCATGGGCGGTCGCGGGGTGGAAGGTACCATCAGCGCGATAACTCCCGGCTTCTACATCCTGAAGACCGATACGGGCGAAACCTACAAGGTGAACTATAGCGCCAACACCCGTTTTCTCAAGCAAGTTGTCCAGAACCAAGGCGAGAAGAGAGATGCCCCCCCAGCCGGCGGGGAAAGAGGCGATCGCCAGCGGCCCGCACCGGTGCCCATCAAGTCCAGCGACATCAAAATCGGCGACGATATAGCCGCGCTGGGCGAGATCGATCCGTCCTCCCGATCGGTCGGCGCCGTCGTCGTGATGCAGATTGACCCTGAACGCGCCAAGCTGATGCATGAGCAGAAGGCGAATTTTGGCAAGACCTGGCTGATGGGCAAGGTGACGGCCATCAATGAAACGACGGTTTCCCTGACGGGCGCGCTCGACAACGCCCCCTACACCTTTCTAGCCGACGAAAATACTACCTTCCGCAAACATCGCGCGCCCGTCACCCTGGCCGACATTCAGGTAGGCGATGTGGTGCGCGTCGAGGGCGCGGTGAAGGGCAGTACCTTCATCGCGACATCGGTAGCCGTAATGGGAATGCCGCAAGGCGGAGCGGCAAACGTGCCACACGACGCCGCACCCGCCGCGCAGCCCGACGCCCAGCAACCAAAGTAGTTTGGCGATCGCGGGAGGAGCACCGGGCTTCAGCCACTTGAAATTGGGCCAAATAGGCGCGGCCTTCAGGCTCGGACCAGCGCCGCACTTAGAGCATTTTTGGGAATTGTGTAGACCGAGAATTTGTAGGTTTCCCACCCATTCCGCAGAGAAACGCGGAATGGAGGGGCACTGAAGTCTACAGTAAATCCGAAAATGCTCTAGGCAGCTACACAGTTATGCATATAAGCAGGAGTTGCCGGAAAGTATGAAATAGATGGTCGGTTCCGTCTATGCGATGCTTCCGATGCAGGCTGAACCGAGCAAAGGCTCTCAGCTCTCATGACCAAACGATGGGCGGAGATGCTGTAAATTATTGATTTTATGGTGGGCGCTGCAGGATTCGAACCTGCGACTTCCACCGTGTG
>CAZGHZ010000044.1:0-36110 GCA_964525655.1 uncultured Occallatibacter sp.
ATATCCGTCGCATAATAGAGCACGACGTTGATGCCGACGAATTGCTGGAAGACCGACACCATGATGCCAATGAAGATCAGGGGCGCGCCATAAGAAAAGAGATTGCCGGAGTGATGCTCACTCAATGAGGCGCGAATCTCGGAGAGCTCCCTTTCGCGCTCTTCCGGCGTCACCAGCTTTGACAGCACCTTGCGCGCGCCATCCTCATCTCCCTTGAGCATCAGGAAACGCGGGGTCTCAGGCACGAGCAGCAGGAGCAGCAGAAACAGGGCCGCGGGAATGGTGCCGGAGAGGAACATGTAGCGCCAGCCGATGACATTGAGCCAAGCGTCGCCGCTACCCGTTTTAGAAATTCCAAAGTTGACGAAGTAAATCACCAACATGCCGAAGATGATGGCGAACTGGTTCCACGCGACGAGATTTCCGCGGACCTTGGGCGGCGCGATTTCCGCGATATACATCGGCGACAGCATCGAGGCCAATCCCACGCCAATGCCGCCGAGGATGCGATAGAAGACGAAGAACCCCATGTAGCCGGGTCCGCCATGGCCGATGGGAGCGAATGGAAACTCCGGCGCGGCGGCGCCGAGGGCCGAGACCAGGAAGAGCACGGCGGCGATAACCAAACCGCGCTTGCGGCCGATGTTGGTGCTCACCCAGCCGCCCGCCAAGCCGCCGATAATGCAGCCGATCAGCGCGCTTGAAACTACAAAGCCGAGCAGCGAATTCGCGGCGTTGGCCTGGGCGGCGCTGGTCAGATCGGTAAACCGCGGATCGATGAAATAAGCCTTCAGACTGTCGACCGCGCCGTTGATCACGGCCGTGTCATATCCAAAGAGCAATCCGCCCAGCGTGGCGATGAGGGTCAGCAAAAGGACGTACGGATTGATTCGCGTCATGTTCTTCCTGGCAAACCGGGTGGACTGAAGGCGAAAGCTCGAAATCAGTGCTGTTCAGGCGCAAATGCGAGGAAAACTGCCCCATCCTCGCGCAACGAAAAAGTGGTGAAAACGCTTTCATCGCCACTGGCTATCATGGTGTTCCTGCGACCGGTTTTCCCTGTGAAAGATCGTTCAATAGCGCAACCGCTTCGCGGCCCGTGTCGCCGGACTGCACGTCTCCAGATCCCAGGAAACCAAAACATTGAAATGATAACCCATTCTATCGATGGTCGGGAAAAGCGCCCTCTAACCTTGCGGTGGTAGTGCAGTCTCCGGCAAAGCGGCTTCGCTCATTGTCGCCGATTTGGAAACTGTGTCAGAGTCCAAAATCGAGACGCTGCGCCCTACGGTGGCTTCGATCCGATGCTTTAGAATCTCGTCAAGGCGTTGCCGCCGATTCTCCTCAGTGACCAACAAATCGGTTTGCGGAGCTGGAATGCGAAGTGAGGTTTGCCGTTTTCGATCCCGTCGGGCATCGCAAGCCGGTGCTGGGCGGCTCAGAAGACAAGGAAAGGAAAGTCCATGAAATATGCCGGATTACTGGTCATGATCGCCGGATTCTTTCTCTCGATTGCCGCGGTTGTGCTTTTCTCATCGCCTGCGCAGCGCGCGGCCTTCGTGGTCTGCGGACTCGCTGTAGAGATTCTGGGATTGGTCGTCGCGGTGCGGGCGCACATGGAAGCGCGCGGAGAGAGCCAATGAACCTGCAAGCTGCACTGCCCCTGACCGACTCTGCCTTTGCGCTCACACTTGCGCTGCTTCTTCTGGCCCCGCTGGCCATCGCTGGCGTGGCCCTCATCAATACAGGCTTGGGCCGCTCGCGTTCGGCCGCGCAGGCGCTGCTGGGCAGCCTCGCCATGGTCTCAGTTGCCATGCTCGTCTTTGCCGTGGTGGGAGGGGCCTTCACCGGCAACCTGCCCGATGCATCCGGCTTTGCGGGTCACAGGTTTTTCCTTGCCGACAAGCCTTGGAACTGGCTCGGTGCAGCTCCGCTATTACTGGGTGGCATCGGCTCTGCCCAGCCACTGTCCCAACTGGCCGTGCTTTTTGAATTGCTGGCCGTGGCCATGGCTGTCTTGATCCCATGGGGATCGGGAGCAGACCGTCTCCGATTGAGCGCCGGCCTCGCGATCTCTGCAGTGTTGGCCGCCATCGTCTTTCCTCTCCTGGCGCACTGGGTTTGGACGGGCGGTTGGCTGGCCCAGTTGGGCGTCAACTTCTCGCTCGGCGTTGGCTTTATCGATGCAGGCGGCGCGGCCACAGCCCATGTGTTGGGCGGCATCTGTGCGCTGGCTGTGGTCTGGATCGCCGGCTCTCGCCGAGGCAAGTTCCCCAAGGAGGGCCTGGCCACCGCCATGCCCGGCCACAATGCCGTTTACGTCACCTTCGGCGGTCTGCTGGCGCTGGTGGGCTGGCTGGCCTGGAACGTTGCCGGCGCGGTGATCTGGCTTCATTCGCCGCTGGCCGCGCTGCCGGTCACGGCGGTCAACACGCTGCTCTCAGCCTCGGGCGCACTAGCCGCCACCTTCACCGTCACGCAAATACGATTTGGCAAGCCCGACGCCAGTCTCTGCGCCAACGGCTGGCTCGCGGGACTGGTGGCCTCCAGCGCCTGCGCCGGGCTTGTCACCCCCACAGAGTCGATCTTTATAGGCCTGACCGCCGGTGTCATCACGCCGCTTCTGGTCGAACTGCTGGAACTCGCCCTCTCCGTCGACGATCCCTCCGGCGCTGTCACGGTTCATGCCGTCGGCGGCCTGTGGGGGCTCATTGCCGCAGGGCTCTTTGCCCCTCAGCCGGGCCAGTTCCTGGCTCAGCTCATCGGCATCGCCACGCTGCTGGGGCTGGTGCTGCCAGCGGTCTACCTCCTCTTCAAGCTCCTCGACCGCATCGTTCCATTCCGCGTCGACCAGGACGGCGAGCGCATTGGCATGGACCTGCACGAACTCGGTGGCGGCGCTTATCCGGAGTTCGTGATTCACCGCGACGATTCATACCGGTAAGGCAGGGAACAGGGAAAAAGGACGTGGCCTGAACGGCGTAACGCTTTATCGCCTGGCCAGTACGAGCATCAACCCAAAGAGCATCAGCGGGATGAGCGCGAGGCCCGCGTAGAGCAGCATCTTGCGCGTTCCCGGCAAGCGCAATCCGTGCAGAATCTTCCGGTGCTCGTCGTCATCGATGCCCACCTGCTCCTGATGTTCCAGCTCCCAAGCCATCTCGCTGGCCGTAGCGTAGCGGTGGCGCGGCTCGCGTTCCAGTGCCCGATTGAGAATCTCCTGTAACTGGGGAGTGATCTCAGGCCGCAACTTGCGCGCCGGTTGGGGATCGGCCAGCAGCCGTTCGTTCATCACCGCCAAAGGATTGGGCCCGCTGAACGGCATCTGGCCGGTGAGCATCTCGTAGAAGATGATGCCCAGCGCATAAATGTCGCTGCGCTGGTCTCCGCGCTGGCCCTTGACCTGCTCGGGAGAGATATAGTCCGGCGTGCCTAGCATCGGCGAGGGCCCGGCATAAGTCAGCCGCCGCGCGTCCTCTTTCATGGCAATTCCGAAGTCGATCAGCTTGACTCGGTCCTGCTCGTCCACCATGATGTTCTCCGGCTTCAGATCGCGGTGCACCACGCCGTGCTTGTGCATATAGTCGAGTGCGTCGCAGACGGCGAGTGTGAGATGGGTGGCCCGGTCGATCGCCAGCTTCCCGACCTGGTTGAGGACCGAGCGCAGAAGACGCCCGTCTACCCACTCGATCACCATGTAGTTCCGGCTCCGCGCTTCACCGTTGTAGGTCTTCACCAGACCCGGATGATCGAGTTCCTGCCCGATCTCGGCCTCGCGTTTGAAACGCTCCACCAGAACCGGATCGGACTCCAACTCCACATGGGGAACCTTGATGGCGACTTGCTTGCCGTCCTTCAGATCGGTCGCCCTGAAGAGTGTGGACATGCCGCTGCGCGCCACCATCTTGTCCAGGCGGTAGTGGTCCAGCGTGTCTCCGGCTGCGGGCGTGATCATCAGTTCACATAGCATAACAATTCAGCCTCCATGCAAATCCATCGTTTCACGCAGTTCGTAAAAGATTCCTCAAGAGAATCGAAAAGAGTCGCCGGATCTGCGACCTCAAATCGCCGCAGTTTGGGTTGCATCAGTGCGTTTTGAAAGGGAACGACCTTGGAGTGCCAAAGTTGCTGAAGAGGTAAATCGGTCTTGGCGCTGAAGAGCTCTTATCGATTTCGCTGGTCTCGTTTGGTCAACCAGCCCCTTTTCAATCGCTCTCGGCAGTGGCAACGGTGCGCTGGCTCCAAATCGATGCGAAGCCTTCGCGTGGAGATTGCGACAAATGGACTCGCATCTCGCGCCGGATTCGCTGTTTCCTCAAACACCGGGAATACTTGTCAGGCAACTTATGGATTTCACTCCAGACGTCCCGTATATGCGCGTGCTGCCGACATCGGGCTCCTGGCCGCGTTTCGGCTTTCATTGAAGTCAGGAACGCAGATGGATGAGATAAACAACTATTTGCGCTTTCCTCATTTTTTCCTTATATGTTCTTTGCGTTACTAATATTAGTCCGATTAGACCGGATCGCCTCAGGGTCAGTAGATCCAACTGTTGAGATTCCACACAACGAGTTAGCATGTGTGGCTCTGAAGGTTTGGCTGGCAACGTTGTAGTACCGGACAGGACGCTGCTACATGCCTTGTTTTTGGCTGAGTTCACTCTG
The DNA here is from genome assembly GCA_964525655.1 of uncultured Occallatibacter sp. Lineage (GTDB taxonomy): Bacteria > Acidobacteriota > Terriglobia > Terriglobales > Acidobacteriaceae > Telmatobacter. The sequence continues at coordinate 4,665 of CAZGHZ010000044.1, forward strand.
CGTCCAGCATTAAAAAAATCTTTTTTGGAGGAACCGAACCGATGAATAGGAACCTGAATCGCATACTGCAGACGATGGCTGGATCAGCATTGGCGATCACCCTCACAGCCGGCGCGCAAGCACCAGCGACGCCAGCACCTGCGCCCGCCGATCAGCCCGCTGCAGCGCAAGCCGCGCCCGCACCGGCCGATCAGCCCGCGGCTCCCGCTCCGCTCTCCACATTCGTTCTTACGGGTCCGCTGCAATGGCTGCCGCCGGCGACCCTCGATGCCGGACCGTTTGGCAAGCTGTCTGTCAACGGCATCCTGACGGGTTATTCGGTGTTCCAGAACAATTCCGTGCCGGGAGATGACAATGCGCAGGCCTCTCTGAGCAACGGAGAGATCTTCATCCAAAAAGCGGACGGAAAGTATCAGTACTACGTCCAGGCCGGCGTCTACACCATGCCGACGCTGAGCGTACCGTTTGCTAACGCACAAGATACGGTGAAGAATTTTTACGGGCCTGTTCCGGTCGCCTACCTGAAGCTGCCGGCAGGAAAGACCACCCAGTTCCTTATCGGCCAACTTCCCACACTGATGGGCGCCGAGTCCACCTTTACCTACCAGAACTTCAACATCGAGCGCGGCATCGTTTGGAACCAGGAAAACGCCGTTAATCGCGGCATTCAGGTGAACCAAACCATCGGCAAGTATCTATCCGCCGCAGTCAGTTGGAACGACGGGTACTACTCCAACCGCTACTCGTGGCTCTCAGGCTCAGCGACTCTTACGAAAGGGCCACATAGCTTGGTGTATGACGGCATGGGAAACCTCGGACAGACCGTCTATCAGACCGCGGCTACACCGGTGCAGAACAACGGTTACATGCACGCCGTGATCTATACGTACACCAAGGGCCCATGGATCGTTTCGCCGTATTTCCAATACGGCAAGCTGCCGACCAACGCGAAGGTGGGGGTGCCCACGGGAACATCCGCAACCGGCGGCGCGATCAACGCCAGCTACGCCTTTAAGAGCGGCTTCTCGCTTCCAGCGCGCGTGGAGTACCTCACGAGTTCGGGCAGCACTACCGACGGATCGGTCAACATGCTGGGCTTTGGAGCGGGCAGCGGAGGCTTCACTTTTACCGCGACGCCAACCTACCAAAAGGGAGGCTTGTACGTTCGCAGCGATCTCGCGTTTGTGCATGCTACCAACTTCGTGCCAGGAGCCGTCTTTGGCAAGACGGGAACGGATGCCGACCAATTCCGGGGCGTTCTTGAGTTCGGCTTCATCTTTGGCAAGAACACGATTGAGAAATAGCGAAGCCGCTGTGTCACTGCCGCGGAGTGGCGGCAGGATAAATCGCTGTCAGAGCTTGGCTGCTTCAGTGTGCGCTGAAAACTCAATCGAAGATAACCATGCGATTCATGGCGTTCTTCAAGCCAAAGCGATAAGAAGCACTAACTCGCAATTCCGGCCTGGTCCGTAACTGATCGGGCCGGGATCAATCATCCTATAGGTTTCAGCCATTCCACTAACTCTCAGGTGATCCAGCAGAGATTTCAGATTCTTGATTTGATCCTTATCACTTCAGCACTAGGATTCAACTAACTCAAGCAGCGTACCGACTTCGGCCCGAACAGAGTTTGAGATGAGGGCGAGCCAAACGAAAAACCCGGGTGCGCAACACCGGGAGCAGACCGAATAAACCTCAACTTCCAGGAGAATGCAAATGGCAGATCAAAAAGCACCTCAGATGCAGGCCACCCTGGGCCTTACCGGGCTGACCAGCAACGCAATGGCCCTCATCGCCCCCGGCGCCTTTCTTTGGCTCACCTTTTTCATTCAGGCAACCACGGGTGTCGCCAATCAGCCATCAACCGCGCCGGCTATGTGGCTAGGCATCTTCGTTTCTCTGCTTCTCTGTTTGGCCACGGCGGTTTCCTATGCCGAGATCTCCAAACTCTATCCCGGCACCGGATCGAGCTACTACTATGCCGAACAGGCCCTCCTGTCCAAGGACAAGATGTTTAAGTATGCCCGCGTCGCCAAGTTCATCGTCGGCTGGGGCTCGCACCTGTATTACTGGGTGTATCCCGGTGTGATGGTGGCCGTAACTGGCGTCTTCGTCGGATACGTGGTCGGCTTCCTCTATCCGAACTTCATGAGTGGGTCGAACCCCGGGCCGCTCTTCATGGCGTTGGTGGCCGTGGTCTTCTCCTTCTTCGTGGCTTGGATTGCTGCCAAGGGTGCCGGCGCTTCGACTGCCGTCAATATCGCAATCAATGTGATTCAGATTTCGGCGCTGGTCGTCTTCGCCGTCCTGGCGATCGGCTATCGCACCAGCCACCCCGCCGGCACTACCGGCCCAACCGCATATCAATACGATGGACAAACGCTGGCCACATATAACTACCAGTTCGCCACCGACAAAACTGGCGCCACGATGCGCGATGCCAGCGGAACACCTCTGCCGTTGCTTGACTCGGCCGGCAAGCCGGTTCCCTATGTAATCACCTACCCCGAGACAGACTCGACCGGCAATTTCCTCACCCACACTTCCGCCGCTTCAGTGATTGGAGTGCATAAGGTCAGCTTCGTATTCATCCAGGCTACGGTCGCAATCCTGATCCTGGTCGGTTTCGAATCGGTCACCTCGATGGGAGGCGAGGCTAAAAACCCAACCAAGCATATTCCCATCGCCGTCATCTCTTCACTGCTCATCCAGGGTCTGTTCTGCTATCTGTTTGAGTACTTCGCAGCCAACTACTTCCTAAACTCGGGCTATACCATGCAGAGCGCGGCCAACTCCGCAGCGCCCATCGGCGACATGATGATCATCGTTGGCGACGCGCTGCTGGGCCACGGCAACGGAAGGTGGTTCATGCTGATTGAGGCCTTCACGGTCTTCCTTGCGCTGATCGGCACCACGCTGAGTTGCATGAACACCGGCGCCCGCGTGACCTATGCCATGGGCAAGGACGAAGAGGTTCCAGAGCACTTCGGATTCCTGCACGCCGAGTCGCTTAGTCCTCGCAAGGCCATCTGGACATTGGCCGTCATCTCGGCGGTCATTGGCGTTATCGCCGTCACGCTGGTCTTCGGCGACGCCGGCGCGCCCACAGATGCTGCCATCGCGGCTTTGCCTCACGGTATCTTTTCCAACTGGGGCTACCTTCCGCACGACACCCTGGCGGGGCTTCCCAACTCGTTGCTGACCATCACACTCACTTCCAACTTCGGAACGTTCATCCTGTATGCGCTCAGTTGCTTCTTATGCATGGTGGCCTTCCATAACCGACCCGACTACAGTCTAATCAAGCACACGCTCATTCCTGGATTCGGGCTGCTGGCCAATTTAGTCTGCATGGGCTTCTACCTGGCAGGTCCGATCTTCGGCCTGGGCACCTTCAAGGAGCCGCTGCTGGCGCTCGGAATCTCCGCCGTTTGGGGCATCTACGGCGCTATCTATTTCATCCGCACCTCCAAGGCCAAGGGCAAGACAATCCTGCTTGAAGCCGGAGTCAAGACGTCGGCTCGATAACGGCGCCAAAACCGAGAATCAACCGCTGGGTGGCAACTCTGCCGCGACTTTCCAAGGAAGCCGCGCAGGGAGAACCACCCAGCGGCGCTGTGAGGCCAAATATGCTGCGCATCCTCCAAAGCACCCTCAGCGTCTCCAATGAGAAAATATTTCAGGTAGCGGCGACCATGCTAGACGTTCAGTTCGGCCAGGCCAGCGATTTCGGCAAAGTTCGCAAGAATAACGAAGACGCGATGGCGTCTTTTATTCCGTCATCGCGCCGCCAGGGACGCAGCCACGGATTTCTCTTCGCGGTCGCCGACGGCGTGGGCGGCATGGATTTGGGTGAGGTCGCCTCGGCAACGGCCGTCAAGACGGTTGCGGAGGCCTTTGCCAAAGCGCCCTCCGGCTCGATGCTCTCCACTCTGCTGCCTCGCTTGATTCAGCAGGCCAACGCCGCGGTTCACGACTGCGGCATCTCTCCCAAATACCAGGGCAAGAAGATGGCTACCACGCTGGTGACCTGCGCTCTGCGCCACGACCAGGCCGTCGTCTCGCATGTGGGCGACTCCCGCTGCTACCTGATCCGCAACGGCCAGGCCAAACAGGTCACGCAGGACCATACCTGGGTCAACGAGCAGAGAAAGATGGGGCTGCTCACGGCCCAGGAGGCCTCCGAGTCCGATTCCCGCCACGTTCTGCTGAAGTCGCTGGGGCCGGAGATGTTCGTTTCGCCGGACACTACAGTCCTTACTTTGCTGCCCGGCGATGTGCTGGTTCTCTGCACAGATGGTCTCCACGACGAAATGAGCGATCGGACCATTGCTGAGATCGTTTCGCAGAAAAAAAACATTCAGGAGATCGCCACTGAGTTGGTGGCTCGCGCCGTCGAGATTGACGGAGGAGACAACACCACCGCTCAGGTGATTCGCGTCCGGTCGGTGGAGCAGGTGGGGATGTATCGCGGCCGCCCCTACCGGCTGCCGGTCTGAGCCAACTCTGAAAGGGGTCAAAAAAACTCTTACGAAACCCTTACTGTTCTTGGGCCGTTTCCCTATAGAGTAGAGAAAGTTCAGTTGTTGGAGAGAGCTGCCCGATGGGTTATCACGACGGACTCGAGGCCGGTGAGCAGATCGATTCCTACCGCATTGAAGAGCCAGTCGCACGCAGCGGCATGGCCTCAATCTACCGCGCCATCGATACGCGTGACGGCCGCCAGATTGCTCTCAAGATTCCTCATCCTGACATGGAAGCCGATCCGATTCTCTTCGATCGCTTCAAGCGCGAGGCCGGCATCGGCGAGAAGCTCGATCATCCCAAGGTGATGCGGGTCTTTGGCGGCGAGAAGCGCTCCCGCATCTACATGGTGATGGAGTGGTGCGAGGGCCGTCTGCTGCGCAAGATCCTCGACGAAGAGGGCAAGTTGCCGCACGACCGCGCCATCCGCATCGCGATCGAGGTGCTGAATGCGCTCGACTACATCCATGCCAACGGCGTCGTTCACCGCGACCTGAAGCCTGAGAACATCATGGTCGATGCGGACGACAAGATCAAGCTCATCGACTTTGGCATCGCCGGCGACTCGGCGGCGCGCCGGCTGACCTACGCCAACTTTACCCAGACGCTCGGAACGCCTAACTACATCGCACCGGAGCAGGTGAAGGGCAAGCGCGGCGATGGGCGCACAGACATCTTTGCCATGGGAGTGATTCTCTACGAGATGCTCTCCGGCAAGCTGCCATTCACCGGCCCCTCGCCCCTGGCTGCGATGAACGACCGCCTCTTGAATTATCCGATGCCTCCCAGCGTCGCCGATCCTTCGATCTCTCCTCAATTGCAAGAGGTCATCTACCGCGCGCTGGAGAGAGATCCAAAAAACCGTTATGCCAAGGCGAGTGAATTCGCCAGGGATCTTGAACACCTGGATCAGGTTGGCGTGGAGGATCGGGTGGAGCTGCGGGACTGGCAAAAACGCAAATCGCAGTCCTTGCGCAAAATCCTCTATTACGGCGGATTGGCGCTGATTCCGGTCGCAATTCTGCTCCTGATGATTCTGGTGGCCCATCACCGGTGACCGCGTTGTCTCCAGCGTGTCTCAGTCCGCCAAGCCCCAACCCAGTTGCTCCGGAGCCAGTGAAACGCGCTCACTGTTTCCCTGTCTTTTTTGGAAGGAAGATCCGGGAGTAACCGGGTTTTCGCATGGGTTGAGGGGCTGGCTGAAAATCTAAACGGGACGACGGGCATTCTTCAGAGGAATCGGAGTCTTAGAGGTAAACACTCAGGCGGAATCTGCCGATCATTCGGGTGAGGGTGTTTTCTGAAGTGTGCGTGTGCCAGACTCCCCGGCGTGCCGCACGACGGTGAGGGGCGCAATGCCGGATGGTTGGCTCGATCGAATTTGGTCTCTGCTCCCGAGAGGGAAACGCCAACCGGGTTCCGGCGAGACGGGTCCAAATTCACGGTTGAGACGGGCGGCGGGTTGGACGGCAGTTGCGCTGCTGGCTGTTCTTCTTGCGTTGATTGCCGATGCGCCGGCCGTGCGCCATTGGCGTCTTTCCCAGCATTTCGATTTAATCGGCAATCTGCGCACCTTGCCGGACGGAAGCACAGTCAAGTTGCGTGGCACGGTCACCTACTCGGATTCAGATCACCTCTACATTCAGGACGAGACGGGAGCCGTCAGGGTCATTCTCAGGGATCCGAAGCAGGTCTTCAATGCCGGGCAGGTACTTTCGATCACTGCCCGTGAAACCGCCCGCTATAACCGGATGCTCGGTCCCAGCAGTGTCGGGCTGATGGATGGAGTCGCCGTTCCTGTCGCCCACAACGCGCTGCCCCCCGCTGATCTCCGCTCGTTCCGGACCTTGCCCAGCCGCTCTGAAAGCAATAGCCGTATCCAGTTGCAGGGTATCGTGCGCGAGGCGGCGCTGGACGATTGGCACCTCAAGATGACGCTGGCGTTGGACCGGCACGAGATCGCGGTGATCCTCCCGCGCCCAAGCGCCACCGTCGCACCGTCGAAACTTGTGGACGCCAAAGTGACCGTGACGGGAGTTCCCGAGATCACCGGCTTGGATAACGGCGGCTCTCCCATTGTTCGCCTTTGGGTGCCAAATCAAGCCAGCTTGAGGATCGATAGCCCACCCCCGTCCGTGATTCCACTGACTTCTTCTCTGGACGACCTGGCAGCACTACCCGGCTACCAGGACGGTCAGCGCATCCGCGTCCGCGGCGTGGTGGTTACGCAGGAGCAGGTCAGCGCAGGACAGTTGACCGTGATTAGCGGCACTCCCACTCTGATGCGCGTGCTGCTCGCCGAGCCCCAGAGTTTGAGCCGCGGCACTCTGATCGAGGTCACGGGCTTCCCTACGCCGGGAAGCACCAACGGAGATCTCGTTCATGCGGTTTTCCAACCGATCCGTTCCGTTCCTGGCGCGCCTGCAGGCCTAGCCTCCATTGCAGTCAACGCGCTGCCGACGCTGACCACCGTCTCGGCCATCCGAGCCCTGGACAACCGGGAGGCGGACCGGGCCCTGCCGGTGAGGTTGCGCGGCGTGGTCACTTATTCCGATTCGGACTGGCATTTCCTCTACCTACAGGACTCGACTGGCGGGATCTTTGTCTGGGCTGTGGCAACCCCGGTGGCGACCGGAGAAGACGTGGAGGTGGAAGGCACAACCACTTCGGGTAATTACGCCCCGAATGTTACCGCTTGTGACATCCACATTCTCGGCTCTGGGCGAATGCCCAAGCCACTTGCGATCACCGCCGCCCAGGCGGCCTCCGGATCGGAAGACTCCCAGTGGGTGAGCATCGAGGGGGTTGTGCACTCTTTTAACGTCCACTCTTTGGGCGCACATGGTGAGATTCACGGCGTTTTGGAAGTGGTAACGCAACTTGGTAAAGTGCGCATCTGGACCTTTAACCTGCCGCGGGAGTATTTGGAGGGCCTGGTCGACGCCAATGTCCGCCTTCTCGGCGCCTTTGGCACGATTTACAATCGCGATGAGCAACTCATGGGCTACGCGCTGGCGGTCTCCCGGAAGGAAGACATTGCCGTGCTGCAGCCTCCCCCCGGCGGGCCGGAGCAATCGCGGCCAATACCAATCTCCCATCTCTTCCGCTACTCCTCGAAGATCGACTTCAGCCACCGCGTGAGGGTGCGGGGCATTGTCACTATGAACTCGCTCGACCGCGGCCTTTATCTGCAGGACGCAACCGGGGGATTGCAGGTGCAGACGCAGTCGGAGGATCTGCAGGTTGGGGATTTGGCTGAGGCGAGCGGCTACATAATTCCCGGTGGCTCCTACTCTCCTGTGATGCGCGACGCCGAGATGCAGAAGATGGGAAGCGGCTCCGCAACCGCGCCGAAGGTGGCAAATCTTGAGAACATGAATACGCGGCTGGATAACCAGCTGGTGCAGATCGATGCCCGGTTGCTGCGCGTGGTCAACAGCGCGCACGGCAAGACATTGATGCTGGAGTCGGGGGCGCGGACCTTCAATGCGCAGATCGACGACGACATCTCCCTGCGCTCCTTCGAAGCGCTGCATCCGGGTAGCCTGCTGCGGCTGACCGGCATTTTCCAGGTGCAAATCGACCCGGACCAGTTTGACCAGATCCAAGATATCGATCCGGACACGTTCGTCCTGATGCTGCGCACCCCGGAGGACATCCGTGTGCTCAAGAACGCACCATGGTGGACCCAGGAGCGGGTGCTCTACATGTTCGGCATCGTTGTTTTCGTGGCAGGCTTCGCGATGGTCTGGGTGACGGTGCTCCGCCGGCAGGTGCGCTCGCAGACGGCCGCGCTGCGCCATGCGATGGATGCCGCCGAACAGGCGAACCGGGCCAAGAGCCAGTTCCTGGCCAATATGAGCCATGAGATCCGGACCCCGATGAACGGAATCTTTGGCATGACGGAGCTCGCTCTCTCGACCGACCTCACGGCGGAACAGCGCGAGTTCCTCACCATGGTGAAGACCTCCGCAGACTCGCTGCTGGTCATTATCAACGACATCCTGGACTACTCGCGCATCGAGGCAGGCAAGCTCATCCTCGATTCCACGCGCCTGAGCGTGACCGATACGGTGGTGGACGTCCTGAAAGCCTCAGCCCTTGCAGCCCATAAGAAAGGGCTGGAGCTGACGTGGATCGCGGCGCCGGAGCTTCCTGCGGCCCTTCTGGGAGATCCGAACCGTCTGCGTCAGGTGCTGACCAATCTAGTTGGGAACGCGGTCAAATTCACGGAAGCTGGAGAGGTGGTTGTCACCGTCACAGTGGATGCAGTCGAGGGAAATCGCATGACGCTTCGCTACGCGGTGCGAGACACCGGAATCGGCGTCGAAACCGGCAACCACGAGAGAATCTTCCAGGCCTTTGAACAGGCAGACAGCTCAACCACACGCCACTATGGCGGAACCGGGCTGGGTTTGGCTATCTCGCGGCGCATGGTGGAGGCGATGGGCGGCCGTATCTGGATCGAGAGCGCTCCGGGTGCGGGCACGACCGTCTTCTTCACTGCGGTCTTCGATGAAGCGCCTGCGCAGTCTGAGTCCGAGCCTCAATCGAGCCTCCAAGACATCAAGGGTATTACCACCCTGGTCATCGACGACAACGCAACGAACCGGCGCATTCTGGTCGAAATGACCCGGCGCTGGGGAATGAGATCCTCAGGCGCGGCCTCGGGAACCGAGGGCATTGCGGAGTTGTTGAACGCCAGGGATCGCAGTGAGCCCTACCGGTTGATCCTGCTCGACGACGCGATGCCGGGCATGAACGGGCTCGAGGTCATCGAGCGGATCAAGGCCAATCCATTGTTGAGCGGCGTGGTGATTATGATGCTGAGCTCCTGCGACCAGATTGCCACCGCTGCGCGCTGCCGCAGCCTGGGCGTGACGACATACCTGGTTAAACCTATCCGTTCGGCGGAATTGCTGGCGAGCATCCGTACCGGCCTGGGCATGCTGGCCGAGCGGCCAGCCGTTGAACATCCCGCGCCAACCGCGGTGGGCCGCGCCCTCCGAATCCTGGTGGCTGAAGACAACGCAATCAACCAGAAACTGGCCGTCGCTTTGCTGAACAAGATGGGCCATTTAGCGACTCTGGCCTCCAACGGCCGCGAGGCGCTCGGGCTTTGGGGAAGTGAGTCCTTCGATATGATTCTGATGGATGTTCAGATGCCGGAGATGGATGGGACCGAGGCCACGGCGCGCATTCGCGCCATGGAGAAGCAGAGCGGGCAGCATATTCCCATCGTTGCCATGACCGCCTATGCAATGAGCGGAGACGGCAACCGCTACCTCGGCGCCGGCATGGACGAATACATTACGAAGCCGGTCAGCTACAAGCGCGTGGAAGAGGCCATTGCCCGCTTCTTCAGTTACGAGACCCACGCGAAGAGTTCGGCGGGAGCAGCCGAGCCGGTTGGGGATGCGAGGAGTTGATCACGATGCCCGGCTCAATTTCTAGTCAAGACAACGCGGAGCTCCAATTGAATAGGGAGGAGATTCTGTCCCGTTTGGATGGCGATTACCAGTTGCTGGCCGACCTTTGCGATCTGTCGCTGACTGAGCTGCCGCGCATGATTCAGTCCCTGGCCGATGCGGTCAAAGCCCAGGACGCAAACGCGGTGCACCGGGCCGCGCACCGCATGAAGGGGGCATTGAGCATCTTTGGCGATGGACCGCAAATCCGCGACTGCCAGGCGCTGGAAGAGATGGCCCAGCAATGCGATCTTTCCCGCATACCTGAAGTTATGAGCGGGCTTGCCGGGCACCTTGACCAGCTTCGTGCAGCCATCGCCGCATTGGGAAAGGAGAGCCATGCGCGTGCTGATTGCGGATGACGATCCCATGCAACGGCTTTTCCTGGCGCGCTGCCTCTCCTCCTGGGGATATGAGACGCTGGTCGTCGAGGACGGCGAAGAGGCCTGGAGAATCTTGCAGCGCGACGATGCTCCGCAGATGGTGCTGTTGGACTGGATGATGCCGGGCATGGATGGAACGATCCTCTGCCAACATGTTCGCAGCCTCAGGGACCGGCCCTACACGTATGTTGTCCTGCTCACGGCGAGACGCGACCAGCAGGATCTGCTCAGCGGCCTCGGCGCCGGCGCCGACGACTACATGACCAAGCCGGTCAATACGCCGGAGTTGCAGGCCCGCCTGCGTTCAGGCCAGCGAATTATCGACCTGCAAAACAGGCTGCGCCTAGCCTATGAGACGCAGAAATACGAGGCTACGCACGACTCTCTGACAGAGATCTGGAACCGGCCCGCCATCCTCGATCTCTTCTCGCGCGAGTGCGCAAAGGCAGCGCGGCAAAAATCCACGATTGGCGTGCTTATCGCCGATGTTGACCACTTCAAGATCATCAACGATCAATTCGGCCACGTCTGCGGCGACATTGCGCTGCGTGAGATCGCCCGGCGGATGCAAGCTTCGCTGCGCGTCTACGATTTCATGGGACGATACGGCGGTGAAGAGTTCCTTATCCTTGTCCCTGGCTGCGATCCTCATTCAGTCTGCGAAGTTGCTGAGCGCATCCGTCTCGGAGTGTCCGAGCACCCGATCAACGCACGAGACAATCAGATCGCCGTCACCCTCAGCATCGGGGTCAATACCTCCTCACCGGTCTCGGTTGAGCAGCGCGACGAGTTGCTGCAATGTGCCGACCATGCGCTCTATCGCGCGAAAGAAAATGGCCGCAACCGGATCGAGTGCGATAGGCGCCAATCACCCGCGCTCTAGGACGGTTGCGGGCGTTTGACTCGTGGCTTCACTCCGATCTATCGCCGCAGCTTCACGTGCAGAGCTCCCGTGCCCGCGTGCATGAGAGTGCATTCGGAGCTCCGGTCGCAGCGATAATGGATCTCGACGGGATAGTCCTGCCATCTTGGATCGGAGGCTGTTCCGCCTGACTTGTCGATGAAGAAGACCTTTCCCGAGGTGGTTTCGATGATCCCGCGCGAGGTGTCGAAGTCTACGATTGAGTCGTCCCCTTCGATCGAGAAAGCAAAGGGCTTCTGCACAGCCTTGGGGACGACTTTCTTGCGGCCGGCTGCATCGCCCGATGAACGCTCTCCGTTGGCCAACTGTCGCTGGCGTTCTGCCAATTGGTCTTGTTCCGCAATGCTCGGAAAGCCGGGCGAGAAGCTCCAGGCAGTCGCTTTCTCATAGGCATTTGCCGTACAGGGAATTGAGCCTTGCGCGCTCATGGCGGAGACCTGTCCGTCCGGCCCAGCTTGAGTCTTGAAAAGGTCCCTGCCCTTTTCCCTCGCTGCTTCCTGAGCTTCCGCTTGTCCCGGATCGATCTCTTGCGCCTGCTGGCCGCTGGGAGCAGCAAGATCGATCGCATTCCTCGCGTCGTACTTCAGCAGGATCTCCTTGGAGCACAAAACAAATCCCTCGGAATCCTGCAGGTGGATCTCGACGGAAAGCGGATGTGGCGAATTAGCGATTGCCGCGGCAAAAGCCGCCTGCCTGGCAGGATTGTCCGGTTCCATCGACAAGCGGTAATTGAGCTGTTTGTCCCACTCGACGAAGAGATGACCCTTTAATCCGGTCGCGCTGGAGATAACCGACCCTAAATCGTACCGGCCTTCCGGGCTGCTACCAGCCCAGTACGCGACCGCGATCGCAATTCCAATCAGAATCACGAAGCCCACCCCGATCGCGGAGTAGAGTTTTGCCTGGCTTTCGAAGAATCTACTCACCCCTTCTTTCTTCGCTTGCTCAGCCGGCGTCTCGGTTTGGGCTGGTTCAGGCGCATGGTAGACCGGGTCCTGGACAATTGGAACTTCAGCGACGGGAAGCTGGTTTGCCGCTTCCAGGCTCGCCCGGTGCGCATAAAGTTCCGCCCGCTCGGCGAGTTCCTCTTCCTTGGTCTTCTGGGCCGGCGGAACGACACGATAGACGTTGACGGGTAACTGTGGCTCTTCAGTTTGCTCGCCGGCGTTCACGGGCTTATCAAGAGCCGACATGTCATCCCAGTCCCGCTTTTTCTTTCGGTTGGGAAACCTCGGGTCCTCGTCCATGAGCCACCCCTCTCTTCGCAGTCTTTGGAATCAATCACATTGGAGCACATATTGGCGGGCTTGAACACCCCAAATCTCTCACGGAGCTCACCGGAAGTCACCGCCGGGGAGCCACAATCCGAGGCACCTGAACACCTCGAGCCGCCCGGCTCGCAATCGTTCTCGAAGCCGGGCTTCTCCCGTTCGCATCCAACTGACTAGATTGAATCGAGATAGGAGCGATCGCAATGATCATCGGCGTTCCCAGGGAGATTAAGGACAACGAAGCCCGAGTGGGCGTCACTCCGGCGGGCGTGAAGGCGCTCGGCGAGGCAGGGCACACCGTGCTCATCGAGACCCAGGCCGGGGCGCAATCCGGCTTTTCCGACGAGGAGTACCAAAACGCCGGCGCGGAGATCGTCGGCGAACCAGGTTATGTCTGGGGGAAGGCCGAGACCGTCGTCAAGGTCAAGGAGCCGATAGAGAAGGAGTACGCGTTTTTCAGGGAAGGCCTGGTTCTCTTTACCTATCTGCACCTGGCGCCGCTTCCCGCGCTGACCGAGAAACTGCTCGAGTCCGGGGTCATCGGCATCGCCTATGAAACCGTTCGCGACCGCCAGGGGACGCTGCCGCTGCTGACTCCGATGAGCGAGGTCGCCGGGCGCATGAGCGTGCAGGTTGGTGCTGCGTACCTTGAGAAAGAACGCGGCGGGCGCGGCATTCTGCTTGGAGGCGTGCCGAGCGTCCCTCCGGCGCATGTCACCATCATCGGCGGCGGGGTGGTGGGCTCGAATGCGGCCAGAATCGCACTCGGCCTAGGCGCCCGGACCACCATCGTCGACGTCAGCCTGAACCGGCTGCGCGAGCTGGACGACCACTTTGGCGGACGCCTCGGAACGCTGGCCTCGAACAGCTACAACCTGGCACAAGCGACCCGCGAGGCCGACTTGGTGATCGGAGCCGTGTTGATTCCCGGAGCAACCGCGCCCAGGCTCGTAACACGCGAGATGGTCTCTCAGATGAAGAAAGGCGCCGTCATCGTGGACGTGGCCATCGACCAGGGCGGCTGCGTGGAGACGGCGCGCCCTACTTCGCACTCAAGCCCAAGTTATCTGGTCGATGGCGTGGTGCACTACTGCGTCACCAACATGCCCGGCGCGGTGCCTCATACCTCGACGCTGGCCCTGACCAACTCGACCTTCCAGTATCTGCTGCGCATGGCCAATTTTGGCGTCCGCGATGCGCTGCGCAAGGATGCGGGTCTGGCTGAAGGGATGAACACATGGCTGGGCAAGCTTACATGCCGTGGCGTAGGCGAGAGCCAGCAGCGACAGTGGACAACAGCGGCTAAAGTGATTGGCTGATAAGTACTGGCCATTGGGTCAACGCAGATCACCGCCGCTGGTCTATGGGCTCCCAATGCCGCGGCCTCAGGCACCCGGCAGGAGTCTCTTCGAACCTACGCCAGAACCTCGTCAAGCCAGTTGAAAATGCAGAAATCGCGATAGCCGGGAGCGGCAACTTCGCAGTGCTGATCCGCGCCTTGATCGCGCGTGAACTGGATCAGCGCCTTGGGGCAGCTCAACTCGTCGTGAAGTTTTTGTGCCTGGCCGGGAAAGAACTGCTCGCCCTCCGGAGCGGTAATCAGCATGGGAGTTCGGATGCGGCCAGCTACCTCCGCGAGATTGTATTCTTGCACGCTGCGAAAAACGTCGTAGTAAGAGTCCATGCCAAAAGGGCGCATGCGAAAGCGCAGCGTCATTCTGCTCCTCGCATTCGATGCGGTACCCATTTGCATGATCTGGTCGAACTGACCTTTGTCTTTGGCATCCAATGCGCTGCGAACAAACCCAGGCAAATGGCCGAGCCAGGGAGCCGACACATCCCACACTCCCGGATCCGCAACTCCGGCGGCGATGCGGTGCTCGAAGGCCAGAGCGCGGGGCACCCAATAGCCGCCCTGGCTGATACCCACCAGGGCGATCCGCTTGGCATCGACCTCGCGGCGGTGCAACATTGCATCTACGACCGGTGTGATCACCTTCTCCCAGTCCGGGCGGAAGTAGAGCTTGCGCAGCCACAACGAATCGCCTTGTCCGGGGCCGTTGAAGATCAGGCAATTGTATCCGCGCGCCAAGGCTCCAGCGGCGCCCAAAACATAGCTGCTTATTTCCATGCCGTCGGCGCCGTTGTTGAGGATGACCAGCGGCTTGCACCGGCGAGAGTTGTCCGCTCGCAGGAACCAGCCGGTCAGGCTGGCGCCCTCGTAGGGGATTTCCAGGCGCTCAATGGGCGGCTCGAATAACCCCGCCGCCGCGGACCAGCAGGCGGCATACTGCTGCCAGCAGGGAAGCATACGTTCGGGACTCTCGGTGCCATCTCCAAAGCGAAGCGCGATGCTGAAGTAGCTCGCAGCCCACAGATAAGCCTCGCGCGCACTCACGTTGTGCCGCTTGCTCACTGCCGAATCGGCCAGTGTACGCGCATCCACGCCGGCCTGGTAATAAGCGGTCCAGGCTGAATCGAAGTCCCCCGCCTTGATTTTGGAGACAATTGCCAGCAGCTTGCCGGGGTTTCCGGCGTGATAGTAGGCGTGGCCCATGGAATTCAGCGCGGTAAAGCCGAAGTCCGGATCGGTGAAGGGCGAATCGGGTGCGGCTTTTTGCGTCACAGGCGGTGCGGCTGGAGCCTGCGCCAGAGAAGAAGCGGCTGCCGTGGCAGCTCCAACAGCCAGGAAGGATCGACGGTTCATTGGATTTTCCTTTCTTTCTTGACCATACGGCAACGGCGGATGCAAAGTTCCACTGCGCATTGTTGGAAATTGTGTAGAATCTCGTTGACAATATTTACTAGCAGTAATATTTCTATTAGACATATGTCAAAGCGATCAAGTTCAAGCAACGAAGTGCTCCTCGGCATGCTGACCGTCACGCCCATGTCGGGCTACGACCTGGGGCAGAACATCCGCGGCTCGGTCGGCCACTTTTGGAGCGAGAGTTACGGGCAGATCTATCCCAACCTCAAAAAGCTTGAGGCCGAGGGCTTCGTGACATCTGAGAAAGAGCGCCAGATGGACAAGCCAGACAGACGCATCTACGCCATCACCAAGAAGGGCCGCGAGCGCCTGGCGAAGTGGCTAACGGTGCCTCCGCAGCCGGAGATTCCGCGCAATGAGTTGCTGCTGAAGCTCTTCTTCGGCTCGCAGGTCTCGCCGGAGATCGCGATCCAGCATGTGGAGCGAATGGTGGAGAGCGAGAGCGTATATCTTCGCAAGTTTAAGCGCATCGAGCGTGAGGAGATCGACAAGAGCCGTCACAGTCCTGACGCGCCTTACTGGAAGATGGCGGCTCGCTTCGGGCAGTTGGAGCTGAAGGCACATTTGCGCTGGGGGGAAGAGACTCTGGCCGAGTTGCGCAAGATCGCCAAGAGGCGGCGCAAACCGGAAGAAAGTGGAAAGGAAAAGAAGTTGTGACGTTCGATGAGATTTACGCAGTCGAAGTTCTGCACGCAGAGTACTTCAGACAGAGCGCATGCCTTATCACTCACCCCTGCCCCCAGATCTCTGTCCACTGTCCAGTGGCGGTTCTATAATCGCCCCATGCCCTTACGAGGCGATCCACGGTGGCGATCAATTGGCTTATATGCCTTCGCGGGACTGCTGATTTTTGTCGCGTTGGGCGGTCTGCAGGCATTCGACACAACCCATGTGGGATTTCTCAATCCCGAGACGGCTGGCGAGACGATGCTCTCTGCCGGCCTCATTGTGCTGGTGTTTCTGTTGCTTTTGCTTTTGCTGGTGCTATTGCTGCGGGACACCCTGAAGGTCTACGCAGGGCAGGGCGGGAGCGGACTGGGGGCCCGCTTGCGATCCCGCATGGTGCTGGGCGCGGTGCTGATTGCGTTGGCGCCAGTGGTCCTCATGTTTCTCTTCAGCTTCCTGCTCATGAACCGCTCGCTGGACCGCTGGTTCTCTCCCAACACATCGGAACTGCGTGAGGACTCGACCCGGGTGGTCCAGGAACTGGCGCAATACGTTACCAGCAATGCGCGAGGAGAGGCAGAGTCCGTGGTGGCTTCGGGCGCAGCGGACAAGAGTCTGCCGGAGCTCCAGGATGTGTTGAACTCCCGGCTCATCACGCTGGATGGCGGGTTTGCCATTGTCTACGGCAAGGACGGTCACGTCATCACCAGCTTTCAGGCACCGCCGGAGACGAGCCCGTCCAGCCTGCTGCCGTGGCTGGACGAAGGAGCGCAGGAAAAGGCTCTTGCGCTCCATGGACCGCTTTCGGCCAACCTGCTTTCGGCGGCGCGGCGCAGCGATGAGCCGGTGATTAACGTAGCAGGCGGAGAGTATGCTCTGGGTGTTGCGAATACTGCTTCGGGGAAGATTGTGGTGACGGCGCTGCCCATGCCCCAGGGGCTCAGCCAGACCGCCAAGCGAATCCGCTCTGGTTCGGCAACATATTGGGAGCTGTTCCGCAAGCGCAACCAGTTTCGCACCTGGTACTTCCTTGTCCTGCTTGTGATGACCGTGCTCGCGCTCTTCTTCAGCGTGTGGATGGCACGGTCTCTATCCAGCCAGATCACCCGTCCAGTGGAGGCACTGGGTGTGGCGATGGCTGAGATCGCCAAGGGCAAGTACGATCATCGCGCAGCACTGGCGGCGACAGGAGAGATGGGCGAGCTGGTGCGGGCCTTCAACCACATGGCGGCCGATCTGGACACCAGCCGGCAGTTGGCCGAGCGCTCTTCTGCGCAACTGACCGCGGCCAACCTGGCCATCGAAGAGCGCCGCCGTGAGCTGGAGACGGTTGTCGAGACGATACCCTCGGGCGTCGTGACGCTGGACGGCTCGGGTACGATTCTGCAATCCAACCGAGCCTTTGCCGCACTGATGGGCAGGCGAGTGGACGTCGGCCTGGGCGGGGAGAAGATCGAAACGCTCTTCCCTGCCGAGTGCGCCGAAGATCTGGCCGGGGTGATTCGTCGCAGTCGCCGCATGGGCGCTGCCTTCACTGAGATTGAGACCCACACAGCGGGCCACACCATGCATCTGGCCATCACCAGCGCGCGCTTTGAGCTGACGCGCGGCCGTCCGGGAACCGTGCTGGTGGTTGAAGACACTACCGAGCTGTTGCGCGCGCAGCGGCAGTTGGCGTGGAAGGAAGTGGCTCAGCGGGTGGCTCACGAGATCAAGAATCCGCTGACTCCTATCGCGCTCTCCGCCGAGCGCATCGCCAGGCATTTGGACCGCGGCCAGCCCGATTCGCCCGCCGTGATCCGCAAGTGCAGCGAGGTGATTCTGGGCTGCGTGGCCACGCTGCGCACACTGGTGGACCAGTTCTCGGCCCTGGCCGAGTTTCCCGCGCCACAGCCGCGCGCCTGCGACATGAATCAAGTGGCCGAAGAAGCTCTCGCGCTCTTCACCGGCAGGATCGACGGCATCACGATTCAGCGCGATCTGGAGCCTGGGTTGCCGCTGGTGCTGGCCGATCCAGCGGCCATCCGCCGCGCTCTGGCCAACCTCATCGACAACGCTGCCGAGGCCATGCAGGGCAGCCTGCTGCGCGTGCTCGGCATCTCGAGCACGCTCAGCGAAGACAATACGGCGGTCGAAGTCCAGGTCTCCGACACTGGCCACGGCCTCACCGACGAAATTCGCGAACGGCTCTTTCTGCCCTTCTACTCGACCAAGCAGCGCGGCACCGGACTGGGCCTCTCAATCGCGGCAAAAATCGTCCAGGAGCATGGCGGCTCGCTCAGCGCCGAGTCCAATAGCCCCAAGGGCGCGCGCTTCCTGCTGCGCCTGCCCCTGATGGAGCCGTTGCCGCAGAACGGCGCGGCCGCAGTTGCAAACTCTGCCGAATCTACTGCCTCGCCCGGAGGGCCGCTTCTATGAATCACATTCTGGTTGTGGACGATGAGGCGGAGATTCGCACATCGCTCGAAGAGATTCTGCGCGAAGAGGGCTACGGCGTGGCCAGTGCCGCCACCGCAGGCGAAGCGCTCGTTCTGCTCGAGGACGCGTCCTATGACGTGGTTCTGCTTGATATCTGGTTGCCCGACCGCGACGGCCTCGATGTGCTGGGCGACATTCACGGCCAGGGAGCGGCGACGCGCCCCGAAGTGGTCATCATCAGCGGCCACGGCTCCATCGAGACCGCCGTCAAAGCAACCAAGCTGGGGGCCTACGATTTCTTAGAAAAGCCTCTCTCGCTGGAGCGCACGCTCATCGTGCTCAAGAATGCGGTCGATGCACGCCGCCTGCGCACAGAGAACCAGGAGTTCAAGCGCCAATTCAGCGTGAGCTCGGCGCTCACCGGCGAAAGCGTGCCCGTCAAGGCCCTGCGCCAGCAGATTCGCCTTATGGCGCCCACCAATGGCCGCGTGCTCATCTACGGCGAGTCGGGCACCGGCAAGGAATTGATCGCCCGCGCCATTCACGCCGAAAGCCTGCGTAAGGACCAGATTTTTGTCGAGCTGAACTGCGCCGCCATCCCCGAGGCGCACATCGAGGCCGAACTGTTCGGATATAGGCATGGCGCTCAGCCCGGCGGATTGCCAGAACAGCGCGGCACGCTGGAGCGCGCCGACGGCGGGACCTTGTTTCTTGACGAGGTCGGCGATATGAGCCTCAAGACACAGTCCAAGGTGCTCTCGGCGCTCGACGATCAGCAGTTCACGCCCGTCGGCGGGACACAACCGATTCGAATCGACGCGCGCCTGATCGCATCCACCAACAAGGATCTCGAAGAAGAGATCGCCAAGGGCAACTTCCGCGAGGACCTCTTTTACCGGCTCAATGTCGTCCCGTTTTTTGTGCCGCCGCTGCGCGAACGCAAGCAGGACATTCCGCTGCTGGCGCGCGAATTTCTCACTGAGTTCGGTCGACAATACGGCCGCCCGCGCATGGAGATCGGCGACGAGGCGCTGGAAGCTCTGGCCCAGTACCACTGGCCCGGAAACGTGCGCGAGTTGAAGAATGTCGTCGAGCGGGTGCTCATCCTCAATCCGCGCACACTGCGCATCGAACGCAAGCATCTGCCTCCGCTGACCCACAAGGTCGGCACGCGCTCCACCGAGGAGTTTTCAACGCTGCAACAGGCCCGCGACGCCTACGAGCGCGAGTTCATTCTGAAGAAGGTTGAGGAGGCCCGCAACAACGTCAGCCGCGCCGCTGAGTTGTTAGGCTTGGAACGCAGCCACCTCTATCGCAAGATGAAGGCGCTAGGCATCAGCGTGCGGGAGTAGGGGATGAGGGAAAGCGAAAACGAGGCGTGCGTCTTGTGTCAGGGCCGGGTGCCCCATCCTTGCGCCTCCTTTCTGGCGCAAGGGTGGGATACCTCAGGTCACTTAAAGCCGTGCTCAGCGCGAGGGCGACGAGTGTGCGCGAACCCCCTTTTCGACGTGGGATTGGGATGTGATCCCTTGTAGCGACTGCATGATCTGGATTCCCACCGGCGCTCCCAGCCCCGTTGTCGGGTCCCAGCCGGGGCCGGCGGAATACGCTCCGTTGTTGCCCGACGTGATGTCGTGGAAGCAGGACGATTCGTCCATGTTGTAGAGGGCCGTGTTGATAAACCCGACGCGGGATTGAAGCTTCTGATTGAGCAGGGCGACAAGCCCGGCCCAAAGCGGCGCCACCGCGCTAGTGCCGCCCACCACCATCTGCTGCCCATCCACGAGCACGCTGTAACCGGTGTCGGGGTCGGCGTTTCCGGCCACGTCGGGCACCCCGCGGTTGGGCGAGTTCACGTCCTTGGTCTGGTAGTCCGGCCGTGCAAAGACGGTACTGAATCCTCCTCCCGTGGCCCCGCCCTGTGCGCCGTCGTTCCACACGGTCTCGCTGGTGATGACGCCGTTGGCCGCCGTCAGGCGCGTTCCGCCGGCCGCCAGCACATGCGGACACGACGCCGGAAAGTCCACATGATTCTGGCCATCGCTCACTCCGTCGCTCGAGCCGTTATCTCCCGCCGCGACGGTGATCGTGATGCCCAGCAGGCCGGCCTCCTGGGCCACGTCGTCGAAGTTCTGCATCGACTGATCGGTCCATGTGGACTCCGCGCTGCCCCAACTGATCGAAATCACGGCCGGCTTGCGGAGCTGGTCGTGAACCGCCATGCTGAGCGCGTCCTGGAATCCTCGCGTTGTGTTCGGCGCAAAGTAGGCGACGATCATCGCGCCCGGAGCCACGGCTCCAGCCACTTCAATATCCAACATCACCTCGCCGTCGGCGCTGTCTGCCGTGGTGGGACGATTTTTCGCCTGATCCACTGACGAGGTTTTGACCTGGGGCGCAGGAAGTCCTATCGACTGGAAGTATTCTTGAATGTCTGCCGGGCGATAACCGCCGCCCAGTTCGATCAGGCCAATTACCTGCCCGCTGCCGTCCACGCCCTGCGGGAAATCGTAGAGCTTGGCTACGTCCGGTGGAGAAAATGAGTTGTTGGAGGCACGGACGCCAAAGGCGCGATTGTTGCCTCGGTAGCGGAAGTGCGGTTTGGCCACCGGGCGGTCGTCCAGGCCAAAGACGCCCTTCACAAGCGGCGCAATCTCCTCTGGAAGCTGAATCGAGCCGGTGCGTCCACGGTAGTTCCCGTCGGGATGATCGTAATCGATCAACTCTACGCCAAAGGCCTTCTCCATATTTGCGGCGGTTCCGGCCATGGTTAAGGTGCGGCGCATCACCTCGTCGCCACGCTCCAGCACTTGCAATCTGTTCTCTTCGGCGAACTTCTTGATCATGTCGACGTGCGCGGGATCGGCGCCAAACTGCGCGGCGAACTCGCTGTGATTCATGAATTTGCCTGTGGCGCGAACCGACTCAAGAGGTTGGCGATGCTTGAGAATCATCGAGATTTCGATGAGTTGATGCGGATCGGTCGGACCGATCGCGCGCGCTCCGGGCAGCAGAGCGCGCTCACTGCCTTTGAGGGCAACTTTCCTGGGATTTGCCATAACAGACTCCTTCTCCTATGAGGTGCCCCGTGGATGATGCACCAGACGACCTTCGAGCCGGGGACAAAGGACACGAAATCCAAGCAACGGTCCCTTGCAGTGCCCGCTACGCTCCATGCCTGGGGAGGGCATGGATTGCGCCCCGCGTTTACGTCCTGATGCAGCCGGAATCGTTCGCGGGCGAATCGGATCGCTGGTACAGAGTTGGAGAAGTCTCTTGCAAGGGGATGTGCATTGAAACGCCTCTTGCAAGGGTTGATTCCGGACAGGCGCCTTCTCGAGCCGGAGGCGATGTGCAAGTCCGGGTCGAGAGCGACATTGCACGTCCGGAAACGAATATACTCCGGGAAACAGGAAATGGCCACGATAGCCTTTCAGGAAATGAAACTGTTTTTTGGGCAGCGCAGCAGCAGCCGCGCAGGCGCGAATCTAACCCTCAGATTTAATTCAGAATGCCTGGATGAAGCCGCAAAATCCTCTACTTGAAGATCGGCCCCAGCGATCCCTCGTTGTCACCCAACTGCGGATCCACGCGGAAGTCCCATACCGACTGGTTGATGTCCGAGGTCGAAATGATCTCCACCAATGCGTACTCGCCGATGGCTAGCGGATCCTGCGGAGTGATCTTGAGCCAGTGCTTGCCAGGCATCACCTCGGCCTTGGCCGGAATCACATTCTCATCCTGGGTTACCGTGCCGGTTGGACTCACGTGAACCGCGCCAACGATCCGCACCGCCTTGCGCTCGTCCACACGGACGATGGCGAAGCCCGACCGGGGCGAGTGCGCGCCGTGTTTGCGGTTGGCCACTTCCTTCGCGCCCTTGGTCTCGACCGTCACGGCATGAGAGAGAACTTTTTCGGCGTTGTCGCTCGCGGCCAGCGCCAGATAGATCGCCGGATCGTTCACATGCAGATGAATCTTCGCGTGCTGGCCTTCGAGCTCTAGGTTGGCCTTCGCCCCGGCCAGGGGATTGAGTGTGCTCAGCCCGTGCCTGTTTTTGGCATTCAGTGCCAGGTCCACAGGCAGCAGCTCAACCAGCTCGGGTGTGCCTTGAAACGTGTCGAGTGCAAAGACGCCGTCTTCGTCGGGCAACTCGAGTCCCTTGGCCACCTCGGGCCGGCGGGCATGCAGCTCGGCGCGTTCGGCGGCCTCCTCTTTGTCGATTTCCTCGGCCTCTTTCATCGCAGGTGAGGTCTCTTCCCCAGCCAGATTGGCGTGGTCTCGCTCCCACTTCCGAGTGGCATCCCAGTCAACCATGCCAACGGGCAACTCTTCCCAGTCACCGCCTCGTTCGAGCGAGATGTAGCGCACTCGATCACCCACAATCTCGTATTTGCGGACGACCTGGTAGCTTCCGTCTTTCAAAATGAGGCGATGATTGGTGGCCAAACCGGGCAGGTCGGGCTTGAGCGGCATAGGCTTCTGGTTCTCGGGCCGGGATTGACTCTGGTTCTGGGCTGCGCCGGCGCAGGCCATCGCTGACAAAAGCGCCAGGGTAAGAAGCCGGATTCGGTGAAAACAGATCATAACTGAACAGTTTAGACGGATGACGTGCCTGTTGGCGGCATCAATTTGACCAATCGCAAACCAGAAACCGCAACCACTGCCGGAGCTGGCGCGTCCAATAGTATGTATCCTTAGTTTGGGGATGGTCGATTGACAGGATTCCAGACAAATCGTCGAGTGAGCAGCCAGCGGGAGCGACGCGCTTCCAGAGCTGCCATACTCGTGTGTCTGGCACTGCTCGCCCTGCTCGCCGTGGTCCAGGTGGTCCACGTTCACGCCATCGAAAGCAAGGCCGACCAGTGCCCGCTCTGCATTGCAATGCATTCGGCGACACCGGTTGCCGCGATTGCAGCCGTGGTCGTCCTGATCCGAATTCAATCCACCACTCAGGTCTATGAGGCGCGCGCGGTCGTCCGGAACTGGCACCCCAAGCTCTTCACTCGTCCTCCGCCGGTCGGCCTCTAGGGCCCCCTTCAGACGTTTCGTTTCAGCTTGGTTCGCTGCCTATTGCACCTCTTTCAGATGCAATTCCGGCGCTTTCCCTCAAGCTGGCTCTGGAGTCGAATCGATAGCCCTTCGCCCCGAGGATGCCGTGGCGATCCAATCCGCGGCGTGCACTCCACATTTAGATCTGACCTGGAGGTTCACCATGCCGTTCGATCGCGGCACGTTTCGTCTTATTCTTCCCCACGTCGCCGTGTTCCTCATGGCGATTGATGCGTTTGCGGGAGGCAACAACTCCGCCACGGTTCGCGGCACCGTAACCGATCCTTCCGGCGCCGTGATTCCGGGTGCGACGGTTCACCTGAGCAACGAGGTCAGCGGGCTCGAAAGGACGGTTTCCACGGACACGACCGGCCAGTTCCTCTTTGCGAATATCCCCTTCAATCCCTACCGGATCATCGTATCTGCCAGCGGCTTTACTCCCCTGAGCCAGAACTTCGAAATACGCTCGGTTGTAGGAACCAACCTGAGTCTCGTTCTGCAGGTGATGGGCGCCGACTCCACCGTAACTGTTGAGGCCAGCGGCGACCTGGTTGAGAACGACCCCACCTTCCACACCGACGTGGATCGCGAGCTGTTTACCAAAGTGCCACTGGAAAGCGAATCGTCCGGACTCAGTTCGCTGGTTACGCTCTCTACGCCCGGAGTTGCGGCCGACTCGAACGGTCTTTTTCACGGCCTTGGCGATCACGCGTCCAACTCCTTCTCCGTTGACGGCCAGTCGATCACCGATCAGCAGAGCAAGGTCTTCTCCAACCAAATTCCAGCCAACTCGATCCAATCGATCGAGGTCATCAGCGGCGCGCCGCCTGCAGAATATGGCGGCAAGACCAGCCTGGTGATCGTAGCCACCACACGCTCCGGGCAAGGAGTCACCAAGCCGACCGGCAGCATCAGTTCATCGTATGGCGCATTTGGATCGGCAGCGGCCGGGTTTGACCTAGCCTACGGCGGCGCGAAGTGGGGCAATTTCATCGAGGCTGATGGCCTCAACTCCGGCCGCTTTCTCGATCCTCCGGAGTTTTCCGTCTTCCACGACAGGGGCAACGAGCAGAACGTCTTCGATCGAGTGGACTATAGCTTCTCCTCGACCGATTCGATCCATTTGGACCTGAATTACTCCCGCTCCTGGTTCCAGACGCCTAACTCCTACGACAATCTCAATGTCCAAAATGTGGTCAGCGGTGGCGCTTCCCCCAGTCCGGTCTTCGACAACGTTGGCAACGCGGATCAGCATTCGAAGATATTGACCTTTAACGTGTCGCCGACTTACACGCGAGTCATTGGCAATGACGCGGTCTTTAATTTGGGCGCTTTCGTCCGAAGAGATGAGTTTAACTACTATCCCAGCGGCAATCCTTTGGCTGACCGGGGACCGGCCAATCTGCAAACCTCTTCCATTGCGCAGTATCGCACGCTCACCAACGCGGCTGTTCACTCGGATTACTCATACGTAAAAGGAATTCATAACATTAAGGCAGGCGTGCAGTACGGCCAGACTTTCTTGCGCGAAAACGACAGTCTGGGCGTTGTTGATCCGACCTATGCCTTCAGCGCGCCTTGTCTGGACGTGAACGGCAACCCCGTCGCTGGTTATTCAGATCAGTCCCAATGCCCTAACGGAACGAACCCGAGTTATCTGCCGGTCCTGGCTCCCTACGACCTGACCCGCGGCGGCAGCCTCTTCAGTTTCTTCGGACACACCGATGTCAAGGAGCTGGGCCTATTCGTTGAAGACCAGATCAAGGCTGGTAACTGGAATTTCAGCCTTGGACTGCGCGAGGACGTATACAACGGTCTCGCGGATGCCAACCAGATACAGCCGCGCGTCGGTATCGCGTATAACATCAAGCCGAGCTCGACCGTCCTTCGAATCTCTTATGCGCGCACGCTTGAAACGCCTTTCAACGAGAATCTAGTGCTCTCAAGCCAGGGGTGTCTGAACGACGTTCTCTCTCCGCTTCTCGGCTGCACATCGGGCGTGTCGGGGACGCTTGAGCCAGGCTTCCGCAACGAGTTTCATGCTGGTTTGCAACAAGCTTTTGGCAAGCGGGTCGTCTTCACTGGTGAATACATCTGGAAGTACACGCACAACGCATTCGACTTCAGTGTGCTGGGCAACACGCCAATCACTTTTCCCATCGACTGGCATAGCTCGAAAATTCCCGGTTACGCGCTGCACGTCGATGTGCCCCAATTCCATAACATCAGCGCGTATCTCATTGCTTCTTCGGTAGCTGCGCGCTTTTTCCCGCCGCAGGTGGCCGGTGCGGGCGCCACTGTGGGCCAGACGGGCCTTCCCTTCCGTATTGACCACGATGAGAAATTCAACCAGACCACCCACCTGCAATACCAGATAGGCAAGCGAGGCCCATGGGCCGGATGGAACTGGCGCTACGACTCAGGCCTTGTCGCGGGCAACGCGCCCTGCTACAGCACACTAGCTACAAACCCCAACAGTCCGTGTGGCGCCACCTCCACGACGCTCAACGGACAGCCGGCGATTGCGATGGTGAGCGCGACAGGCATTCCGCTGACCGCCGACGAGGAGTTTCAAGCCGGTCTCATCTGCAATGGCGTCAAGGCGACTGCGACGAGCCCGCTGCCGAGTCTCTGCCCGGCCTCCCAATTCTCCTCGAGCTTGATCAATATCCCCGCTGCAAACACAGGAGACAACGACCACAACCCGCAGCGCATCGCGCCCCGCAACCTCTTCGACGTGACCGTTGGCCAGGAGAATGTCTTCCGCAAAGACCACTACAAAGTAAATTTCGATCTGACCGCCATCAATGTAACAAACAAGTATGCGCTCTATAACTTCCTCTCCACCTTCAGCGGCACGCACTATGTAACTCCCCGCGCGCTGACGGCGAAGATAACTCTGAATTTCTAGCTGAGCAGGTCATTGTCCGCAGCCACACCTGCGTGCAAGAACCTCCGCAAAGTGCATCGCCTCCCGGTGGCCCAATTGGCTGATCTGCTCGCGGCAACTGAAGCCGTCGGCGACGATGATCGTTGTGGGACTTGCTTGCTCAACAGCAGGCAGCAGCCCGTCTTCCGCGATCTTCTTCGAAACCTCGAACTTATCCGCCTCGAATCCAAACGGTCCCGCCATGCCGCAGCAGCCGGCCTCAATGGGCTCGACCGTAGCGCCAGCCTTGCGCAGCAGTGCGATCTCATTGGCCGGGCCGCCGAAGATCGCATTGTGATGGCAGTGGCCTTGCAGCAGAATCTGCACCCCCTCAAGCCTTCCGGCAACGAATTCGGGAGCCTTGGCAGCCAGCCAATCGGCCAGCAGCCACACTTGCTTGCTCATGCGCTGGGCTCGCGCATCGTTCGGAAAGAACTGTAGCATTTCATCCTTGAAGACGCTTGCACAGCTTGGCTCGAGAAAGATGAACGGCCGCCCAATCTCAATCTGCGGAGTCATGCGATCAAGAACCCTTGCAAGATAAGAGCGGGCTGCATCGAGCAGGCCGAAGTCATAGAGCGGACGTCCGCAGCAGAGGTGTCCGCGTGGTGTCTCGACCGCGAAGCCGGCGTCAGTGAGCAGCGACTCCGCGGCCGCCAGTGTCTGCGGATGGTAATAGTTATTCCACGTGTCGGGCCATAAGATCACCTGCGGTGCGGCCAACTGCGCTTCGCGCTCGGTATTAGTTGCAGGTGCTGACTTTCTCGACTTCACATAATGAATGGGGGCAACCGAGGGCAACCGTCGCTCCTGCGCCACACCCACGATGTGCTTGATCAGCGGGCTGGTGATCGGGCCGGTCAGGATGGCGTTCGTCAGCGCCGGAGTCAGTGAGCCCAACCGCGCAAGCCGGTCGGCAAAGCCAAAGATGTAGTGGTGCAGCGGGTGCAGCCTTCCTTTATAACACTGCGCCAGAAACTCGGACTTATACGCGGCCATATCAACCTGCACCGGGCACTCGCTCTTACAGGCCTTGCAACTTAGACAGAGGTCGAGCGCATCATGCACCGCCTTGCTCTTGAAGCCCTCTTCACGCAGAGCGCCGGCGAGCATCTCCCACAACAAGCGCGCGCGGCCGCGAGTTGAATACTGCTCTTCGCCGGTCGCGCGATAACTCGGACACATCACTCCGCCCTCGGCCTTGCGGCATGCGCCCACGCCCACGCAGCGCTCGGTGGCGCGCTCCAGCGACCCCTCATCGCCGGCAAAGACAAAATGCGTTTCGAGTATGGCGTGAGAGTGCGCCCCGCGCGGCGCAGCGGGCAAGCCGTGCAGCAGATTCTCAACAGGGTCGTAGACGCGCACTGCATCCACCAGCTTTCCCGGATTCATGCGGTTCTCCGGATCCCAGATCGCTTTGAACTCGCGGAAGGCCTGCATCAGCTCCGGGCCAAACATCTTCGGCAAGAGAGCCGCGCGCGATTGCCCGTCGCCGTGTTCGCCCGAGAGCGAACCGCCAAAGCTCAGGACCAGATCGGCGGCCCTCTCGATGAACTCGCGATACTTGCGCAGCCCTTCCTCGGTGCGGAAGTTGAAGTTGATGCGCATGTGAACGCAGCCCTGTCCATAGTGGCCATAGAGCGGGCTGCGGTAGCCGTACTCTCCCATCAGGGCGACGATCTTACGCAGATAGGCGCCTAGCTGCGCCGGCGGGACCCCCGCATCCTCCCACCCCTCCCATCCATCTGGCTCGCCGGGTACGAAAACCGTTGAGCCCAGCGCCGATTCGCGTACATGCCAGACGCGCACGGCGTCGGCCGCGTTGTAGATGCGAGCCTCAGGCGCAGCCATCCAACTCTTCGCCGCGCTGGCGAGGGCCTCGGCCTTGGCCTGCGCCTCAGCCGCATTCGATGCGCCCATCTCGACCAGCAGAAACCCGTCGCCATCGGGAAACAACGCGACATCGTCTACAGCCAGCGCCTTGCGGCGCATGAAGTCGAGCAGCATCCCATCGAAGCCTTCAAGGCCGATGGGACCGAACTCAAGCACGCGCGGCACAGCATCGGCAGCGAGGAATGCATCCGCAAAGGCCAGCACCGTGAGAACGCGAAAGGGCGGGCTGGCAGTCAGATTCAGTGTGGCCGAAACAACCGTTGCACATGTGCCCTCCGAGCCCACCAGCGCACGCGCAACATTGAAGCCACTCTCATCGAGCAGCTCATCGAGGTTGTAGCCGGAGACACGACGAGGAATGCGCGGGAATTTCTCGCGAATCAGTGTGGCATAGCGATTGCTCAGCCTCGCAAGGCTCTCGTAAATCTCGCCCACCCGGCCGCCCGAATGCCTCAATGCGTCAAGCTGGGCCGCGCCGGTTTGGCCCACGGTCATGCGTGTTCCGTCGTAGAGAATCAGGTCGAGCGATTCCACGTTGTCCACGACCTTGCCGCCGAGCAATCCATGAACGCCGCAACTGTTGTTGCCGATCATGCCGCCCAGAGTGCAGCGCGAGTGCGTCGCCGGGTCGGGAGCATAGGTCAGGTGATGTTGCTCTGCGGCCTCGCGCAGCCTGTCGAGAACCAGGCCGGACTCGACCTTCGCCAGCCTTGCTTCCGGATCGATGGAAATGAGGCTGCGCATGTAGCGCGAAAAGTCAAAGACAACGGCGACGTTGGCGCACTGACCGGCCAGGCTGGTTCCCGCGCCGCGCGGCAAAACGGCTGCTCCCGTGGCGCGACATGCGGCCAGCGCGGCCTCAATATCAGCGGCATCGCGCGGCAACAATACGCCCACTGGAAGCTGCCGGTAGTTCGACGAGTCCGAAGCATAGAGCGCCCGCGAACCAAGATCGAAGCGAACATCGCCGCGCACGGTCTGCTTGAGGAGTGCCTCCAACTCGCGATGGGCAGCGAAGGCTTCGTGCGTCAGCGGCGGCTGATTCATCAGGACGGAAAGAGGTGGAATGGCCACGGGGCAATGGTACCGCGTTTGAATGGGACGCGCGCCATCCAAACAGGAAGATGACGGCAGCACATTCTCAGCAAGAATCTGAACAACCTTCATTCCTCGTTTGTACGCAGGCTTCAATCGGCGATAGTCGGAGGACGCTATTACGATGGCCTTGCATCTTTGCGGTCAGGGATTGCGAATCGCAATCAATTGTCATCCCCAGATAGGAATTAATTTGCCTCACGAAGATCAGGGAGTGAATGCAGGGGAACTTCGAGAACCGCTCTAGCGCGTGGGCCACTCTTCAACGACCACGCCCAGATCGTTGAGCTCCGTGATCGCGGCTTCGACGTTACGGCGGACTTTGGGACGGTCCTTCTTGCCGGCCACGGGCGACTCGGCCACTGCGATCACGCGGCCGTAGTGCCACGCGCCGGCGGGCAAAGCAACAAGGGCTTTGGCCAGATCGCCCGGGCGTATCTGGAGTTCCTGGCGGCGCGCAGCTTCGGGGCGCAGCATGGTTCCCTGGCCCACTGTGCTGGTGTTGGCGTCGGCCAGGGTGATGCGCAGGTTCAGCGTCTCGGCGTCGACCGAGAGAAATGGATTGACCCACGCGCTGGGCTCATGCACATCCACATACATGCTCTTGGTGGGCAGCGGGATCAAGGCCAAAGCGCCGCGCTGACGGTCGGCCTCGGTGGCTGTAGCCTGAGCGGCTTCCTGAGCTTTCTTTTCGGCGTTGACCGCCGTCTTGGCCACGCCGACGACTGCTTGTTCTTCCTTGTGGCAGGCCGCCAGGAACACCGCCAATAGCAGGCCCATCGGCACAAATCCATTGAGTCCAGAACGTCGAATCACCCTTCAAGAATAACAGGATCGTTGCGGCTGAAATCCAGCGCAGGCCCTGATCCTCGCTGATCTTTTGAATCGGGCAGTGCCCAGGCCGTCCAGCCCGCTGCCGAGCAGCAGTAGGTTACAGGGTTCCGGGGTGGCGGCATCCTCGGGCGTTGCAATTTACCGGCAACTTGTCTGCCGCGGCGCCGCTCTATTCAACCTCGGTCTCGCCCAGGAGTGCATTGACATGAACATCGCTGGTGAATGGGCCCGCCGCCCGTGACCCGCCGGTGAATGGGAACTACCTCTTTCACGCTTGAAGAGTCTCGCATTGCGGACTCGTTTCATCCAGAAACGTTTGCACTTCAGCAAACTGCCAATAATCTCGATTTTTGTATTTGCATTCCAAGCGATCTATGTTATCGTGTATATATTCCCGACGAGAAGGTGGCTGATCTTGCTGCCTTTTCCGATGGAAGTAGTTTGCGTCACTGGCCTCCCGGCACGAACAGCTTGACCGTTCGTGCCGTCTTTTTTGCGCAAAGAATCGCGCGATCCACGTTCCAGGAGCTCGCCACCCGCTGCCTGGCTTTCGATTCCCGCTTTTCTCGGTCTAAAATGATGCTGAGAGGGTTTTATGACGTACAACTGGATGAAGCGCCGCTGGGTTCTTGGAGTGGCCGTATTTGCAGTGACGGCAGCCAGCTATGCGCAGTGGTCGAACCCGGCCGACGACGTTCCTGCCTATCATCCCTCGGCGCCGCTTAAAGTGAGCGCCCTGCCGCCGATCCTCTCCGGCAGCAAGCTGGCAGGCGAACACTTCCAGTATCCCTGGCAGGTGCACGTCTACCAGATGGCAGCCAAGATCAGCAACGTGATTTATCAGCTTCCCTGCAACTGCCGTTGCGACCGCTCGCTGGGCCACACCAGCCTGCGCAGTTGCTATGAGACGATCCATAGCACCGAGTGCGACACCTGCGCCAAGGAGGGAGTTTTCGCCTACCAGCAAACCAAAGCAGGCAAGACTCCACAGCAAATCCGCGCGGCTATCGCCCGCCACGAATATGAGTCGATCGACCTGCTCAAGCAGTAGAACCGCGGCGATATTGGAATTGGCGTAGAATCGGCTTAGCAGCACGAGCCAGTTGGCCCGATGCATGCCCGATCAGGATGCCCAACGGCAGGTCTTAGCCGGTGGGATGGTAGATGGGGGCGTCACGGTTTCGACGGGATCGATTGCGGCTTAGGAGGCATGCCGGGGTG